>NZ_VSRL01000362.1 GCF_012184385.1 Lentzea indica
GCCGATGCGCGTTCGAACAGCGTCGGGTGCGGCTGCACGACCTCGGGCACGAGCTCCTTGCGCAGGTCGTAGTGGTGATCGCCGGCACGTGACCAGGTCAGCGCGTTGAGCACCTCGTCCCCGACCGCGAACGTGTACCCGACGATGCCGTGCTCACCAGAGAGCAGGCCCGTGCCGATCGAGGCGAGGCTGGTGGCGGTGGTCGACGGGAAACCCGCGCTGGTCTCGCGGCCGGCCAGCGACGACAGGAACGGCGCGTGCTCGGCGTGCTCCCGCAGCAGCTCGTGCCCCAGGCCGTCGACGAGCAGCAGCACGACACGCCGGGCGGACGGCAGGTTCAAGGTGTTGTCCGCACCCGGCACTTCCAGGCCCGACAGCAAAGACGGGACGACCTCGGCGATGGTCACCTGGACACCGTGCCACGTCGAATCGGGCAGCGGGCAGAATGGCGCGCTGTGACAACGCTCATCCACCAGAAGATCGCTGACGAGCTCGGCGTGGCCGCGGGCCAGGTCAGCTCTGCTGTCGAACTGCTCGACGGTGGCGCGACCGTCCCGTTCGTCGCCCGATACCGCAAGGAGGCGACCGGCGGTCTCGACGACGCGCAGCTGCGCACGCTCGAAGAGCGGCTCGGCTACCTGCGCGAACTGGAGGAGCGCCGCGCGGCGGTTCTCAACTCGATCCGCGAGCAGGGCAAGCTCGACGAGGCGCTCGAAGCGCAGATCCTCGCCGCCGAGAACAAGGCCCGGCTCGAGGACCTCTACCTGCCGTTCAAGCCGAAGCGCCGCACGAAGGCCCAGATCGCGAAGGAAGCCGGTCTCGAACCGCTGGCCGACGCACTTCTGGGTGATCCTTCGCTGAACCCCCAGGAAGAGGCCGCGAAGTTCGTCGACCCCGCCAAGGAGGTCGCCGACGCGGCGGCCGCCCTGCAGGGCGCGCGGTCAATCCTGGTCGAGCGGTTCGGCGAGGACGGCGACCTGATCGGCGACCTGCGCGAGCGGATGTGGACGCGCGGCCGCGTCGTCTCCAAGGTCCGCGAGGGCAAGGAGACCGAGGGCGCCAAGTTCGCGGACTACTTCGACTTCAACGAACCGTTCTCCAAGCTGCCTTCGCACCGGATCCTCGCGCTGTTCCGCGGCGAGAAGGAGGAGGTCCTCGACCTCGTCCTGGAGCCGGAGGAGCCGGTCGAAGAGGGTCCCTCGTCGTTCGAGGTCCGCATCGCCGCCCGCTTCGGCATCGACGACCGCGGCCGCCCCGCCGACAAGTGGCTCACCGACACGGTGCGCTGGGCGTGGCGGACCCGGATCCTCGTGCACCTGGGCATCGACCTGCGCGGACGCCTGCGCGCGTTCGCCGAGGACGAGGCCGTGAAGGTGTTCGCCTCGAACCTGCGCGACCTGCTGCTGGCCGCCCCGGCCGGCACGCGCGCCACGATGGGCCTCGACCCCGGCTACCGCACCGGCGTGAAGGTCGCGGTCGTCGACGCCACCGGCAAGGTCGTCGCGCACGGCGTGATCCAGCCGCACGTGCCCGCGAACCGCTGGGACGAGTCGATCGCGAAGCTCGCGGCGCTGGCCAAGCAGCACAACGTCGACCTCATCGCGATCGGCAACGGCACGGCGTCGCGCGAGACCGACAAGCTGGCCGCCGACCTGATCAAGCGCCACCCCGAGCTCAACCTCACCAAGATCGTGGTGTCGGAGGCGGGCGCGTCGGTCTACTCGGCGTCGGCCTACGCGTCCTCGGAACTGCCGGGCCTCGACGTGTCGATCCGCGGCGCGGTGTCGATCGCGCGGCGCCTGCAGGACCCGCTGGCCGAGCTGGTGAAGATCGACCCGAAGTCGATCGGCGTCGGCCAGTACCAGCACGACCTGTCCGAGTCGAAGCTGTCGCGTTCGCTGGACGCGGTGGTCGAGGACTGCGTGAACGCGGTCGGCGTGGACTTGAACACCGCGTCCGTGCCGCTGCTGACCCGCGTCTCCGGCATCACCGCCGGTCTCGCGGAGAACATCGTGCTGCACCGGGACCAGAACGGCCCGTTCAGGACCCGTACCGCGCTGAAGAACGTGGCGCGGCTCGGTCCGAAGGCGTTCGAGCAGTGCGCGGGCTTCCTCAAGATCCGCGGCGGTGACGAGCCGCTGGACGCCTCCTCCGTGCACCCCGAGGCGTACCCGGTCGTGCGGAAGATGCAGACCGAGGCGGGCGCAGAGCTGATCGGCAACACGGCCGTGCTGACCAAGCTGCGGCCCGAGAAGTTCGTGGACGAGAAGTTCGGTCTGCCGACCGTCACGGACATCCTGAAGGAGCTGGAGAAGCCCGGCCGCGACCCGCGTCCGGCCTTCAAGACGGCGACCTTCGCGGACGGCGTCGAGAAGATCGCCGACCTCAAGCCCGGCATGGTGCTGGAAGGCGTCGTGACGAACGTGGCCGCGTTCGGCGCGTTCGTGGACATCGGCGTGCACCAGGACGGCCTCGTGCACATCTCCGCCCTGTCGAACACCTACGTCAAGGACCCGCGCGACGTCGTGAAGTCCGGTGATGTGGTGCGGGTGAAGGTGCTGGAGGTCGACGAGGCCCGCAAGCGCATCGGCCTGACGCTGCGCCTGACCGACGAGCCGGGCAAGCCCGCTCCGAAGCAACAGGGTGGCGGCGGCGGCCGGGACCGTCGTCCGCAGCGCGGTGGGCAGCCGCAGCGTGGCGGACAGAACCGCTCCACGCCCCCGCCGGCGAGCGGCTCGATGGCGGAAGCACTCCGCAAGGCCGGATTCGGCAAGTAGACGATGAAGGGCTCCTCCCGCGCGGGAGGAGCCCTTCATCGTTTCGCCTTACTTGGCGCGCGTGCCCTTGGCCTTCACCATGTCGGACTCGAACAGCTCCTCCACGGTCGTGAGACCACCGGGAGCGCTCTTGTCGACCTTGGTGATGTACGACTGCGTGGAGGAAGGCCGCCCCACGAGCGAGTAGTGCAGCGGAGCGGTCAGGCCCTTGGTGTCCAGGCCCTTGGTGTCGTGGAACGCCTTCAGCACCCCGTCCCTGGTGAGGTCGCCGCTCGCGCAGGCCTTCTCCACGACCGCGAGGAACACCATCGCGACGGTGTACCCGTGGTCGACGTAGAGGGCCGGTTTGTCGTTCGGGTAGGCCTTGTTGAACGCCGCCGCCACCTCGCGCGGCCCTGGCTGGGTGCCGCTGAACGGCGCCACCGACGTCACCACGGACAACTGCTTCTGCACGGCGGGGCCGACCGGCGAGTCCAGGATCGCGCTGTCGTAGCCGACCACGTTGCTCATGAACGGCACTTCCCACTTCATCGCCGCGGCGATGCCCACCGCGGCAGCGGTCTGGGCGGGGGTGGTGCTCAGCATGACGGCCTTCGCGCCGGCTGCCTTCAGGGCGCCGATCTGCTGGGTCAGATCGGCCGTGGTCTCACCGATCGGCTGCTCGGCGATCTTCATGTTCCACTGCTGGCCGACGAACCGGCTGCCCTCCAGCGCGTTGTCGCCGTAGCTGCCCTGCACGTAGACGTGGCCGACGGTGTCGCCCTCCTTGATGACACCACGGCGCTTGTAGTGATCGAGTCCGTTGATGACGTCGATGTCGTAGGTGGTACCCACGACCATCATGTGCGGGTTGCCGAGCAACGACGCGGACCACGCCACGGGGGCGGTCAGCGTGCGGGTCTGCATGATGTCGGGCTCGATGGCCGCGGTCATCGGCGTGCCTGCGAGTTCCATCAGGCCGAGGACCTGCGGTTCCAGGTCGAAGTAGGCGTCGAGGGCCTTCTGCACGTCGTACGCGTGGTCCTTCAGCTTGAGCTCGACCTTGCGACCGCAGATGCCCCCGCGGTCGTTGACCTGCTTCAAGTACAGCTCGTAGCCCTTCATGCGGGTCTGCGCGGACGCTTTGTACGGCCCCGTCATGTCCGTGAGGATGCCGAGCGAGATCGTGTCGTCTGTAACGCCGGGCCCGTCTTGACCTGGACTTTCCCGTCATCCTTCGCGCCACAGCCGGCGACGACGACGGCGAGCGCTAAGGCGGTGGGCAGTACATGGCGGCGGAAGGGCATTCAGGAGTCCTTGTCGAAAGATCAGAGCCGAACATACTAAGCGGTAGCTCAGTATTCGTTGAGGCCTCACATAATGCCTCTCTCTGTGGTACGTGACACAACATTGTTAGGTTCATGTGACTACCGCTCGACTACACGCTGTGCTAGCTCTTCGGTGCCGAACGAAGTGAGATACAGCGTTGTCGATCACTTTTCGGGTATCCGAGCGGCATGGCTGACGACGTGATCACGCTGCTGCACCGGCAACACGAGAACATCCGCACGCTGTTCGCCGAGGTACAGGCCGCGACCGGCGATGAACGCAAGGACGCGTGGCATCGGCTCGTGCGACTGCTCTCCATCCACGAGACCGCGGAGGAGGAGATCGTCCATCCCGCTGTCACGCGTGTGACCGGCGGCGAGCCCATCGTGGACGCACGCGTCGCGGAGGAACACCGCGCCAAGGAGCTCCTCAGCACGATGGACAACATGGGCCCCGACGCCGAGGGCTTCGACACTCTGCTCGTCCAGCTCCGTGACGACGTGCTGGCCCACGCGGACCACGAGGAACAGGCCGAGTTCCCGCTGCTGCGCAAGGTGCACGACCAGGAACGCCTCGAACGCATGGCCAAGGCCGTGGAAGCCGCCGAGGCGATCGCGCCGACCCACCCGCATCCCGGTGTCGAGGGCCCCGTCGCGAACCTGGCGCTCGGGCCGCTAGTGGCCGTGGTGGACAGGGCACGGGACGCGATCCGCAAGGTGCTTGGGTGAGGATCGTCGCCACCGGCGGCACCGGCAACGTCGGCACAGCGCTGCGCCGTCAGCTGGAGTTCGAGGACGCCGGCGTGGACGTACGCGCGCTGTCGTCGTTGCGGGACGCCGTCCGCGGTGCCGACGTCGTGGTGCACCTGGCGTTTGCGATCAAGCCGACGGACCGCGACACGAACATCGACGCACCGAGCACGTGCTCGCCGCCTGCATCAAAGAAGAGGTCGGTCACCTGGTCTGCGCGTCGTCGGTCGCCGCCTACGCACCGGCGCAACGCTGGTCGAGGGTCGACGAGTCGTGGCCGGTGACGGGCATCCCCGGCAGCACGTACAGCGCGCACAAGGTGCGGCTGGAAAAGATGATCAGCCGCTATCCCTTGCCGTGCACGGTGATCAGACCGTGCGGCATCGGGCAGGCGTCCGCGGCCGCACAGGTGCGGCGCTGGCTGCTCGGCCGCTGGCTCTCGCCGAAACTGCTGCCGTTGCTGCCGATCCCGTTGTGGAACGATCTTCGCCTGCAGCTCGTGCACTCCGACGACGTGGCGCGCGCGATCGTGGAGATTGTGCGCCGCAGGGCGTTGGGTGCCTACAACCTCGCCGCCGAACCGGTGCTGACCGCTCCCATGATCGCCGAACGCGTCGGCGCCGGCCGCGTTCCGGTGCCGTATCCGCTGATCGAGAAACTGGCGGGGGCGACGGCGCGGCTCGGGTTGCAACCTTTGACGCCGGAGTGGGTCCGGATGGCCGATCAGGCACCCCTCGTGCGGACCACACGAGCGCACGAAGATCTGGAATGGTGGCCGGAACACGACGCGCGTGATGTGCTGCGCGACGTCGTCACGGCAATGGGAGGGCGTGCGTGAACGAGGTTGATGCCGTTGTCATCGGCTCCGGACCGAACGGCCTGGTCGCCGCGACGCTGCTGGCGGACGCGGGCTGGGACGTGCTGGTGCTGGAACAGCGCGCCACCCCCGGCGGCGCTGTGGCCTCTGCCGAGATCACCGCGCCCGGCTTCACCAACGACGTCTACAGCGCGTTCTACCCCCTCGGACTCGGCTCGCCCGTCCTCGGCGCGTTGAACCTCGACGTGCAGTGGCTGCACGCACCTGCCGTGCTGGCTCATGTCCTGCCGGACGATCGGGTCGCGCTCCTCTCTCGTGACGTCGACGTCACCGCGAAGTCCGTTGGCACGTTCGCGCACTCGGACGCCGAGGCCTGGCAGTCCGAGTACGCGCGCTGGCGGCAGGTCCGTGACGCGATGCTGGACGGCTTGCTGCGTCCCTTCCCTCCCGTGCGCGGCGGGCTGTCGTTGCTGCGCACGCTCGGCCCCGGCGACGCGCTGCGGCTGACGCGCATGCTGACGTTGCCCGTGCGTCGCCTCGGCGAGGAGCTCTTCGCCGGCGAGGCGCTCGGGTGTTGTTGGCGGGCAACACGATGCACACGGACCTCGGCCCGGACCAGGCCGGCGGCGCTGGCTTCGGCTGGCTGCTGTCGATGCTCGGGCAGGACGTCGGCAACCCGGCGCCGCGCGGCGGTGCGGGCGAGTTGACCGCGTCCCTGGTGCGGCGGTTCGGCGGACGCATCGAGATGAACGCGAAGGTGACGGACGTACTGCACGCGCGCGGTGTTGCCGTTGGCGTGCGTCTGGCAGACGGTTCGGTCGTGCGCGCACGCCGCGCTGTCCTCGCCGATGTGCCTGCACCGAACCTCTACCTGGACCTGATCGGCGCCGACGCACTGCCGTCGAAGCTCGCAGGAGACCTGAAGAGGTTTCAGTGGGACGGCGACACGATCAAGGTCGACTGGGCGCTGTCGGGCCCGATCCCGTGGACCAACCCCGAAGCCGCGCAGGCGGGCACCGTCCACCTCGGTGGCGACGTCAACGGTATGGCCGGTGTGGCCCACGAGCTGGCGTGCGGCAAGGTGCCGCGAAACCCGTTCATGGTCATGGGTCAGATGACGACGACCGACCCGTCACGCTCCCCCGCCGGAACCGAGGCGGCTTGGGCGTACACACACGTACCGCTGGGCGGAGCCTGGACGCCGGACCGGTTGAAGCGCCGCGCCGACCGCCTCGAGCTGATGATCGAGGATCGCGCGCCCGGCTTCCGTTCCCGCATCGTCAAGCGCTCCGTGCTCGGCCCTGAGGAAATCGGCACGGTCAACGGCGGCACAGCGGCCATCCACCAGCAGCTGATCTTCCGGCCCGTCCCCGGTCTCGGCCGCGCGGACACCCCGTTCGACCGGCTCTACCTGGCGGGATCCTCGGCGTGGCCGGGCGGTGGCGTGCACGGTGCGGCG
>NZ_VSRL01000363.1 GCF_012184385.1 Lentzea indica
TGGCGGCCGTCGCACACGCGCGGGGCATGATCCGCAAGATCGCCGAGATGCCGCGGGCGGCCGAGGGCACGCGCGGCGACCTCGCGGCGTTGCTGGAGCAGCTGCGCAGGCCTCCACGCCGGCGCGGCCTGATCGTGGTGATCTCGGACTTCCTCGGCGACATGGAGTGGCAACGGCCGTTGCGCGCGTTGTCGGCACGGCACGACATCGTCGCCATCGAGGTCGTCGACCCGCGTGACGTCGACCTGCCAGAGGTGGGCACCGTCGTGCTGTCCGACCCGGAGACAGGGCGGCAGCGTGAGGTGACCGCGTCCGCGTTGTTGCGCAAGGAGTTCAACGCGGCGGCCGCGGAACACCGGGCCGAGGTGGCTGCGGGACTGCGGCGCGCGGGTGCCGGGCACCTGGTGCTGCGGACCGACTCGGACTGGATCGCGGACACGGTTCGTTTCGTGGTGGCGCGCAAGCGCCGCTGGTCTGGGGGTGTCGCGTGAGCTTCTCGAACTTCGTCGCCCCGTGGTGGTTCCTGCTGCTGATCGCCGTCGCGCTGCTCACCGCCGGGTACGTGGTGGCGCAGCGGATGCGGCGCAAGCGGGTGCTGCGGTTCACGAACCTGGAGCTGCTGGAGAAGGTCGCGCCCAAGCGGGAACGCTGGTCGCGGCACGTCCCGGCGGCGTTCCTGCTGGCAGCCCTGGCGTTGCTGACGGTCGCACTGGCCGGCCCGACGTCCGAGCAACGGGTGCCGCGCAACCGGGCGACGGTCATGATGGTCGTCGACGTGTCGCTGTCGATGAAGGCCACGGACGTGAAGCCGTCGCGCCTGGAGGCCGCGCAGGTGGCCGCCAAGTCGTTCGCCGAAGGGCTCACACCGGGCATCAACCTGGGGCTGATCTCGTTCGCCGGGTCGGCGACCGTGCTGGTGGCGCCGACGACGGACCGTGCGGCCGTCACGCAGTCGATCGACGGGCTGAAGCTCGCCCAGTCGACCGCGACCGGTGACGCGCTGGCGGCCGCGATCGCGTCGATCGACTCGTTCGGCAAGGTCGTCGGTGGCGCCGAAGGACCGCCGCCCGCCCGCATCGTGCTGATGACGGACGGCAAGGAGACGGTCGGCACCCGGAAGGCCTTCGACGTGGCGGAGGACGCCAAGAAGGCCGGGGTCCCGATCTCCACGATCTCGTTCGGCACCGAGGACGGCGTGGTCGACATCGAGGGACGGCAGCAGTCCGTCCCCGTCGACGACGACGCGATGAAGGAGATCGCCAAGATCTCCGGCGGCGAGTTCTTCAAGGCCGCCTCCGCCGAGGAGCTGCGCCGGGTCTACGACACGCTCGGCGAGCAGATCGGCTACGAGAAGAAGCAGGCCGACGCGTCGAAGCCGTGGCTGTTGCTCGGCACGATGACGGCGATGTTCGCCGCGGCCGCGGCGTTGCTGCTCGGTCAGCGCCTGCCGTAGGTCAGCAGCACGACTCCGTTGCCGAACGCCTGGTGCCCTTGAGCGCCAGGGCGTTCGGCTTGCGGAAGAACGGCGTGCCGCCACCGATCGCGACCGGGTTCACGTAGAGGCGGATCTCGTCGACGAGATCGAGGGCGAAGAAGGTCTGGAGCAGGTCGGGCCCGCCGATCATGCTGTCGCCCGGCAGGTTCCTGATCTCGTCGGGGTCGACCTCGCGGCGGGTCTCGCTGTTCCACTCGGTGAACTCCCGCGTGCGCGAGTAGACGATCTTGCGCACGTTCCGCCAGATCGGGGCGAACTCGAGCATCGACCGCGTGAAGTCGGGGTTGTCCTCGGCGTGTGGCCACGCCTCCAGCATCAGCTCGTGGGTGCGGCGGCCGTCGAGGAACGTGCTCATCGTCGCCAGGTCGGCGTTGATGTAGTCGTGCAGGTCTTCGCTCATCTCGTGCCAGCTGATGTCGTGGCCGGGTCCCTCGAAGAACCCGTCCAGCGAGATCGACGCCATCGTGATGATCATCCGTGCAGTCTCCTGTATTCCGCCGCCGCCCCTGGGTGCAGTGGCACTTTGCCCGTGTCGATGAGACTGCGCACGTCGAGGTACTGGGTGCCGAGCGCCTGATCCGGCACGAGCTGCGCCGCTTTGCTCACGAGCAGCCGCACGACGGCGCCCGCGTACTCGGCACTGAGGTCCGGCCGGCACACCAGCAGATTCGGCGTGCCGATCGTGGGGACGTCGACGGGCGAGCCGTACACGCCCATGCGGACGTCCACGCGTTCGTAGACCTTGCCGTAGTCCTGGCGCAGCCTCGGCAGGAAGCTGTCGAGCGGCAGCAGCCTGATCCCGCTCGCCTTGTTGAGCTCCGGGGTCGGGACGCCGCCGGACCACAGCAATGCCGCGATCTCCCCTGCTTTCAAGGCGTCGATGGCGTTGCGCAACGGGTAGTGCTCTTCCTGCACGCCCAGCGCGAGCCGTTCGCCTTGCAACGCGGCGCCGGAGCCAGCCGCGCCCAGTGACACCGGCTTACCGATCAGATCGGCCGCGGTCCGGTACGGGGAGGAGTCGAGGACCACGAGCTGCAGGTAGTTCTCGTAGACGCGGCCCAGTGCGACGAGGCCGGACTCCATGTGGGCGCTGTCGCTCAAGGTCAGCGCCAGGTCGGCGGTGCCTTCCCGGAGGTGTTCGAGGTTGTCGGCGCTGCCGCCGGTCTCGATCGGGGTGATGATCAGCGGGCTGGGGGAGAGGCGGGAGAGCAGGGCGGCGAAGTCGTTGTAGAACCCGCCCGGCTCGCCGCCCGCGATCTTGATCGTGCCGGCCGGCTCGCTGGTGCCGCAGGCGGTCAGGGCCAGCGCGCCGAGCAGGAACGTGCGGCGGCTCAGCGCGGCGCGGCCGGGCGGAAGTGGGCGGCGCTTCACAGCAGCGGCTCCTTCGGCAGTTCGACCGTCGCGACCAGCCCGCCATCCGTGTGCAGCTTCAGCGTGCCGTCGTGCGCTGTCACGATCCGTTCCGCGATGGCCAGGCCGAGGCCGGTGCCGCGCTGCGAGTCGTCGCCGCGCCAGAACCGTTCCGTCGCACGCCCGATGTCCTTTGTGGACAGGCCGGGACCGTTGTCGCGGATGATCAGCGTTGCCCGGTCGCACACCACGGTGACCTGCGATCCGCCGTACTTGATGGCGTTGTCCAGCAACACGTCCAGCACCTGCGCGAGGTCCGACACCGCGCACCGCACGAGTCCTGGCGCCCGGTCGTCGACGGTGATCGTCACGCCTGCGGAACCAGCCGCCGCGCGCCACGCGTCCACCCGGTCGTGCGCGACCACCTGCAGGTCGGCGAGCTCGGGTTCGACGCCGCCCGCCGCGCGCTCGGTCGCTGTGCTCTCCGCCGACGCCAGTGCCAAGAGCCCGTCCAGCAACGACTCCAGGCGTTCGACCTCGGTGAGCAGCGAGTCGTTGGACGGCAGCATGTCGACGCGCAACCGCAGTGCCGCCATGGGGTTGCGCAGCTGGTGCGAGGCGTCGGCGATCAGTCGTCGTTGCTGGTCGGCGGCTTCGGCGACGGCGTCGGACATGCGGTTGAACGACTCCGACAACGCGCGCAGCTCTGCCGGGCCCGCGGTGTCGGCGACGTGTGTGCGACGCTGTCCTTCTGCGACCGCTCGCACGCCCCGGTCGAGTTCTTTGAGGGGACGCAGCAGCCATCGGGCCACGACCAACGCCAGCAGCACGCATGCGCAGGCCGCGAGCAAAGCCCCTGCAAGCACGATCGCCCAGCGCCGTGCCACGTCCAAGGCGGCGACGCGCGTCGAGGCTCGCAGCACCACGGCGCCCGCGACCTTCGTGCCGGTGCCGACGGGACGGGCGAAGAGGACGTCGCCGCCGCTCCAGGGCATCACCGTGGGCACGGGCGCGGCGGGCTGGTTGCGCAGGGCGGCGTCGATCTGGGCGGACACGTCGGCGACCGTCATGCCCGACTCGACGACGGGAGTGCCGGACGCGTCGACGACCACGACCCCCTCGCCGTAGACGTCGGCGTACCGCTGCGCCTCGGACACCACGACGTCGGTGGGCAGCGTGACGAAGCGGTCGAGGTCGGCGGTGCGGCTGATCACGAACTGCTGGGTGCGTTCGGAGGCCGTGCTCATCAGCAGGGGGAAGGCGAACGCGGTGACGGCCGAGAGCGAGAAGAGCAACAGCACCAACAGAAGTCGTTGCCGCATCTATTCACCGAGCCGGTAGCCGAAACCGCGAATCGTGTGCAGCAGTCCCGGCCGGTCGAGCTTGGCGCGCAGCTGCGTGAGATGGACGTCGAGAGTGCGCGACACCGCCACGAAAGCGTTGCCCCACACCTCGTCCATCAGCTGCTGACGGCTCACCGCCGTGCCGGGACGACGCGCGAGCACCGCCAGGACGTCGAACTCCTTGGTGGTCAACGAGATCTCGCGCCCGCCGACCACGACCTGGCGGCTCTGCAGGTCGATCTCCACATCGGACACCCGCACGACGTCGTCGGGTTCCTGCGACCGGGCCGCGCTGCGCCGGGCCACCGCGTCGATGCGGGCCAGCAACTCGGCCAGCCGCACCGGCTTCACCAGGTAGTCGTCCGCGCCCAGCCGCAGCCCGCGCACCACCGTGCGCTCGTCACCGCGAGCGGTCAGCACCAGCACCGGCACCGGGTCGATCTTGCGGAGCTTGCGCAGCACCTCCAGGCCGTCCTGGTCGGGCAGGCCGAGGTCGAGCAGCACGACGTCCGCGTCGCGGTGGGCGATCAACGCGTCGGCGCCCCTGCGCACGCGGGCAGGCCGGTGCCCGTTCGCCCGCAGTGCCTCCACCAGGGCGTCCGCGACACCGTCGTCGTCTTCGACCAACAGCACCCGCATTCGAGCAGTATCGGCCATCACGACTGTTTCCTGCGCGTGGCGACGCGCCTAAGTGACTGTAAAGAAGCGTCAGCCCAGGTTGTGACGGGTGAGGCGGCGCCGAGATCGTGTCCGCCATGACAGTGGTTCAGGAGAAACGCGCCGAGCGCCGAGTGGTGGCGAACGTGCTGCGCGGGTCGGTCGGAAACTTGATCGAGTGGTACGACTGGTACGCCTACACCGCGTTCAGCATCTACTTCGCGGCCGCGTTCTTCCCGAAGGGCGACCAAACCGCGCAGCTGCTCAACACCGCGGCCGTGTTCGCCGTCGGCTTCCTCATGCGGCCACTGGGCGGCTGGCTGCTCGGCCGCTACGCCGACCGTCACGGCCGTCGCGCCGCACTCACGCTCTCCGTGACGCTGATGGCGTTCGGATCGTTGATCATCGCGTTGACCCCGTCGTACGCGACGATCGGTGTCGCCGCGCCTCTGTTGCTGGTGCTCGCACGGTTGCTGCAGGGGCTTTCGGTCGGTGGTGAGTACGCGACCTCGGCGACCTATCTGTCCGAAGTGGCCTCACCCGCGCGCCGCGGTTTCTACTCCAGCTTCCAGTACGTGACGTTGACGGCCGGTCAGCTGGTGGCTCTGGGCGTGCAGATCGTGCTGCAGCAGTTCCTCTCCAAGCCGGAGATGATGGAGTGGGGCTGGCGGATCGCGTTCGTCATCGGTGCGACCGGCGCGATCATCGTGATGTGGCTGCGGCGCGGCATGGACGAGTCGGAGAATTTTGAGCGCCAGAAGGACAACCCGCAGAAGGGCACCTTCAAGGCGTTGTTGAAGCACCCCAAGGAATGCCTGCTCGTCGTGGGCCTGACATTGGGCGGCACGGTCGCGTTCTACACGTTCACGACCTACCTGCAGAAGTTCATGGTGAACACCAGCAAGATCGACGCCGCGACGGTCAGCTGGATCAACTTCGCCGCGCTGCTGGTGTTCGTGGTGCTGCAGCCCGTCGCGGGCGCGCTGTCCGACCGGATCGGCCGCCGTCCGCTGCTGCTCGGCTTCGGTGTGCTCGGCACGCTGGCCACGGTGCCGCTGCTCTCGACGCTCGCGAAGACGTCGGAAGCGTTCCCCGCGTTCCTGTTGATGCTCGGCGGTCTGGTGATCGTCACCGGCTACACGTCGATCAACGCGATCGTGAAGGCCGAGCTGTTCCCGACGAACATCCGCGCCCTCGGCGTCGGCCTGCCGTACGCGCTGACCGTCGCGATCTTCGGCGGCACGGCCGAGTACGTGGCGCTGTGGTTCAAACAGGCCGGCATGGAGTCCGTGTTCTTCTACTACGTCGCCGGGTGCGTGCTGATCTCGTTGCTGGTCTACGGGTTCATGCGCGAGACCTCGAAGGACTCGATCCTGGACACGTGAAACAGGGTGTACGACTTCGATCTCGTCGTCCTTGATGGTCGGCTTCTCCTCGTCGGAACCCACGACCCCAACCGTCGCGGGTTCGTAGATCAAGCGATCCGGTAGCCGATTCCTGGTGTCGTCGCGATGATCGGCGGCTCTCCGAGCTTGCGGCGCAATCGGCCCACTGTCACCGTGACGGTGTTGGTGAACGGGTCGGCGTGCTCGTCCCAGACCCGCTCGAGCAGGGCCTCGGCGCTCAGGAATCCTGGGCTCGCCCGCAGCAATGCCTCCAACACCGCGAACTCTTTGACCGAGAGGTGGAGTTGCCGCCCGTCGCGAACGGCGGTCCGGCGTACTGGGTCCAGTTCGATCCCGGCCACGCGCAACGTACGGGGCCTGGCGTCCGGTTTGCGGCGGGCCAGCGCCCGGATGCGCAGGATCAGCTCCGGGAAGTGGAAGGGCTTGGCGAGATAGTCGTCCGCACCCAGGGTCAGTCCGCTGACCCGATCGCCGGGCGCGCTCGCCGCGGTCAGCATCAGCACCATCGGCCGGTCCGCCCGCTCGGTGATCATCTGGCACAGCAGGTCGCCGTGCAGCCCTGGCAGGTCCCGGTCCAGGAGCACGACGTCGTATTCGGTGAGATCGATGCTGGCTGCGGCGGCCAGCCCGTCGCACGCGAGGTCGACGGGCATCCCCTGGTCGCGCAGTCCTTCCGCGATGACCTCGGCGAGGGCGTCATCGTCTTCGACGACGAGGATCCTCACGCCGCCACCGGCACCTTCGCGGCCGGCAGCGTGATCGACACGCGCAGGCCGCCTTCCGGCCGGGCGAGCAGGGCGAGCCGGCCGCCGTG
>NZ_VSRL01000364.1 GCF_012184385.1 Lentzea indica
ATCGCCGGCGCCCACGACGGCCACCTGCAGCGGCCGCGACCAGGGCCTCGGCGACGGTCAGCCAGTGGCCGGCGAAACGCGGTGCCCGTGCGGCCAGCAGACCGGCGCGCGTCACGGCCTCCGAGGCAGCCGTCAGATAGCGCGACGAGCGATCGGCACCGGACAGCAGGGACGCCGTCAACAACGCCGAGGCCAGCGAAGACGCACCAGAAGGCGACGCGTTGTCGGTCGAGTCGGCAGGACGGCGCACCAACGGCTCCGCGTCGTCGGCGGTGTCGTAGTAGGCACCGGGAGAATCCGGTACGGCGAAACGGGCGAGAGCCGTGTCCAGCAGGCCGCACGCCAGGTCGAGCCACCGGATCGAGCCCGTGACCTGGTGCAACGCCAGCAGGCCGTCCGCGAGGCAGCCGTAGTCCTCCAGCACGCCGAACGACGGCCCCGCGACGCCGTCCCGCGAGGTGCGCAGCAGCCGGCCCTCCACCAGGTGCACCGAGGCCAGCAACGACGCCGCCTCCGATGCCGCCACGATCCACGACGGCTCACCGAAGAAGGCGCCCGCCTCGGCCAATGCGGCGATCGCCATGCCGTTCCAGGCGGCGATCACCTTGTCGTCACGCCCAGGCTGTGGCCTCTTGGATCGAACGTCCAGCAGCGCGGCCCGCACGTCCTCGCCCGGCTCCGACACGAACCTCAGCGTCGACTTGCCGTCTTCGAAGTTCGGCTCGGCGGTCACGCCGAACGCGGCGGCAGCCTCCCCCAGTTCCTCGAACGACCACACGTACGTCAGGCCCTCGACGCCGTCGGTGTCCGCGTCCAGTGAGGCCGCGAAGCCACTCTCAGCGGTACGCAGATCTCGCAGCAGGAAGGAAGCGGTGTCCTGCGCGACCCGCGCGTAGCGCTCAGAACCCGTGACCCGCGTCAGGTGCGTGTAGAAGCGAAGCAGCAAAGCGTTGTCGTACAACATCTTCTCGAAGTGCGGCACGACCCACGACGCGTCGACGCTGTAGCGCGCGAACCCGCCGCCGAGCTGGTCGTACATGCCGCCGTTCGCCATCGCGTCGGCCGTCGAGGTCGCCATCGAGATCGCCTCGACCGAGCCGGTGCGTTCGTGGTGGCGCAGCAGGAACTCGACCACCATCGACGGCGGGAACTTCGGCGCACCCCCGAAGCCGCCGTTGCGCCGGTCGAACTCGCCCAGCAGCGACACCACCGCGCCGGCCAGCGCATCTGAGTCCACAGTGGACGGAGGCAGCGGAGCGGTCTGGCGGGAGATCTCCTCCACCACGGCGGACGCCGACTCCAGGATCTCGTCCGGCCGCGAGGTCCAGGTGGCCGACACCGCCTGGACGAGCTGGGTGAACGACGGCATGCCCGGTCGCGGCGACGGCGGGTAGTAGGTGCCCGCGTGGAACGGCCGCGCGTCCGGCGTCAGGAACACCGTCATCGGCCACCCGCCGTGGCCGGTCATGGCCTGCGTGACCTCCATGTAGACGGCGTCGACGTCCGGGCGTTCCTCGCGATCCACCTTCACCGGCACGAAATGCTCGTTCAGGTACGCCGCAACAGCGGGATCCTCAAAAGATTCGTGCGCCATCACGTGGCACCAGTGACAGGCCGCGTAGCCGACGGACAACAGCACCGGGACGTTTCGTCGTCGCGCCTCCGCGAACGCCTCCTCGCACCACGGCCACCAGTCGACCGGGTTCTCAGCGTGCTGCAGCAGGTACGGGCTGGTCGCGTCAGCAAGCCGGTTCGTCATGGAATCCACACTAAATCAGCAGCGAGGAGCCCGACTCTCGATCAGACTCGACCTCGTGTTGCTCACCATGACCACCACCCACCAGCCGGCGACCGATCTCGGTCACCTGCTGCACAAGCACCCCGACCGGGCTCAGTCCTTCACGACGAGCTCGGGCGTCGCGCACGTCTTCTACCCGAAGGCGACGAACGAGGAGTGCACGGTCGCCCTCCTGCTGGAGGTCGACCCCGTCGCGCTGGTGCGAGGTCCCGGCAGCACGCTCACGCAATACGTCAACGACCGTCCGTACGCGGCAGGGTCGTTGCTCACGGTCGCGCTCGGCAGCGTGTTCCGCACGGCGATGAACGGCCGCAGCGAGAGCTACCCCGAGCTCGCCAGGACGCCGATTCCGCTGGTCGTCCGCATTCCCGCGCTGCCGCACCGGCTCGCGAAACGCCTGTTCACGCCGCTCGGCTGGGACGTCTCGATCATCGGGCACGGCGACTCGCGCTACGGCGACGTCACGCTGACCGGAACCCTCAAGGTCAGCGACGCCCTGAAGCACCTCTACGTGCTGCTGCCCGTCCTCGACGGCGGCAAGCACTACTGGGTGGCGGCCGACGAGGTCGACAAGCTGCTCAAGGCCGGTGACGGCTGGCTGGCCGCGCACCCGGACAAGGAGCTGATCACCACCAGGTACCTGGCCCGCAAGCGGCCGCTGGTGCTGTCCGCGCTGGAACGGCTCGCCGAGGTCGACGAGGTCGAGCCGGAGGAGCTCGACAACGCGCTCGCCGAACCGAAGATCTCCCTTGCCGCACAGCGCAAGGAGGCCGTGATCAAGGCTCTGAAACAAGCACGGGCGAAGCGCGTGCTTGATCTCGGCTGCGGTGGCGGCGCGTTGCTGCGCGAACTGGTGAAGGAGCCGGAGTTCACCGAGATCCACGGCGTCGACGTCTCGGCGAAGGCGTTGCGGGAGGCGGCGCGCAAGCTCCACCTGGACCGCACGTCCGACCGCGTGCGTGAGCGGATCACGTTGCGGCAGTCGGCTTTGACGTACGCCGACGCCGAGCTGGCCGGCTACGACGCGGCCGTGCTGATGGAGGTCGTCGAGCACGTCGACCCGTCGCGCCTGCCGGCGCTGGAGCACTCGGTGTTCGCGGTGGCGAAGCCTCGGACGGTCTTGGTGACCACTCCTAACGTCGAGTACAACCCGCTGTTCGAAACGTTGCCCGAGGGCCAGATGCGGCACTCCGACCACCGTTTCGAATGGACTCGTGCGGAGTTCCGGGAGTGGGCGGGCGGTGTGGCGGAACGACGTGGCTACGCCGTGCGTCATGTGCCGATCGGGCCGGAAGACGCCGAGCGCGGCGCACCGACCCAGATGGCCGTGTTCAGCTCAGGAGAAGCGAACTGATGGAACTGAAGATCCCTGACCTGTGTCTGGTGGTGCTGATCGGCGCCTCTGGTTCCGGCAAGTCCACGTTCGCGCGCAAGCACTTCCTTCCCACCCAGGTCCTGTCGAGCGACTACTTCCGCGGGCTCGTGTCCGACGACGAGAACGACCAGTCGGCGTCCGCGGCCGCGTTCGACGTGCTGCATTACGTGGCCTCCAAGCGGCTGGAGGCGGGACGCGTCACGGTGATCGACGCGACGAACGTGCAGGCGCCCGACCGCGCCAAGCTGGTCGAGGTCGCGAAGAAGGCGAACGTGCTGCCGGTCGCGATCGTCCTGGACATGCCGACGGACGTGTGTCTCAAGCGCAACGCACAGCGCCCGGACCGCGACTTCGGCGCGCACGTCGTGAAGCGGCACCGGGCGGCGTTGCACCGGTCGCTGAAGTTCCTCGGCAAGGAGGGGTTCAAGCGCGTCCACGTGCTGCGCTCCGAGTCCGAAGTGGACAACGCGACCATCGTGTACGAGCGGCTGCTCAACGACCTCAAGCACGAGGCCGGCCCGTTCGACGTGATCGGTGACGTGCACGGCTGCCGTGCCGAACTGGAGGAGCTGCTGGTCGAGCTCGGGTACTCGCTGGTCCATGACGACGAAGGCCGTGCGGTCGACGCACTCCCGCCGGGAAACCGCAAGGCCGTGTTCGTCGGCGACCTGGTGGACCGCGGACCGGACACTCCCGGTGTGCTGCGCCTCGTGATGGGCATGGTCGCCGCTGGGCACGCCTTGAGCGTGCGCGGAAACCACGAGGAAAAGCTCGTGCGGGCGCTGCGCGGCCACAAGGTGACGGTGCGGCACGGGCTGGAGAAGTCGTTGGAGCAGCTCGCCCACGAGCCGGAGGACTTCCGGCGCGCCGCCGAGAAGTTCTGCGACAGCCTGATCGCGCACTACGTCCTCGACGGCGGAAACCTCGTAGTCGCACACGCGGGTCTGCCCGAGCGCTACCACGGTCGTGCATCGGCGAAGGTGCGCAGTTTCGCCCTGTACGGCGACACGACCGGCGAGACCGACGAGTACGGACTGCCGGTGCGCCTGCCGTGGGCGAACGACTACCGCGGCTCGGCGATGGTGCTGTACGGGCACGTTTTGGTGCCGGAGGCCGAGTGGATCAACAACACCATGTGCCTCGAAACGGGTGTGGTGTTCGGCGGGAAGCTGACCGCGTTGCGCTACCCGGAGAAGGAGCTCGTCTCCGTGAAGGCGCACGAGGTCTGGTACGAGAACGACCGCCCGCTGTCCACGCTGGCCCCGCAGCGCGAGCCGGACGTGCTGGCGTTGACCGACGTCACGGGCCTGCGCCGGATCGAGACGTCGCTGCTCGGTGCCGTCACGATCCGCGCGGAGCAGTCCGCGAGCGCCTTGGAGGTCATGAGCCGGTTCGCGATCGACCCGCACGACCTGCTGTACCTGCCGCCGACGATGGCGCCCACCGCGACCTCGCAGCGGGACGACGTGCTGGAGCACCCTTCCGAGGCGTTCGCGGAGTACCTCGCGGCAGGGGTCCGCGAGGTGATCTGCGAGGAGAAGCACATGGGTTCCCGCGCGGTGTTGTTGGTGCGCAAGGAAGGCGGTGCGATCTACACGCGCACCGGCCGCGCGTTCTTCGACGGCGCGCTGGGCGACGAACTCCTGGACCGCGTCCGTTCGGCGTGTGCCGGCTTGTTCGAGTCCTTCGACACGGACTGGCTGCTGATCGACGCGGAGCTGATGCCGTGGAACGCCAAGGCTTCCGGACTGATCCGCGAGCAGTACGCCGCGGTCGGAGCGGCCGCCGGCGCAGCACTGCCCGTGGCGGTCGGGGCTCTCGAATCGGCAGCGGCTCGCGGTGTGGACGTGGCGGACCTGCTGGCCCGCACGTCCCAGCGAGCCGCGAACGCCTCGGCCTACAGCGCGGCGTACGAGAGGTACTGCTGGCCCGTCGAGGGACTGGAGGGCGTGCGGATCGCGCCGTTCCAGCTGCTTGCGGTCGAGGGACGGACGTTCCACGACCGTTCGCACCTGTGGCACCTGGAGACGCTGGGCCGGTTGGAAGGACCGTTGTTCCAGCAGACCCGGCACCTCGTGGTGGACACGTTGGATCCCGCTGCCGGAGTCCGGTGGTGGGAGGAGCTGACCGAGGCCGGTGGTGAGGGCATGGTCGTGAAGCCACTGGCCAACCTCGGCGGACGGGTGCAGCCGGGCGTGAAGGTGCGCGGACGGGAGTACCTGCGGATCATCTACGGCCCGGACTACACCGAGCCGACGAACCTCACCCGGCTGCGCAAACGCGGTCTGGGCCGCAAGCGCGGACTCGCCCTGCGCGAGTACGCCCTGGGCATCGAGGCACTGGAACGCGTCGCGCGCGGCGAGCCGTTGTGGCGCGTGCACGAGTGCGTCTTCGGCGTGCTCGCCCTGGAGTCGGAACCGGTGGACCCACGACTGTGATTCTCGAAGCGATCATCGGCTCGCACGCCTACGGGTTGGCGACCGAGGAGTCTGATGTGGACAGGCGAGGAGTGTTCGTCGCGCCCACCGAAGCGTTCTGGCGCCTGGAAAAGCCTCCGACCTCGGTCGAGGGCCCTTCACCGGAACAGCTCAGCTGGGAGGTCGAGCACTTCTGCAAGCTGGGCCTGAAGTCGAACCCGACGGTGCTCGAGACGCTGGTGAGCCCGCTGGTCGAGATCATCACGCCGATGGGAGAGGAACTGCAGGACCTGCTGCCCGCGTTCCTCTCCCGGTACGCGGTGCGGGCGTTCACGCGCGCGACGGAGATGCAACTGTCGCGCGCAGGCCGCAACCTCAAGCCGAAACAGCTCATGCACGTCGTGCGGCTGCGGTTGGTGGGGCTGCACCTGCTGCGGACCGGCCAGTACGACATCACCGCGGACCGTTCGCTGTTGAAGATCCGCGACGGCTCGATGCCTTGGGACGACGCCGTGGCGTGGGCACACCGGCTCGGTGACGAGCTGGCGGATGCGGACGGGCCGTTGCCGGAGGAACCGGACAGGGCACGCGTCGAGGACTGGCTGATTTCGGTGCGCAGGAGGTCGTTGTGAGTTACGAGGTTCCGGACCTGGGCTCGGTCGTGGCCGAGCAGTCCCACAACCTGCTCTGAGAGCGTTTCAAGATCGCGACCAGCGCGGAGGGCCCCGCCCGCCCAGGGGGACTAACCGCCACCCAGGTGTGTACACACACTAGCGGCGGAGCGGGCTTGTCAAGGCCGACCTGGAGCGATCTGTGGACAAGTCGCCGTCGAGAATCGAGGTGTCCACAGATCGCCCAACGGCACCTTGACAGCCTGTTTGCGCAGATAAAATGGGTACACCAATGGTCGGGTGGCTGGTCCCCCTGGGCGGGCGGGGCCCTCAGCCGGCGCGACTCGATCTTGGGCTGCAGACCATCAGCGGACTCGGGCACCACTACCGCGGTTCGCGGTCACGTCGTGGCTGTCGTTCGAGCAGACCGCAGACATCAAGCCCGCTGCTCTACACGTTCCGCGCGCTGCTGGCCGGGGTGCACCTGCTGCGCACCGGCGAGGTGATCGCACACCTGCCGACCCTGCTGGAGAAGCTCGATGGCCCGGACTACCTGCCCGCGCTCATCGAGGCCAAGATCCTC
Source organism: Lentzea indica (assembly GCF_012184385.1). Classification (GTDB taxonomy): domain Bacteria; phylum Actinomycetota; class Actinomycetes; order Mycobacteriales; family Pseudonocardiaceae; genus Lentzea; species Lentzea indica. The sequence continues at coordinate 6,785 of NZ_VSRL01000364.1, forward strand.
GGCGAGCACCGGGCGCTGGCCGGCGTTGCCGAACGGCCTGCTCCCGAACGCCTGGAAGCCGACCTCGCGCACTGGCAGGAAGAGCTGAAGAACGCACGGGAGAACAGCGACCTGCCCGAACACCCGCCCGCCCTCGAGGCGGTGCACGAGTTCGTGGTCACGACCCGGCTGAGCTAGACGGTATGACGTGACCGCTTGATGTGAGTGGTCGCGGGCCGGGGCCTCGCTCACGCTTGTTCGTGGGTTGCCGGGCAGGAGTGGCCTGCTCG
>NZ_VSRL01000365.1 GCF_012184385.1 Lentzea indica
GCGAGCTCGCGGCCGCGATCGACGAGAACTTCGGCTCGTTCGACAAGTTCCGTGCCCAGCTCAACGCCGCAGCTTCGAGCATCCAGGGCTCGGGCTGGGTGCTGCCCGTCGTCGTCACGTTCATCGGCTACAGCGGCGGCCGCGGCCTGCCCACCGACCATCTGCTCTGGTCCGCCGTCGGCTACGCCCAGCTCGTCGTCGACAGCCGCGGCCAGGGCCACGACACCCCCGACCGCGACCCCGGTGGCACCCAGTGGGCCAAGGGTTTCATGACCCGCGGCATCGACTCCCCTGAGAGCTACTACTACCGGCGTCTCATCACGGACTGCGTCCGCGCCGTGGACGCGGTCGCCGACCTGCCCGGCCTCGACCGGGAACGGGTGATCGTCGCGGGTGGCAGTCAGGGCGGCGGGCTGACGATCGCCGTCGCCGGGCTGACCCGCGTCGCGGCGGCCCTGCCGGACGTGCCGTTCCTGTGCCACTTCCGGCGGGCGGCGGAGATGTGCGGCGAAGGCCCGTACCAAGAACTCGCCGAGTACCTTCGCTGGCACAGCAGGCACCGCGTGGAGCCAACGTTCGCCACGCTGTCCTACTTCGACGGCGTCCACTTCGCCCAACGCGCGACAGCGCCCGCGTTGTTCAGCGTCGGGTTGATGGACCCGATCTGCCCACCGTCCACTGTGTACGCCGCGTTCAACCACTACGCGGGCGAGGACCGGACCATGACCGTGTGGCCGTTCGCCGACCACGGCGGCGGACACGGCTCGAACTCGATCGCACAGCTGGAGTGGTTGCGCGAACGCGGTTTGGCGCCCCGCACCTGAATTTCCCGCGTGCGGCCGAGTCCCGGCGGTCGGAGTCCCTAGCGCCGGGCCTGACGAATGAACTCGCGGACCGACGACCGCGGATCACCGGAGCGAACCAACGCCTCACCGACGAGCACGACGTCCGCACCCCACCCGTGATACTCGGCGACGTCCTCAGGCCCCGTCACCCCCGACTCCGCGACCTTGACAGCCCCCTCCGGCAGGTGGGGAGCCAGCTTCCGGAAGACCGCGCGATCGACCTCGAGCGTGGTCAGGTCACGGGCGTTGACCCCGACGACCTCCGCACCCAGCTCGGCCGCCCTGGCCAGCTCGTCCTCGGTGTGCACCTCGACCAGCGGGGTGAGCCCGAGCTCGCAGGCCAGTCCGTGCAGATCCTCCAGCAGTCCGCCGGGCAGCGAGACCACCATCAGCAGCGCGAGGTCGGCACCCCAGGCCCGCGCTTCCCACAGCTGGTACGGCGTGACGATGAAGTCCTTGCGCAGCACCGGGACGTCGACCTGGGCACGGACGGCGGCCAGGTCGTCGAGCGATCCGCCGAACCGGCGCTGCTCTGTGAGAACGCTGATCGCCGCCGCACCGCCCTGCGCGTAGTCCGCGGCCAGCGCCGCCGGATCCGGGATGACGGCGAGCTCTCCCTTGCTGGGGCTCTTGCGCTTCACCTCGGCGATGATCGACACGCCCGGCGACCGGAACGCCGGCAGGGGATCCAGGGCGGGCGGTGCGTCCGCGACGCGTGCCTTCACCTCAGCGAGCGGGACCTCGCTCTGCCGTTGCGCCAGATCCTCGCGAACGCCCAGCAGGATCCCGTCCAGCACGGTCACGGTCATGCCCTTTCGTCGGAAGCGCTTGCTTTCACCTTGCCGCACGCGCGGTGCGGACCACGTGATGCCGCGCCGAGACGTTGCACACGACCGCGCCGCCCGCCGGGAACCCGGCGGACGGCGCCTTTGTCACCGCACTCAGCCGACCGAGACCGAGTAACTGTTGGTGTTGAAGTTGAGGCCACCGCTGGACGACGTGATCTCGTAGCCGAACTGCACGGAGCCGACGGTGACGTCACCGAACCAGCCCTGGCCGCGGATCCAGTTCAGCACGGCCTTCACGTCCACCGAGCCGGACCCGGTGTTGGACGTGCGGACGAACGAGAACACCGCATTCGAGCCGTTCGAGCCGCGGTGGACGTCCCAGGTGTGGCCTCCCACCGAGACCGTCGTCTGACGGGAGCCGATCGGCCCCACCGGACCGACCTTGTTCATCCACAACATGATCTCGTAGGCGTTGTTGTCACACCAGATGTCGTAGGCCGTCGTGTAGGCACCGGAGTTGGGATACGAGACGTTGAAGCTGCTCGACAGGCTCCCGAGCGAGCTGAGCCTGCGGTTCACCTGCTTCTCCGAGTGCGGGTAGGACTTGATCCCACCGGTGTTGGGATGGTTCGCCCAGACACCCCAGTTGCTGTAGGAGTTGGCCCAGACCGTCTGCGGGCCGTAGCCGTTGCCCCACACGTTGTTGCGCACCGTGTATCCGCCGTTCGACCAGGATCCCCACCTGTCGGAGGAGCTCCAGGTCGCCGCCAGCGCGGTACTGGTACCCAGGGAAACCGTCACAACGGCCACCATCGCGACAATCAGCGCACGCATGATCTTGATCATCAAATTTCCCTTCCGCACACCATTGAACGGAATTAAAGCCGCTCGAAATCGAAGCGGTTCGCGCTTTTGAACCTAACATCGAACACATCGAACACAACCGCGCGAAATCATTCGACAACATTTGAGACGGATGTATCGGCAAGCGTCAATTCACGTGCTCGTTCAGCCGGCCGCGGACGCCGCGAAGCCTGTGCGGCTGGAGAGGTTCGGCGGCAGCAACGTGAGCGGTGGGGGCTGCTGCCCGTTGAGCTTGGCCATCAGCAGCTCGACCGCCCGCCGCCCCAGCACCTCGGACGGCAGCTCCACCGACGTGAGCCGCAGCTGCTCCGCGAGCTCGTCAGGACAGATCGCCACCACCGCGACGTCGTCGGGAACCCGCCGCCCCGCGGCGCGCAGGCAGTCCACCACCCAGCCCAGCACCGCCTCGTTGTGCACGACCAGCGCGGTCATCCGCGGCAGTTCCCGCAGCAACGTCGCGACCACGGCGTGCACCGCGTCCCGCCGCTGCTCGACGGGCAGGGCCGTCGACGCGATACCGCGACGCATGACCGCGGCGCTGAACCCCGCGAGAGTCCGCTGCGCGAAGCCCGTGTTGCGGGCGTAGACGACACCGGGCGCGCCGAGGAAACCGATGCTGCGATGACCCAGCTCAGCGAGATGGTCCACGCACCGCGCACCCGCCGCACCGAAGTCCAGATCGACGCAGGTCAGGCCCTTCACGGCCGCCGGATACCCGAGCAGGACGGCCGGGCGGCCGAGCTCGCGCAGCACCGGAATCCGCTCGTCGTCGAGTCCCACGTCCATCACCAGGAACCCGTCCACCCTGGCGCCCACGGCCACCCGCCGCAGGCCGGCGGCACCCTGGTCCGCGGTCACCAGCAGCACGTCCATGTCGTGCTCACGGGCGGCGGTGACCACCGAGGTCACGAAACGCATGACCACCGGCAGATGCACGCCTTCTCTCAGAGGCAGGACCAGGGCCAGCACGTTCGTTCTGCTGCTCGCCAATGCCCGCGCGCCCGCGTGCGGGTGGTAACCGAGCAACCGAATGCTCTCCCGCACCCGAAGGCGGGTCTCGGCCGAAACCGGGCGTTTGCCGGTCAACACGTAAGAAACCGTGCTGGGAGCAACACCCGCATGCTTCGCCACGTCCACGATGGTGACCACGCCGACACCCCCGATCATGCAGCGGCACAGAATGAGCCGGCCACTGCCGAACGCCTCAGCGCCAAAATCGAAGCGCTTCGAACATCGATTTCAGAATCTGACACAGCCGAAACCAGAACGTCAAGAGAACTTCAGCTGTTCGACGATTTCGACCAATCCGGCATCGATGTTCGACGGCGGTTTCGACGGCGTCCGCCTCCGTGTCCGGCCGGACGCCGCGTCCTGGGCGCCGCATCACCGCCGTACGCGAATCCCCAGCGCCGCACTACGATGATCGCCACCTGCTGACGCGATCCGAAGGGCGGGCATGATCACGATCAAAGAGGTCGCCCGTCACGCCGGCGTCTCGATGAGCACGGTCTCCTACGTGCTCAGCGGAAAACGGAGCATCTCCGAAGAGACGAAACGGCGCGTCGAGCAGAGCATCGTGGCACTCGGCTACCACCCGAACGCCGGCGCGCGTGCGCTCGCCTCGAGCCGGTCACACGTGCTCGGCCTGATCGTGCCGTTGCGGTCGGACCACAACATGCCGGTCATCATGCAGTTCGTCTCGTCGATCGTGGCCTCCGCACGCGACTACGACTACGACGTGCTGCTGCTGACCAAGGAAGCCGGTCCCGGTGAGGCGCACAGGGTCACGGCGCGGTCCATGGCGGACGCGATCATCGTGATGGACGTGGAGAGCGCGGATCCGCGCGTTCCCGAACTGCGCGAGGTCGACGCGCCGGTCGTCCTGCTCGGCGTGCCCGACGACCACCAGGGCCTCAACTGCGTCGACCTCGACTTCGCCACCGCGGGCAGACAGATGGCCGCCCACCTGGCCGATCTCGGGCACCGCTCGATCGCGCTGATCGGCTCACCGCCCGCCGTCTACGAACGCGGCACCAGCTACGCCGCGCGGCTGCTGGCCGGTTTCCAGCACGAGACCGGACAAAGGAACCTGCCGGCCTCTGTGCACTCGTGCGCCGCCGACTACGAGTCGGTCTCGGCGTGCCTGGACGACGTGCTGCACTCCGACCGCGGCACCACCGGCCTCGTCGTGCACAACGAGGCGGTCCTCGGCCCGCTGTTGCTCGAACTGCGCCGCCGGTCGCTCGAAGTACCGGCCGACCTGTCGGTGATCACGCTGTGCCCCGACGACGTCGCGCAGAACCTGGCCGTTCCGCTCACCTCGATCGCCATCCCCGCCGAGGAACTGGGTGCGATCGCCGTCGAGATGGTGACGGCCCGCCTCGAGCGGGAACAAGCGCCGGAGGTCCGCCTGCTCCAGCCGCGGCTCACCAACCGTGGCAGCACTTCCGCCCGCTGACAACGATTTCCTGTCGCGCTTTCGACCGTTCAGCCCGCCGCGACGATCCGCCACTGCTGGTTGACGCTGTTGCTGTCACTCCACTGCCCGAGGTTCGCCGCGGCCGACGCGCGGCCCATGCCGTCCAGGTAGAGGCCGGTGGCACGGTTCCTGATGCGCACGTCGTTGCCCCTGCTGGTGCCGGTCACCACCGTCCACTGCTGACTCGTGGCCGTGCTGCCGGCACGCTGGCCCGCATCGGAACCGTTGGCAGTGCGGCCGATGCCGTCGAGGTAGAGACCGGTGGCCGCGTTCTTGAACCGGACGTAGGAGCCGGTGTTCTCGACGATCCACTGCTGACTCGTGCTGGTGCCGCCGGTTCCCTGGCCCGCCGCGGAGTCGGTGGTCCTGCCGAGACCGTCGACGTACCAGCCGGTCGCGACGTTGCGGATCTCGACACCGTTGGTGCCGCCGTCACCCACGCCCCAGGCGTAGCGCAGCCGTTGCAGTCCCGACGGGTTCGTCAGCGACAGCGTGGTGTTCGGGCCACTCCCGCTCCTGGTGGTCATGCTGTACCAGTCGCCGTCGCGCAGGCCGGGCCAGTAGACGCTGCCCATCCCGAGGCTGCGCAGCTTGGCGCTGACGCCCCGGACGTAGTCGGCCATGTACGACCCGCTGGGGATGCTGTAGTCGATGGCGTCGAAGTACACGCCGTTCTTGGTGCCAGGACCCATCGCGCCGCCCCACTCGGTGGCGATGGTGCGGCTGGCGTAGCCACCGATGTAGCTCGCGATGTGGTCCGCCCACTGGGTTTCGCTCTCGAAACCGGCGAAGAACGAGTAGTCGTGCACTGCGAGCAGCGTGCCGTTCAGCCTGCTGTCGCCGCCGACCGCGGGAACGTTCTGGGCGAGTCCCGCACCGTCGAGGATCACCCTGCCGCGCGGAACACCGGAGTACCTGGCCAACCAGGTGTTGTACATGTTGTTCAGGTCGGTGGTGCTGTAGCCGTGCGGCTCGTTGATGACCTCGAAGTAGGCGTTCGGGTTCCCGCCGTACTTCGCGATGAGGCGGTCCCACATCTGGTGGAACGCGGTCATGTTCGGTGGCCTGCCGCCGGTGTGCGCCCAGTACGCGAAGATCACGTTGCCCTTGCCGAGCGCGGTGTCGATCGCGCCGGTGTACGTGCCCCAGTAGTTCGCCACGGTCGGCTCGTTGATCGGGATCCGCACCGTGTTGGCACCGGTGATCGAGTACATCTGGCCGACGACCCTGTCCGCGACGGCGGCCGCCGAGGAGTAGGTGTCCGACGCGCTGAGCCCGGACGGGTACAGCACCCCGTTGACGAAGTTGTCCCTCTGGTCGGCCCAGTTCACGCCCCTGAACTGACTGGTGGAGGCCTGTGCCTGAGGCGAGATGGCGGTCACCAGACCCGCGGCGAGCAGCAACGAGGCCACCAGCCGCAGTGCGGTAAGCGCTTTCCAACGACGATTCATCGGCTGCTCCGCTACGTTGCGGTGTCACTCATCGCGCTCGTTCGAGTGCGGGCAGTGGTAAATGAGAGCAGCCACGCGGAGTCGACGTCAAGCAGATGAGCATGCTTATCTGGTTTGTACGTCTGGGCGTCAGATCACTGCCCTGAACGGCCACGATTGGCCGTTCGATCGGTTGTCCTGCTCGTTCGACGCGCATGTACCCTTGTTTCGACAGCAGAAAAGTCATACTCATGAAGGAGCCGTTTCGGTGGATGCCGATGCCGCGTACGCGCCGCCCGCCACCTACCGGCCGGGCTACGAGCTGGTGGCCGAGCGGATCCTGCAGCTCATCGCGGAGCTGGAGCTGCGTCCCGGTGACCGCATGCCGACCGAGAACGAGCTGGCCGGCCGCATGGGAACGAGCCGGACCGTGGTGCGGGAGGCGGTGAAGATCCTCTCGGCGCTCGGCCGGGTGCGCGCGCACAAGGGCCGTGGGCTCTACGTGGCCGACGACGAGGGCATGCTCGGTTCCTCCCGGTGGGGCGGCTTCTTCCTGCCCACCGACCTCGACCACGTCTACATGCTCTTCGAGTTCCGCCGGGTCCAGGAGACCGCGGCCGCGCGGCACGCCGCGACCCGCG
>NZ_VSRL01000366.1 GCF_012184385.1 Lentzea indica
CTGGACGCGCTGTCGGGACCGCTTACCTGGCACAGCGCCGTCAGCGCCTGGCCGACGCCGACGCGGCCAGGCGTGGTGCGGAGACCTTGCACGAGGCACTGACCGGCGGCCGCCGAGAGCACGTGCCGCGATCTCGCGGGCGGCCTGCTCCTCGAAGCGGCGTATCTGGTGGACGCCGGCGCCGAGCACGACTTCCACACCGAGATCGGGAGGCTGACCGGCGAACTGGGGCTGACAGCGGAGATCACCGGCCCGTGGCCGCCGTACTCGTTCACGAGCGTGGAGTTCGCCGATGCCTGAGCACAACGCCGCGAGCCTCGTCGACCTGCTCGACCGGGTGGTGCACCGGGGCGCGGTGGTGCGTGGCGACGTCGTCATCGCGCTGGCGGGTGTCGAGCTGATCCGGCTCGACCTGCGGTTGCTGCTGATCGGCATCGGCAGCGCCAGATGAGCGCGCAGGACGCGGGCAGAGGGCTCGGCCGGATCGTCGTGGCCGTGCTGGAGATCGTGTGTGAACTGCTCGAGCGCCAGGCGTTGCGCCGCGTGGACGCGGGCACGCTGACCGACGAGGAGGTGGAGAACCTCGGCCAGGCGCTGATCTCGCTGCAACGCCAGTTCGCGGCACTGCGCGAAGCATTGGGGGAGCCGGATTCCACCGGCGTCCGGCTCCCTGTCGACATCGCGAGCCTGTTGTCAGAAGAGAGGACATCATCGTGACCGCTCCTGCTATCTCCAACTCCGGCGGCGGACTGGCCGACGTGCTGAACGTCTTGCTGGACAAAGGACTCGTGATCGACGCGTCGGTGCGGGTCTCGCTGATCGGCATCGAGATCCTGGCCATCGACATCAAGGTCGTGATCGCCAGCGTGGACACCTACATCCGTTACCTGGAAGCGATGCAGCGGCTCGAAGCGGCGCGCCGGGGCGTGATCACGCCGCCGCCGACCCCGCAGGGCATCGCCGGCACGTACGGCCTGCTCGCCTCGGCGGTCCCGGCTGTCGTCACTCCGGCCATGGTCACGCCGGCTCCGGCTCAGGCTGCGGTTCCGGTGGAGGAGCACAGGTCGTGAGCCTGCACCTGCACGGCGTGGTGCGGGCGAGACACCGGCTGCCGGATGACTCGCCGTTCCGGTTGGTAGGACTGGAGGATCTCGCCGTGGTGGTCAGCGACCGGGGGGAGGAGCGTGCATTGACCGAGCAGGAAGCGGTCGCGCACCTGTCCGCGTTGTGCGCGCTGCTGCCGGGTGGTCCGGTGCTGCCGATGCGCATCGGTACCACCGCGGTGGACGAGGCCGCGGCCCGTGCCGCCGTGCACGCACTGGTCCTGTCGACGCTGCGCGATCACCTCAGCCAGCTCGACGGCATGGCGGAAATGCACGTTCGACTGGTGTTCGAGGAGGGCGCGGCACTCCGCGCGGTCCACGACAAGGGCACGCTCACCGGTGGTGGTGGCGATCTGGCCTCCACCATCGCGCAGGGTGAACGGATCGCCAGGGAGATCGAGTGGTGGCGGAGGAACCAGGCCGACGTGCTGCTCGCGCCAATCGCGGAGATGGCTCGCGCGGTCGCCCTGCTCGACTCGAGCGACCACACCGAGGAGCACCGCGCGTTCGTCGTGCGGCTGGATGAGGCCGAGACAGTGCGTGCCGCGGTGTCCGCGTTGGGCACGTCGGACAACATCACGTCGAGCTGCATCGGCCCGTTGCCGGCGTTCCACTTCTTCGATCTCGCCACACAGCGCGGGAACCAGTCCACGTCCCGTTGGGGCTGGTGACGGTCAGCCGATGGTGAACGTGGCGCCCGGCGCGGCGTGGTCGACGGGGCCGGTATAGCGGGACGAGGCACGGGTGACCGCTTCCCGCGTGGTCAGGAAGCGGCCCACGTGCGTCACGATCAACCTGCCCGCGCCTGAACTGGCCGCGGTCTCACCCGCGTCCTCCGGAGTGTGATGTGCCATGTCCGGCGTCTTCTCCGCGCTTTCGGACTCGCACAGCAGCACATCGGTGCCGCGCGCCAGCTCGGTGAGGCTCGGGCACGGCGCGGTGTCGCCGGAGTACGTCAGCGATCGGCCCGCCGCCTCGATGCGCACGCCGAACGCCGGGATGCCGTGCTCGACCGCTGCCGTCGTCAGCCGCATCGAACCGACCGTCGTGTCGAGCCCGTCGCGGAGTTCGGTCACCGCGAACGCCGACTCGACCGGGCTGCGTTGCGGGCCGTTGGTGAGGAAGCCTGCGAGGCGGTCGGCGATGCCCGGCGGGCCGTACAACGGGATCGGGTCGCGCTCGACGTCCGCGAACAGCAGGGCGTAATAAGTGGTGAGCAGGTCCGCGCTGTGGTCGGCGTGCAGGTGCGAGATCCAGATCGCGTCCAGGTCCTCCAGCCGTGTGTGGCGCTGGAGCGGACCGAGCGTGCCGGTGCCCGCGTCCATCCACACGCGAGTGTCGCCGTGCGACACGAGGTAGCCCGAGCACGGGTTGTCCGTGCTCGGGTACGGCGTCGCGCACCCGAGCACGGTCAGGCTGAGTCCCATCACGCCAGGCTAGATCAACGAGCGCGGGTGCCCTTGAGCTTCACCAGTTCCGACTCGTGGAGGTTCTCCTCCACCTTGAGCGTGCCGGGCACCTTCGCGTCCGGCCGGCTCATGTACGACTGGGTCGCGGACGGCCGTCCCACCAGCGAGAAGCGCAGCTCGCCGGTGAGGCTCTTGGTCTTGAGGCTGTTGGTGTCGTGGAACGCCCGCAGCACCCCGTCTCGGGTCAGGTCCTTCTTGCCGCAGGCCTTCTCCAGCACGGCCACGAACGCCATCGCGACGGTGTAGCCGTGCACGGTGTTCAGCGTGCCTTCCTCACCGGGGAAGCGCTGGTGGTAGCCGTCGCGCAGCTCACGGACGCCCTCCACGTCGGCGCTCCACGGCGCGACCGGCGACGTGAGCAGGACCTGCTTGGCGAACACCGGCGCGACCGGCGACTCCATCATCGCCGGGTCGTAGCTGACGGCGCTGGACAGGATCGGCACGTTCCACCCGAGCTGCGCGGCGATCCCCACGGCGGCCGCGGTCTGCGGCGGGGTCAGGCTCAGGACCACGACCTTGGCGCCGGCGGCCTTGAGCGCGCCGATCTGCTCGGTCAGGTTCGCAGTCGTCTCCGTGACCGCCTGCTCGGAGATCTTCATGCCCCAGTTCTCCGCGGCGAACCGGCTGCCCTCCAGCGCGTTGTCACCGAAGCTGCCGCGCAGGTGGACGTGACCGATCGTGTCGCCCGCCGCGAGGGCTCCCTTGCGCTTGTAGTGGTCGAGGCCGTTGATGATGTCGAGGTCATAGGTCGTGCCGACGATCATCATGTGCGGGTTGCCGAGCAGGGAGGCCGCCCACGAACCTGGCACCGTGAGCGCCCGCGTCTGCATCAGGTCCGGCTCGATGGCGGCGGTCATCGGCTGACCTGCCACGTCGATGAATCCCAGCACCTGCGGTTCCAGCTCGAAATAGCCGTCGAGCGCCTTCTGGACGTCGTACGCGTGGTCCTTCTGCTTCAGCTCAACGCGGCGGCCGCACACGCCACCACGTTTGTTGACATCGTCGAGATAGAGCTCATAGCCGCGGATGCGGTAAATCGAAGACCCTTTGAACGGTCCTGTCATGTCTGTCAACACACCGAGCGAAATCGATTCAGTGGTGACTCCAGGACCAGTTCGGAGCTTGGGCTCGGTCGTGTCAACCGAGGCACACGCGGTGAGCGTGCCGAGCAGCAGGGTGGCGGACAAGAATAGCTGGCGAATGGACATTCGATGCCTTGTCGCAGGGTGGTTACTCGCGGGTAGCGCGAAGTATTGGGTAACAGGTCTCGGCCAGTCCAACTTTGTGGCCCGAAACACCCTCCAGGGTGAATAGCTTCGGTCGCCGATGTAAAAGGCGCGCCGGGTACCGTGATCCGGTGGAAGAGCCCGTGTGGAACGAGTGGCAGCGGCCTGGACCGACGCCCGCCCAGCGGCGGCGCGACATCGGCATCACGGCGATCGTGCTGCTGTGCGCGGTCGAGGCCACCGTGCTGATCAACAGCATGGGCGCCTTCGCGTTCGGTCGCGCTCCTGGCCTGCGCGAGCAGCTCGCGTGGGTGCTCGCGCTGTCGCTGCCCCTGGTGGTGCGCCGCCGCTACCCGCTGGCGGTCATGCTCGTGGTGTCCGCCGTGTTCATCGCCGCGCAGTGGCGGCAGGTCGGCGACAACCTGGTGCCGTCCGCGATCCTGTTCCTCGCGATCTTCACCGTCGGCGCGTGGGAGCGGAACCGCGTCCTCGCGCGCTGGTCCCGCATCGGCGTCATCGTCGCGATGTTCCTGTGGCTGGGCTTCAACCTCGTGCGCGCGTTGATCGGCCCCAAGGGTGAGTTCGAGGACGCCGCAGGACCGATGGACCCGGTGCTCGCCTCCGTCCTCTACGGACTGGAGTTCAACGTCTTCTTCTTCCTGTTCGCCTACGTGGTGGGGGAGATGGCGTGGACGGCGGCCCGGCGCCGGGCACAACTGGAGTTCCAGGCCGAGGAACTGCGACGCTCGCAGGAGCAGAACACCCGCGGAGCCATCGCCGCGGAACGCATGCGCATCGCACGCGACCTGCACGACGTCGTGGCGCACCACGTGTCCGTGATGGGCATCCAGGCCGGCGCAGCGCGCAGAGTCCTCGACTCCGATCCCGCGCTGGCGCGCGACGCGCTGAAGACCGTGGAGCAGACCGCCCGTACCGCGATCAACGAGCTGCGCGGCCTGCTGGGCGTGCTGAGAGCGGACGCGGAGACCGACTCGAAGGCGGCTCCCAGTCTCGACGATCTGCCGGAGCTGCTCGACAACGCCCGTGCCGCAGGGCTGGAGGTCTCGCACGGCGTGTACGGCGACGTGCGAGACGTGCCGTCCGCGGTGGCGTTGTCCGCGTACAGGGTCGTGCAGGAGGCACTCACGAACGTCGTCAAGCACGCCGACGCAAAGCACGTCGAGGTCCGGATGCGCTTCCTGGACAGCGCTCTGGAAGTGGAGATCACCGACGACGGCCGTGGTCTCTCGGCTTCCGGTGGTGCTGGTTTCGGGCTCGTCGGGATGCGTGAACGGCTGGCCGTGCACGGCGGTTCGCTGGAAGCAGGACCACGGCGTGACGCGGGCTATCTCGTCCGTGCATCGCTGCCCACGGAGGAGAAGGCGTGAGTTTGCGAGTCGTACTGGCCGACGACCAGGACCTGGTCCGCGCCGGTTTCCGGGTCATCCTCGGCACCGAGCCGGGCATCGAGGTGGTCGGCGAGGCGGGCGACGGTGCCGAGGCCGTGGAGCTGGCCTCGCGGCTGCGCCCGGACGTCGTGCTGATGGACGTGCAGATGCCGCGCATGGACGGCCTCGAAGCCACCCGCCAGATCCTCTCCGCTGGTCACGGCACCCGTGTGGTCATACTGACGACGTTCGACCGCGAGGACTACCTCTTCGAGGCGCTGCAGGCGGGGGCGAGTGGGTTCCTGCTGAAGAACGCCACGCCGGAGGACCTCGTGGAGTCCGTGCGGGTGGTGGCACGCGGCGACGCGTTGCTGTCGCCCGAGGTGACTCGCCGGGTGATCGCGCGGTTCAGCACGGTCGGTTCGCGCGAGCGCACGCGGCCGCCTTCGTTGACCGACCGCGAGTTCGAGGTGCTGGTCGAGCTGGCCAAGGGCGCGTCCAACGCGGAGATCGCCGCCACGTTGTTCCTGGGGGAGACCACGGTGAAGACGCACGTCTCGCGCGTGCTGGCCAAGCTCGGGCTGCGGGATCGCACGCACGCCGTGGTGTTCGCGTACGAGCGGGGGATCGTCACGCCGGGAGGCTGAGTACGCAATCTGACGTACGCGAGATCAGAGCGTGAGCGGATGATGCGGGCGCTCGTGGTCGCGAGAGTAAGACGCGACACCACGAGAGAAGGAGTGCACCGCGATGACTACCACCCGCAAGCTCAGTGGCCGAGCCCGCAAGGCAGTGCTGCTCGTGCACGTCCTGTCGGCGGCGGCGTGGCTCGGCATCGACCTCGCGCTGGGGATCCTCGTCGTGGTCGCACTGTCCACTGAGGACATCAACACCGCGGGGGTCGCGATCCAGGCGATCGACCTGTTCGCGATCTGGCCGATGTTCGGCGCCAGCGTCGTCTGCATGATCTCGGGCGTCGTGCTCGGCGTCGGCAGCAAGTACGGGCTCGTGAAGTACTGGTGGGTCGCCATCAAGCTGTTCCTGAACGTCGGCATGTCACTGCTGATCGCGTTCTCGTTGCGGCCGGGCGTGGCCGAGGCGGCGCGGATCGGCGAGCGGATGCTGGCAGGCGACCCGACCGCGGTGATCCCGTCCGACATCATGCACCCGGTCGTCGTCGCGCCGACGTTGCTGCTGTTCGCCTACATCCTGTCCGTGTTCAAGCCGTGGGGCCGGATCCGCAAGTCAGCGGAACCAGTCAAGCGCCAGCGCCGCGACCTCGTCGGGGCGGTCTAGCTGCAGGAAGTGCCCGGCGCCCGCCACGATCTCGACCCGCGAACCAGGGGCGAGACCCGTGGCGGCGTCGGCGTACTTGTCCGGCGTGATGCACCCGTCGTCGGCGCCGGCGAGCACCAGCATCGGGATCCGCGCGGGCTTCTCGGAGATCTTCGCCAGCGAGGACAGCTCCGGATCGTGCAGCGACCGGTCGAAGTTCGCCCGGTACAGCCTGAGCGCGTTGGCCCTCAGCGCAGGATCCTCGTACATGGTCCTGACGTACTGCGGTACTTCGAGACCCGGCGACCACGTGCGCCACAGATAGTCGATCAGCGTGTCGTTCAGCAGACCCTCGGCCACACCGGGCACCTGGAACAGGAACAGGTAGAAGAACCGTTGCTGCTGAGCGGGATCGTCGAAGATCGTGCGCAGCGCGGCCGGCGGCGGCACGGACATCGTGATGACGCGGCGGACCCGTTCCGGCCACACCGCCGCGAGCCGCGCGGCCACACCGGCGCCGATGTCGTGCCCGATCACGTCCAGCGG
>NZ_VSRL01000367.1 GCF_012184385.1 Lentzea indica
GCGAACGGTGAGCCTGCTGCGCACCACCACCGAGGTGCGGGTGGCGGTGGTGGCGGACGCGCCGGCCGTGCTGACGGAAGCGTTCGGTGCACCGGAGTCGGTCATGGTCGAGACGAGTGTCCACAGCGGACTGGTGAGAAGTGAGGCGAAATGGCGGACGACGTGACCGCGGTCGTGGTCGACGACCATCCCGTTGTGCGCGCCGGTGTGGCGCATTGGCTGTCCACAGCGGAGCCACCGATCGCACTCGTGGCGAGCGGCGAGGACCCCGGCGTGGCGTGGAGCGGTCCTGGTGCCGGTGCCTCGGTGGTCGTGCTGGACCTGCACCTCGGCGGCGTCACGCCCGCGACGTCCGCACTGCGCAAGCTCGTCGAGGACGGCCGCAAGGTCGTCGTGTACTCGATGCGCTCCGACGACGAGATCGCCCTGCAGTGCCTGGAGATCGGGGCGCTGAGCTACCTGACCAAGGCCGAGGGCGCCGACCACCTGGTGCAGGCCGTGCGCGCGGCCGCGGCCGGTCACTCGTACACCCCACCGGCGCTCGCGGGCGCGCTGGCGGGTGACAGGTCAGAGACCCGTCCCGCGCTGTCACCACGGGAGACCGAGGTCCTCGTCGAGTGGTTCCAGTCCGAGTCGAAGGAGTTCGTGGCTCAACGGCTGAACATCACGCTCAGCACGGTGAACTCGCACCTGGAGCGGATCAGGGTCAAGTACGCCGCGATCGGCAGGCAGGCACCCACGAAGGCAGCGCTCGTGGCGAGGGCGATCCAGGACGGGCTGATCGGCCTCGACGACCTCTGAGCCGCGTGTGGTGCGAACGACCGATACCGCTGTGATGACCTTCGACCTAGCCTCCTCTGCGTCCCAGGTTTCCAGCTGTACGAGGAGTTCCGCAGTGACGCACGCCCGAGGCCCCGTGTTCATCGCCGCAGCCGCGACGGCGGGCCTGCTCCTGTCGGCCTGCGGTTCCGCGACCTCCGGTGTGGCGACTCCCGCCTCCACCGAAACGACGACGCCCAGCACCGAAGCCAGTGACACGTCCGCCACGTCCGCCGCGCCGGTCGATGCGGGCGGGGACGTCACCGCTCCCGGCGCCAAGCTCAAGGTCGGCGCCCGCGCGGTGATCCCGCTCGCGTCGAGCGGCAAGAGCGGCACGATCGCGGTCACGGTCACCGCCATCGAGGCGGGACCGAAGGAGGATCTCGCGAAGTTCGGCGACAAGGCGAAGAACATCACGCCGTTCTACCTGCGGGTGCGGGTCGAGAACGTGAGCGGCACCGACCTCAGCTACACCTCGGTCTCCCTGCGAGGCCTCGGCGGCGACGGCAAGGGCACCGGCGTGATCATCAGCGGTGACACGCCGAAGTGCGACTCCACCAGTGCGCCGAAGACGTTCACGACGGCGG
The DNA here is from genome assembly GCF_012184385.1 of Lentzea indica. Classification (GTDB taxonomy): domain Bacteria; phylum Actinomycetota; class Actinomycetes; order Mycobacteriales; family Pseudonocardiaceae; genus Lentzea; species Lentzea indica. The sequence goes on from NZ_VSRL01000367.1 coordinate 1,407, forward strand.
GTGCGTCGTACGAGACCTGCGTGCTGAGCGGTGCGCCGGACGGCTCGAAGGTGGCGGCGGCCGCGTACAACCGTGGTGACGGCTACGACAAGTCGCCCGTGGTCTGGGAGGCCTGATCTCCGCTAGTGCGGACGAGCGCGCACTAGTCCGTTGATGTGCGCGTAGGCGACGGCGTGCACCCGATCCCGCAGCCCCAGCTTGGAAAGCACGCGGGAGACGTGCGTCTTGACCGTCTCGTCCCCGACGTGCAGCCGGGCCGCGATCTCGGCATTGCTGTACGCCGCCGCGATCAGCAGCAGAACCTCGCGTTCGCGCGCGGTGAGCAGCTCGAGCCCCGGCGGCGTCGGGGGAGGGGCGAGGCTGACGGCGAACCGCGCGATGAGGCGCTGGGTCACCGACGGGTCGATCAGCGCGTCACCACGTGCCGCCACCCGGACCGCGGAGATCAGCTCCTCCGGTGGCAGGGACTTCAGCAGGAAACCGCTGGCTCCTGCCTTGAGCGCCCGGTACACGTACTCGTCGCTGTCGTAGGTCGTCAGCAACAGGACCTTCGTGCGGTTCGCCGGGTCGGAGAGGATCATCTCGGTCGCGCCAAGCCCGTCCAGTTTGGGCATTCTGATGTCGAGCACGGCGACGTCCGGGCGCAGCCGTGCCACCTCGGTCACGGCAGCCCTGCCGTCGGCGACCTCGGCCACGCACTGGAGGTCCGGCTGCGTGTCGAAGATCGCGCGCATGCCTGAGCGCAGCATCGCGTGGTCGTCGGCGAGCAGCACCGTCAAGGGCATGACACCTCCAGGGGGAACGTGACGACGGTGCGCCAGGTCCGCCCGTCCGGTTCGAGTCCGGAGCGGGTGGTCCCGGCGAACATGCCGGCGCGGTTGCGGATCCCGACCAGGCCGCGGCGCACCGACCCGGCGTGGCCGTTGCCGGAACCGGCCGTGTTCTCCGCGGTGATGGTGAGCGAGTCCGGTGTGTAGTCCAGCGTCACCATCACACCGGACGAGTCGCCGTGCCGCAGCGCGTTCGTCAGCATCTCCTGGATGATCCGGTACACCGTGATGTCCAACGACTCCGGCACGTCGCGATGCTGCCCGCGGACCTCGAGGCGTGCCGGTGTCCCTGCCGCGCGCACGTTCTCGAAGAGCTCGTCGAGGTTGTCCAGCCCCGGCTGCCGCGCGCCTTCCGACTTGTCGCCGTGCAGCAGGTCGAGCAGGTGCCGCAGGTCCACCATGGCCGCGCGGCTGGAGGTCTCGACCGACCGCAGCGAGCCCGCCAGCTTCGTGTTGCCGTCCGGCAGGCCCAGCCGGGCCGCACCGGCGTGCAGGCCGATCGCGCTCACGTGGTGCACGATCACGTCGTGCAGGTCGCGGGCGATCGCGCTGCGCTCCTCGGTGATCGCTTTGGTGACCGCCGCCGTCGCGTCTCTCCTCTCCATCTCCGAACGCTTCTCCAGTTCGGCGAGGTAGGCGCGGCGAGCCGTGGTGTACCGGCCGACGAGCCACGGCAGCAACGCTGCCTTCGCCACCACGAGCAACGCGTGCGCCAGGCCAGCGCCCATGAAGAGCGCGCAGCTGAAGAGACTGGCCGAGAGCACGCCGAGCGACGCCCACGCCGGAGCGCCGCGCAGCCAGGCTCCCGCGCGGTAACCGGCGATCAACTGCCCGGCGTCGTTGGCGTAGATCCGCAGGCCCGTCGTGAAGAGGATGATCATCGGAACGGCCGCCTGCGCCACCGCGACCCAGCCGGACAACCTCGCGGGACCGGCCAGCAGCGCGTCGACCGCCAGGGTCACCACGAGCACACCTGCCGTCACCCACGGCGGATTGCCGTCGAACAGCACGAAACCGGCATCGGCGACCATGCACACGGCCGCTACCAGTCTCGACTGGTGCTTCAGGGGCAGCTTGATCGGATCCATCGCTCGTGCATCTTGCCGGATCCCCACCCTGAGAACCTCCCGTTTCGCAGGGGTCGGACGTCCCCCGTGCGGGGGACTCGGTTTCCGTCCCGGCAGTGACGCTTTCGGTCCGCCATGATCGATACGTTCGGTCGCGATGAAGCAACGTGTTGCGATCTTGCTGCTCGTGCTGGGGGCGCTCCTCGGGTTCGCCGCACCGGTACTGGCCGACGCTGCCCAGGCCGGCGGGGACGTCCACATCGGGCAGACGCTCGGCGACCGCGATCTCACGGTGATCATCCGGCGGGTCGCGGAGGTGCCCGGCCCTGTGCACGTCGACGTGGTGACGCACGCCGGTTCACCGCCGGGCGAGATCACGCTGACCGCACGGGCCGCGGGTGCGCCGAGCAGTGCGGCCAAGGTCGTTCTCGGTGCTGTGCCCGGCTTCCACTCGGGGGTCGTGCACGTGGACAGGCCCGGTCCGTGGGAGTTGGCGATCGACGAGGCGACCATTCCGTTCGTCGTTCCGGCGATCGTCCCGTCGCCGTGGGAGAACGCGACCTACGGCGGGTTCATCGCGGCCGGCGTGCTGTTGCTCGTGGCGCTGTTGTTCGCTGTGTCCGGCAAGCCCGTTCTAGCGCTCGTCCCCACCGCGGGCATGGTCGCCGCGGCCGCCGTGGCGGTGACGGCGGCGTTGCTGGCGCCGAGCATTCCGCCGGTGGCGGCACCGGGTACGCAGCTGGATCCGACGTACGACAACATCATGAACCCCTACCAGCGTACGTCCATTGTGGACTTCTCGCGGCCGCCGGTGAACCTGGTGCCCCGCATGGAAGGCAAGGACCTCGTGCTGAGCCTGACCGACGGGTCCACCGGCCGGCCGGTGGACGACCTGCTGGTGCACGACAGCGCGTTCATCCACCTCGTGGTCGTGTCCCCGTCCGGGAATCTCCGGCACCTGCACCCGGTCCGCACGGCTCCTGGCGAGTACCGCGCTCGTCTGCGGGATCCCGAGCAGGGCACGCACGCGATCGCCGCCGAGATCGCCCGGCGCGGTGGGGGAGTGCAGCTGCTGCGGTCGAGCGTCGACGTCTCCGGCGCGGCATCTGTTGTTCCGAACGACGGAAAAGCCGATGTCGCAACCGAAATCCGGGAAGCGGGAAGGCCGAGCACGATCACCGCCCGGTTCGGCGAGCGGAATCTCCAGCCGTGGCTGGGAATGCTCGGGCACATGATCGTCGTCGGCCCGGTGACAGACGGTCCTGTGAGCGCACCGATCTGGGCGCACGTGCATTCGATGATCCCGCCGACCCCGGGCATGCCCGACCAGCCGGACGAGAGCGTGGCCGCGTACGGCCCGGACGTGCCGTTCACCTACTCGTTTCCGTTGCCCGGCAGGTATCTCGTGTGGATCCAGGTTGAACGGGACTACTCGATCGTGACGGTACCCGCGGTCGTCGACGTTCCGGGAGCGAAGGAGGTTTCCGCGAAGTGAAGCGCTACGTGCTGGGAGCCTTGGCCGCAATGGCCGCGCTGATGGGCACGCTGGTGGTGCTGTGGCCCCGCAGCGTCGAGGCACAGCCGCATCTCGCGGAAAGCGCGCAACTCCGGTTCTGCTCACGCCTGCGAGCACGAAGTCCGGCGGCAACTCGTTCGACCTGCGGATCACCGACCGGTTCGGCAATCCCGCCCAGGGATCCGAAGTGGTGGTCGAACCGGCGATGCCGCAGATGGGCCACGCGCTCGCCCCGATCACCGCGGCGGCGCTGGAACCCGGCCACTACCAGGTCGGCGCCGACCTGTTCATGGCCGGTCAATGGGAAATCACCGTGTCATTCGACACCGAGCGGGTGGTCATCCCACTCCTGCTCACCTGAAGGGGGATCAGTGGACATCACGGCGACTACGACACCAGCCACGGTTGCTGTCCCGAGGGGTGTGGTACCGGCGAGTCTCGTGCTCGGCGGCACCCTCATCTCGCTCATCGGCCTGACGTGGGACATTCAATGGCACTCCGACGTCGGGCCGGACACGTTCTTCACGCTGCCGCACCTGTTCCTGTACGCGGGCAGCGCGATCTCGGGCCTGGCGAGCCTGGTCGTCGTGCTGATGACGACCGCGGACGCCAAGCGCGGCAGGCCGGTCGACCCGATCGTCGGCGGCCGCGCGGTCGGCGTCTTCGGCCGCACGTTCGCCGCGCCCGTCGGCTACCTGATCTCGGGCATCGGCGCGGCGCTGTTCCTGGTGTACGGCCTGTGGGACCAGTGGTGGCACGGCCTTTACGGCTTCGACGCCGTGATCGCGTCACCACCGCACATCGGCCTTCTGCTGTCGATCTCGATCACGATGGTCGGCACGGTCATGATCTTCTCGGTGGCGTCTGACCAGACCTGGGGAACCTACGGCGTGGTCGGGTCCGCGGCGGTGCTGCTCGCGTTCAGCACGGTGACCGTGCTCGGCCTGCAGGCAATGCCGCGCAGCATCGTCAACTCGGTGAACGTGGGCACGGCGTTCCTGATGGTGATGATCCTGTTCATGGCCGCGCACGCACTGAACCGGCGAGGCGGTGCCATCGTCGTCGCAGTGGCGGTCGCGGCATTGCAAGCCGTCTTCTGGTGGTTCTCGCCGTGGGCGACCGAGGTCTACGCGGACGCCACCGGTCTGCCGCTGCGCGACTACACCGACGGCGTTCCCGCGTTGCCCAACATGATCCCGATGTCGCTGATCATCGTCGCGGTGGCCGTGGAACTGCTGCACAAGCTGCCCGCGTGGCTGCCAGGAGCGGTCGGTGGCGTGATCGTGACGGCCTGCGCGCCACTCCAGCGCATCCTCACCTACGGCGGCTCCTTCCCGAGCGCGGACAGGTACGTGGCGACCATCGTGGCCGGCGCGGCGTTCGGTGCCGCCGCTGGGATGCTCGGCCGGCGGTTCGGCCACATGCTGCGCCACCTCGCACCAGCAAAGGAAGGCCGTCATGCGTAAAACGTTGCTGGGACTGCTGGGCACGGTCGCCCTGCTGTCCGGCCTCGCATCCCCGGCGCTGGCCTTCGAGCCGGTGAACGTCGTCCACACCGAAAAGGTGCAAGCGGGGCCGTACGACCTGACGGTCGGCTTCAGCACCTGGCCTGTCAAAGCCATGCAGTCGCTGGACTTCACGTTCGCGCCGGAGGACGGGATCGCGGGCAAAACGGGCACGCTGACCATGATCTGGGACGGCAAGGAGCAGGACGACGATCCGCTGGCGCGGCACCCCCGCAAGCGCGATGTCTGGGGCCTGGACATCCAGGCGCTGCCCGAGCCGGGGACGTGGACCTTCCGGTTCGACATCAACGGCCCGGCGGGCGCGGCGACCGGCGAGCTCAGGAACCTCCAGGTGATGGAGCAGCCCGGCCCGCCAATGGGTCTGTCCTGGGCCATCAGCACCCTCCCGCTGTTCGGCCTGATCGCGCTGATCGTGATCGCGTGGCGGCGAACCAGGACAACGGTGAACCCCTGAAAGCAACGGCGTCCGCAAGTACCGAGCCTTTTCCATCCTCATGATCGGGTGCGTTGTTCGAGGGTGAGGATGGCGCGGGCGTAGTGGGTGACCCGTTCGGGGCTGGCGCGGACTCGGGTGAGGACGCGCCAGTTCTTGAGGGTGGCGATGC
>NZ_VSRL01000368.1 GCF_012184385.1 Lentzea indica
CCGATCTCACGGCGAGCGCCCGCGGTGCGGTGCTGCGCGCGCTGGGTGACGCGATCGCGGCGAACGCCGAACGGCTGGCGCAGCTCGAAGTCCGGGACAACGGCAAGCTGTACAGCGAGATGTACGCGCAGGTTTCCTATCTGCCGCAATGGTTCTACTACTACGGCGGGCTCGCGGACAAGATCGAGGGCAACGTCATCCCGTTGGACAAGAAGGGTTACTTCGCTTACACGCAGAAGGAACCCGTCGGCGTCGTCGCGATCATCACGCCGTGGAACTCGCCGCTGATGCTGCTGGCGTGGAAGCTCGCACCGGCCCTGGCCGCCGGCTGCACCGTGGTGATCAAGCCGTCCGAGTACACCTCGGCGTCCACCGTGGAGTTCGCGCGCCTGCTGCACGAGGCAGGCCTGCCGCCCGGCGTGATGAACGTGGTGACGGGCTTCGGCCACGACGCGGGCGAGCCGCTGGTGACGCATCCGTTGGTGCGCAAGGTCAGCTTCACCGGCGCCGACAGCACCGGGCGCCGCATCAACGAGGCAGCCGCCCGCGATCTCAAGCACGTCAGCCTGGAACTCGGCGGCAAGTCGCCGAACATCGTCTTCGCCGACGCCGACCTGGACTCCGCCGTCAACGGCGTCGTCTCCGGGATCTTCGCCGCCACCGGCCAGACGTGCATCGCGGGCTCGCGCCTGCTGGTCCAGAACAGCGTGCACGACTCGTTCGTCCAGCGGGTGGTCGACCTCGCCGCCACCGCCCGCATGGGTGACCCGATGGATCCGGCCACGCAGGTCGGCCCGATCACGACACCGGTGCAACACCAGAAGGTGCTCGACTACATCGACATCGCCCACGCCGAAGGAGCCACCCTCGCGCTCGGCGGACACGCCGCCACCCGTCCGGAATGCGGACAAGGGTGGTTCGTCGAACCCACGATCTTTACCGGCGTGCAGAACAGCATGCGCATCGCGCAGGAGGAAGTCTTCGGTCCCGTGCTCGCGGTCATCCCGTTCCGCGACGAGGACGAAGCCGTCGAGATCGCCAACGACGTCCGCTTCGGACTCGGAGCAGGTGCGTGGACCAGCTCCATCGGCCGTGCTTTCCGGATGGCGCAACGGATCCGCTCCGGCACCGTCTGGGTCAACACGTACCGAGCGGTCAGCTACCTCACGCCGTTCGGCGGCGTGAAGGACTCCGGCATCGGCCGCGAGAACGGCATCGACGCCATCCACGCCTACCTCGAGGACAAGTGCGTCTGGATCAACACCGGCGCGGCGACGGGAAATCCGTTCGTGCTGCGCTGAATCCCCCGATTCGCGACCAGGGCAAGGGAGCTTCTCGTGTCGCACCAGCGCAAAGTCGTGGCCAACGTCGTCCGTGGTTGTCTCGGCAACCTCGTCGAATGGTACGACTGGTTCGTCTACGCCTCGTTCAGCATCTACTTCGCGGCCGCGTTCTTCCCGCGTGGCAACCTCACCGCACAGCTCCTGTCCACCGCCGTCGTGTTCGCCGTCGGATTCCTCATGCGGCCTTTGGGCGGCTGGTTGCTCGCCAGCATCGCCTTGCCGAGCGCGGTGACCACCGCGGGCATCCTCCGGCCGATGTCGCTCGCGAGCCGGACCGGCTGGCAGCCGTCGTGCCGGGCCAGGTAGACGACCTCGGTGCCTTCGAGCACCGCCAGCAGCATGGTCTCCGGCGCACCGACCGGCAGCGTGGTCGCGGTCCGCCGGAACTCCTCGACGAGATCGGTGCCCGCGAGGAACGCCTGGCCGAGCTCGACGACCTTGTAGCCGAGCGCCCAGCCGCCCTCGACGCGGCGGATCATGTGCGTGCCCTCGAGCGCCGCGCAGAGGTTCGCGACGGACGACTTGGCCAGGTCGAGCGCACGGGCGAGCTCGGCGATCCCGACCGGCCTGCGCTGCCGGGCCAGTTCCTCGACGAGGGCGACAGCGCGGGTGACGGCCGGGGACCTGCTGTCCACCGAACGCAACGACCGGGCCGAGTCCACCATCGTCTCCCTTGTTCACCGATGCACGTTTCTGAATCCATCTCATGCTTCGTGACCGGCCGACGGGGCAAACTATCAGAAGGATGCGGAAATTCCCCGCTGCTCAACGGGCCACCGAAGGCCGCGATCCTAGTCTCGCACAATGATCTCCACGATCGCCGCAGTGGCCCTCCCCCTTCTCGGCACTGCCTCCCCCGTCGCCCACCGCACGGTCGAGATGGACGGCAAGAACTACGACCTCACGTTGGTCGCGCCCACCACGATCACCGCGGGCGTCCCGGTGCCGGTCGGCGGCCACGGCTACAACCCGGGGCAGGGCATCTTCGTCGCACTCTGCGCCATCCCCGCCACGGTCTCGCCTTCGGACCCCGGCACCTTCACGTCCCGGCCGTCGCCCTGCCTCGGCCCGCGCGGAGCCGGCGGCACCTCGCACCGGATCGTGAATGGCGCGACCGGCGAGCACACGTCCCCCTACGGCCCGGATGGCTCGTTCCGCGTCACCCTCACGCTCCAGCCGAAGATCGCCGACGGCGTGGAGTGCGACGTCGACGTGCGCTGCGCCGTGGTGACAAGGGCCGACTTCACCGCGACCGACGACCGGCGACTCGACCTGTACGTGCCGGTCCGCTTCGCCCGGAAGTAGGTTCTGATCATGACTCCGCAGCTGCAGGAAATCGCGTCCGGCGTCTACGCCTGGATCCAGCCGGACGGCACTTGGTGGATCAACAACGCCGGCGCGGTCTGGTCGGACGACGAGGTCGTGCTCGTCGACACGTGCGCGACCGCCCGCCGCACCAAGCTCTTCCTCGACACCCTCGACATGGCCACCGGCGGCGCCCCGATCCGGCTCGCGGTGAACACGCACCTGCACGGCGACCACGTGTACGGCAACGCACTGCTGCCGGACTCGACGACGATCGTCGCGCACGAGCACACCCGCCAAGGCATCCTGCAGGACTTCATCCTGGCCAACACCCCGCCCGTGTGGTCACCGACCCCGGAGTGGGGCGTCGACGCAGTGCGCGCACCGACGATCTCGTTCCGCGACGAGATCACCTTGTACGCCGGCCGCAAGCCCGTGGTGGTGCGGCATCCCGGCTATTCGGCGCACACGGTCGGCGACGCGGTGGCGTGGCTGCCCGAGGAGCGCGTCCTGTTCACCGGCGACCTGGTGTTCCACGCGGTCACCCCGATGATCGCGATGGGCTCCCTGGACGGGGCACTGCGGTCGCTGGACTGGCTGGCCGCCTTCGAGCCCGCGGTGGTGGTTCCCGGCCACGGACCGCTGGTGGCCGGAGCTTCCTTCGCCGAGGTGCTCGCCACGCATCGGCGGTACTACGAGTTCATCCGCTCCACGGCGGAGACGGGACGCGAGAAAGGCTGGACACCGCTGGAGGCGGCGCGCGAGGCGGACCTCGGCGAGTTCACCGGTCTGCCCGATGCCGAACGGCTGGTGCTCAACCTGCACCGCGCGTACGCCGATTTCGACGGGGCCGACATCAACATCGCGGCCGCGTTGGGTGACGCCATCGCTTTCAACGGCGGGCCGCTGCACTGCGCGGTCTGACTCGGCCCCGACGTCGTGGTCTGCAGAGGTTGCCGACCACGACGTACAACCGCGGACGCCGGGTCAGGAACGGCGCCACGATCCTTCAGCGGGACGCTCCGGCACCGTGCTGGGAATCATCAGCGAATGTGGCTTTCGCCGTGGTTGGCACCGGAGCGACACGTGGGCGCGATCGGCTGTCACATTCAGCGCCTCTCTCCTGTCTTGTCTGTCGAGTCGACTCGAGAGGATGAGACACGATGAAGATGGCAGTGGCCGGGGGAACCGGCTGGGTCGGCAAACTGGTGGTCGAGCAGGCGCGCGAGCGGGGCCACGAGGTCGTGGTGATCTCCCGGTCGGGCGGCGTCGACCTGATGACGGGGGCCGGCCTCGACGACGCGCTGCGCGGCGTGGACGTCGTGATCGACGTGGCAAACGTGTCGACGCTCAGCCGCAAGGCGTCGGTGGCGTTCTTCGAAACCGAGACGCGCAACCTGCTGGCCGCGGAGGAGCGGGCGGGGGTGCACCACCACGTGGTCCTGTCGATCGTCGGGGTCGACCGGGTCGACTCGGGCTACTACATCGGCAAGCGCCGCCAGGAGGAGCTGGCGCTGGCCGGCCCGATCCCGGTGACGCTCCTTCGGGTGACGCAGTTCCACGAGTTCGCGGCGCAGATGCTCGACAAGGTGCCTGGCCCGGTGAAGGTGGCGCCGTTGATGGTGAGCCGGCCGGTCGCCGCCTCCGAGGTCGCCGCCGAGCTCGTACGCCTGGCCGAAGGCCCCGCCCAGGGCCGGGCGACCGAGCTGGCCGGTCCCGAGGTGCTGAAGATGGCATCGATGATGCGCCGCCTGGCCAAGGGCAAGCTGGTGCTGACGGTGCCCGTCGGCAAGGCGATGGCGAACGGTGGCGTGCTGCCGACCGGCGACTTCCACCGCGGGAAGATCACCTTCGAGCAGTGGGCGCCGTCGCGATGACGGTGGTGGCCAAGCGCTGGATGGCCGGGGTGCTGGCGGTGGCGGCGGCGTACCAAGGGGTGTGGGCGGCGGCGTTCCCGCTGTCGTTCTACCACGACTTCCCGGGCCCGGGGCTCCATTGGGTGGCGGCGCTCGGCCCGTACAACGAGCATCTGGCCCGCGACGTGGGGGCGCTCAACCTGGCGCTGATGGTGCTGAGCGTGTGGGCGCTGCGCCGCCCCACGCGGGAGGCCATGGTGGTGACCGGGGGCGCCTGGTTGATCTACAACGCGATCCACTTCCTGTGGCACGTGCTGCACCTGGAGGTCTTCCCGACCATCGACAAGTTCAGCGTGGCGGGGATCTTGGGTGGCCTCCTCATCCTCTCCATCCTCCTGATGCTGCCCGTCAAGGAGACCTGACCCGGACCTTCGTGTCACAGAACGCGCTCGTGTCCGGTCTTCACTGACGACCGGGCGCGGCGGACGCGTCCAGCAGATGGAAGGGGCGGCCGTGATCGGCGACGAGCACGACCTGGAACACGCGGTGCAGGACGAGTTGAGGCTGGTGGAGGCCGGTCATCCCGACGAGGAGATGTCCATGCCGATCGCGGACTGGCAGTTCGATCCGACGGACGTCCAACGCTACGAAGTCGGGCTGCACACCCTGCTCGGCGCAGTGGAGGCCGAGCACGACGGAGAGCATCAGGGGCCACCAGCACTCTGATCGCCAGTCCGTCCACTCAGGACAGGGCACAACAGCCGGCTGTCAGGCCGAGTCCGCCGCGTCCTGGGGCAGGATGTCGCGGATCTCCCTGCGGGAGGCGATGCCGAGCTTGGAGAACACCTTGCGGAGGTGCCATTCGACCGTGTGCGAGCTGATGAACAAGCGGGTGCCGATCTCGGCGTTCGTGAGTCCGTCCGCAGCGTGACGGGCGATCTGTGTTTCCTGTGGGGTGAGGACGTCCTTCGTCGTGACGGAGGCGCGTTTGCGCACCGTCACTCCGGTGGCCTGCAGCTCGCGTCGCGCACGTTGGGCGAACGCCTCGGCTCCGATCTTGCCGAACATGTCGTGCGCGATCCCCAGCTGGGCACGGGCGTCAACACGCTGGCCCTCGCGGCGCAGCCACTCGCCGTACAGGAGATGCGCACGGGCCAGCTCCACGCGAACCCTGGTCCGAGCGAGTCTCTCGATCGCCTCGCGGTAGCACCGCGTCGCGGCGTCTCCCTCGCTGAGCAGCGCCCGCGAGCGCGCTTCCACGCCGAGTGCCCAGTCTGTGCCGCTCGCCCGTGCCGCTGTCGACAGTTGCTCCAGAGCAACGGTCGCCAGCTCGGGTGAGTCGCTACGCGCGGCGGCTTCGACCAGCTCGGCCAGGCCCCAGCGCGGTGAGGCGAACTCCTGTTGGTGGGCGGCAGCCAGCTGGGCGGCAGCCAGCGCGTCCGCGTAGTGGCCCAGGCTGTTGCAGAGCACCGCGTGGTACCAGTGCGTGACGGTTACGACGGCCCCCTGTCCGCTTGGCACCGCGTCGCTCATCAGCTCGTCGATCAGCGTGCGGGCCTCGCGCTCGCGACCGCGCCAGACAGCCAGGCCCAGCGGTCCGACGCGCGCCGGGTTGCTCCCGGTCGCCGCGCAGACCGTTCTGCCCTCCTCGATCAGCGCTGCGGCGGCCGGCAGTTCCCCGGTGAGCAGGTGCATGTGTGCACATGAATCGATGGCGTCGGGGAGTTCGCTGAGCGCACCGGCCTCGCGGGTGAGTCTCACCTGACGGTTCGCGACCACGTGCCAGCGCTCGTCGTCCCACAGATCCGCGGCGACAACAGATGCGAGCCAGAACCAGCGCAGCGCCTCGTGAGCAGGGATCTCCTGGTCACAGCATGATTCGAGGACGTGCCGCATCATCGGCACCGAAGCCGCGTAACCGTCGGTGAGACGTACGGCGACTGCATCCAGAAGAAGGTCGGGCATCCGAGCAGCGCCGGCGACGCCGCGACGCGGGCGGCCTCCCCCACCTCCCGCAGTCCTGAGCCGTTCGCGAGCCGGCCGGCGAAGATCGCCGCCGCGACGGCGTCCAAATAGGTGTCCCGGGCGAGCCGGACATCGTGCTGCTCGAGTCGGCTCGCCGCGGCGAGCAACAGCGGAGGAGCCTCAGCGCCGCGATTGTGGACGAACGCGATCTGGGCCCGCGAGCACATCGACCCGCGCACGCGTGAAGTCGTCGACAGGTCCGCTGTCCGCCGTCGTGAGGACAGCGGCCGCCGACTCGAACGCACCGGCTTGGAGATTCGCCTGTGCGGCGTCGACGGCGCGCTGCGCTCGCCGGGCGGGATCCGGGGTGAGAGCAACCGCGCGCTCCAGGAACGCGGCCGCCGCCGCGACACCACCGCGCGCCTGCG
>NZ_VSRL01000369.1 GCF_012184385.1 Lentzea indica
CCGCGGTCAGCGAGCCCGCGGAACACGGTCGCGAGCGCTTCCTGGGCGCCCGCGCACACCGTCATGTCGCCGGCCCTGAGCTCGCCGCCGGCCTCCTTCGCGAACCACGCGCGCAGCTCTTCCTTGCCTTCGACCGGCACGCGCCCCCACGAGGCCGGCCGTCGCGCTGCCCTGCTGAGCGCGGCGCCGAGTGCCTCGGTGGGCTGCAGGTCGGGGTCGAGGTAGCCGCTGGACAGCGGGATGGCCTCGGGTTTCGGCACCGCGAGGAGGTTCGCCACGAGGTCCTCGCCCGGCCTGCCTTCGCCGAGCGCCACGGCCTGCCACGACAAGGTCCTGGGCCGGCCGCGGTCGTGGCCGAGCGCTGGGCGACGTAACTGCCCCGGCCGGGCCGCACCTCGACAAGTCCCTCCGCCGCCACGCGCTGGATCGCCTGCTGCACCGTCGCCGGCGAGGCGCGGTGCCGTGCCATCAGCTCGCGCACCGACGGCATGCGGTCGCCCGCGCGCCCGGCACGTGCCGCAGCTCTCAGGTCCTCGATAACGCGGACGGCTGCGTTATCCTCGTTCATGAGAGCCAAGAGTAACGTTATCGTGCCAGCGGGGGTAACACTCGGCGCGCTCGGCGTGCTGGGTTTCAGCTTCTCCCTCCCCGCGACCCGCTTGGCAGTAGCCGGACTGGACCCGTGGTTCGTCGCGTTCGGCCGCGCACTCGTCGCCGGCGTCCTGGCGATCGGCTACCTGGCGTTATCGCGCGCGCCTCTCCCATCAGTAACGCAGGTGCGCCGTCTGGTCATCGTCGCCGCGGGCATCGTGATCGGCTTCCCGCTCTTCACGTCCCTGGCCCTCACCACCCAAACCTCGGCCCACGGTGCCGTCGTGGTCACCGTGCTGCCCATGTTCACCGCGATCTGGGCGGTCGTGCGCGCTTCCGAACGCCCACCCGTCGCGTTCTGGCTCTCCAGCGGCGCCGGCCTGCTCGCGGTGCTGGCGTTCGTGGCCACCGGCGGCGGCTTCTCCGGCTCGCTCAACGTGGCCGACGTCTACCTGCTCGTAGCAGTCGTGTTGTGCGGCCTGGGCTACGCCGAGGGCGGCGCGCTCTCGCGTGAACTGGGCGGTGCCAGGACGGTCTGCTGGGCATTGGTCGTGTCGCTTCCCGTGACGCTCCCGATTTCCTTGTACACAGCGGACTTCTCGCGCGCCACAGGTGTCGTCTGGCTCAGTTTCGCTTACGTGTCACTGATCTCGATGTTCCTGGGCTTCTTCGCCTGGTACGCGGGCCTGGCCGCGGGCGGCGTGGCCAAGATCGGCCAAATCCAGCTGGCCCAACCGGTCCTGACCCTCATGTGGTCGGCACTGGTCCTGGGCGAACCGGTCGGCTGGCCCGCCCTCGCCACCGCGGCGGTCGTGGTCGTGTGCGTCGTTCTGACCCAACGCAGCCGTGTCACGTCGACCACCGCCGCCGTGGCCCAACCGGTCCGCTGACCGCCGAGAATTGTCAGACCCTCCTGCCATCCTCGAACCATGCCGATCGAAGTGGCGAGCAAGCGCCGCAAGGTGAAGCGCCCCGACGCGATGGTCATCGACGTGACCTCACGCGGCCCCGAGCCGTGGGTGCGCTTCAGCCCGTTCTACCCGCACGGCCAGATCCCGGTCCCGATGTCGCCAGGCGTCTTCAGCGAGTCGGTCGAGGGCGTCTGGCAAGCCCTGAAGGTCTTCGAGAGCGCGGACGTCGATCCGGCCAAGCTCGCTGTGACCTCCATGAAGGGACTGAAACGCACGGTCCGCCGCTTCGGTCAGGTCCGGGGCCACCGCGCGGGCCTGACCGGAGACCACCTTCTCGACTACCGCACGGCCCGCCACGAGATCTACCTGCCGACCTACCGCTGGGTCCTGGAAAACCACCTGCAGGGCCTCGTCGCGCAGCTGCACGACCTGGCAGAGTCGGCGGACGTCGTGCTGCTCGACTACACGACCAACGGCGACCCGGACGACCTGAGCACCCCGCTGTCCCACGCGGCCCTGATCGCCGACCATCTGAGGAGGTCAGCCCCGACCTCGCGCAGGGCGGAATGACCGGTTTTATACTGCGTGCTCAGGCTTTGGGGGTCGGCAGTGGCGACATCGAACCAGGAACTCTTCAAGATCGTGGACGCGCTCGCCGAGGTGCAGCGCTCCTCCGGTCAGCAGTACGACACGTTGCGCGTGCGGGGCAAGGTTTTCGGCTACTACTGGCCGCGCACGCAGACCGTCGGGCTGAAGCAGACGCTGTCCGAGCAGCAGGCGCTCGTCGCCGAACGGCCGGACGTGTTCGAGGAGCAGTTCACGGCGGGCGGTTTCGGCTGGGTCGTGGTGTACCTGGCCGGCGTCGAGGCCGACGAGCTCGCGGAGCTGGTGTTCGAGGCGTGGCGGTTGTCGGCGCCGGACGAGCTCGTCGCCCAGGTTCCGGACCTCGCGCGATGAGCAGGGTCAAGTTCGAGCTGCCCGCCGACGACCTCGCCCGTGCGACCAGCTTCTACCGCGAGGTCTTCGGCTGGTCGGCGCAGAAGCTGCCGTTCGAGTACGTGCTCGTCGACACCGGCGGTGACCCTGTCGACGTGGCGGACGCGGACGGCGGGATCTCGCCGCGGACCGAGTTCGTGCAGGGGCCTGTGCTGATCATCGAGGTGCCGAGCATCGACGACGTGGCACAGAAGGTCGTTCAAGCGGGTGGCACTCTGCTCAACGCCAAGGAACGCGTGGGCGACCACGGGTTCTCGCAGTACGTCAAAGACAGCGAGGGCACCGTGCTCTGCCTGTGGGAGTCGATTCAGGCCTGACGCCGGAGAGCCAGCGAGGAGCCGTCCGCGAACGTCAGCCTGACCACCGGCCGCGCGGGCACGCTCTGGCCGGCGAAGGGTGTGTCCAGCGACCGCACCGCGCCACGGGGAACCTCCGCGAAGGTCGTGAACACGCTGGAAGGCTTGGCCTCGAACAGGTGTGTCGGATACACCGCCGCCACGCGTTGGTCGCTCACCGCCAGCCGTGCGTTTCCCCGGCTGAACGCGAAGTGGTCGGCCAGCTGCACCGCGAAGCACGACGTGGCGGGCGCCTCGACCCAGTAGCCGAGTGTCGGGTCGTCGATCCAGTCCGGCGGTGACGGCGGCGCGGGCAGCGGCCACCGCGGCTTGTCCAGCTCCAACGGAGGCATCGGGCTCGCCGGCTCCCAAGGAACCCGCAACGACCCACCGACGACGCCACCCACGTAGCCGACGATCGGTGGCAAGCCGAGCACCAGGCGTTCGCCGGGCCGCAGCCAGAACTTGGTCAGCTCCCGGACAACGACCTCGTCATCGGCCACCGCCGGCCGGCCGAGCAGGAACTCGAAGCCGGAGCCGTCGACGAACGTCACTCGCCCCGGCTGAGCGTCGAGGATCTGAGCGCGCGGGAACTCGGCGACGACCCGGTACTCCGGCACGGCGACCGGCTCGCCTTCGAGGTGCTCGCCGTACTTCTTGCGGTTGTCGGCGAGGATCTTGCCGACCTCCTTGCCGAACCCGATCGCCTTGCCGAGAAACGAAGAAGGCTCTGCGGCCGGGGGAGCGACGTACCGCTCGGCGATCACCAGCCGTGCGGACGTCAAGGCCCACAAGCGATCCACCGGCTTGCCGGGTTCGAACCGGGCCAACGTCCGCACGGCGACGCAGTCCGGAGAAGGGCCGAACACCAGGTGATCGGCGGCAGGAGCCTTGTCGTCTCCCGAATCCCCACCGCCACCCAGCATCGTCAGCGCGAGGTCGCCCATCCCGCGGCCCACGGCCGAAGCTCCGCGCGTGAACAGGGAACGGCCCGGCGCTCCGAGCTGGTCGAGCCCGTCCACGGCGTAGTAGAAGGTCCGCCGGTACATCGCCCAGACCAAGGACTCGTCGGCCCGGCAGACGTGCTGCCGGGCGACGTGGCCGGGGCCGAGTGGCGCCGAGAAGATCACTCGTACTCGAATCCTCGGTTCATGGCGTCAGATCGCTCCTCGTCCGAGGACGGGTCCTGGCCCTTGTTGTAGCCGGCCTTGATGCCCTGCTCCATGGCGAGGCCGGGAGCGTTCTCCATGACTCCCTTGGTGACGGCCGTCGGCATGTGGGTGGTGCCGCTCATGCCTGCCATGCGCAGACCCGCCTCGGTGAGGTTCGTGGTCAGCGAGTCCGATCCGGCCCCGTCGACGCCGAACCGCTCGGCGAAGCGGTTGCCGGTCTTGGACGCCATCGTCGCCGGGTCCGCCTTGGTGACGATCTTGGCCAGCGGGTTGCCGTCGACCTTGCGCATCAGCCACTTCTCGGCCATGTTGCCGTCGCGCATGCCTTCCGCCTTCTCGACGAGCTTGCGCAGCGGGCCTTTGCGCAGCGCCTGCAGCAGGTCCTCGAGCTTGTCGATCAAGGGCTTCAGCTTGCCGAGCAGCTGCTTGACCTTCATGCCCAGTCGCGCCATCGTGCCGCCGACCTGGGCGGTGGTGGCCACACCCGCCGCTGCCATCGAGGCGCCCGCGGTGATCCACGAGGCGGCCAGCGCGGCCAGCCACTCGATGATCAGGCCCATCACCAGCTCTTGCAGGATGTCGATGCAGATCTCGACGAACGCGTCGAAGAGGTCGGCGGCGAGCTCCAGCATCTGCTGCAGGCCGCGGATCTCGTTCGAGAACGCCTCCGCGCCCGCGCCGAACTCGTCCATCTGCTTGCGGAACTTGTCGCCTGCCTCGCCGGTCCACGGCTGCGACGTCGCGGCGGCGCGGGTCTTCTCGTGCTCGCCGGTCTTCTGCACCCAGTCGGCGACCTTGCCCCAGCCGGTCCCGGTGCTGCGCATCTGCTCGGGGTCGCCGATCGCGGGTTCGAGCACGAGCTCGACGATCGGGCTGATCACGATGCCGATGAGGAAGCCGAGGCCGTTGTCGATGAACGACTGGCCGGGGCTCATCACGAACTGCAGCTGCTCCATGCGGGCGTTGACCGCCGCGATGGCGACGTCCGGCGGGCTGCTCGCCCGTGCGATGTCGCCGCCCGTGCTCGCCCACGAGCTGCCGTAGCCGGCGTTCTGCTCGAAGTCGCTCTTGCGGTTGCCGTTGCCCGCGCTGTTCAGGTCGGCCAGTGAGCCGGGACCACCGCTGGAGCTGAACTTCTGCAGTCCCTGGTTGATCGCGTCCTCGACGTCGCGGTACGTCTGAGCGGTCTGCTCTGTCCGTTCGGACACGCCCTCCAGGAACCCCTTGGCCTTGTTGGCCATGTCCTGGCATTCCTGCAGGCCCTCGAAGTACTTGAACGCCATCAGCTCGCCGAGCGGACCGAAGCAGTCGTCGCTCACCCTTGCCTGTTCGAGCAGGGTCGCCAGCTGTCCGAAGTGGCCTGCGGCCTCCTTCGAACCCTGGCTGTGCGCCGTGAGCGCACCGTCCTGCACGTGGAATCCCGTCATGCCCCCATCACCTCAGGATCGAGTTGCCGCCGAAGTCGTCATCGTCTGAGACCGGCGCGGGCCTCGGACGGTTCCCCGGTGCGGGCCGCGACACGTTCTGAGGCGGCGGCGGTGCCATGTGTTGCTGCTGCGGCGGCGGCATGTGCTGCTGTGCCGTGTTCTGGGGCGGCGCGTCCGGCATCATCACGCTCGAGTGCGCGTTGAACGCGTCCTTGAAGCGCTCGGCCTGGTCGCCCAGCACCGGCGTCACGGTGTCCTGCAGCATCTGCGCGGCCTGCTGCGTCGCCGCCCTGATCGTGGCGAGGATCTCCTGCTGCAGCTGCGTGTGGCTGTACTTCATCGCGTTCGGGCTGAGCTGCAACCCCAGCACGGCACCCGACGGCGCGACGGTGACGATGACGGAACCGTCGCCGCTGCGGGCCTGCCCGCGCAGCTCCGAGATCTTGTCCTTGAGCTGACCGGCCTTGGCGGCCTGCTCCTGGAACGCGCGGATCTTCTCCTCGAGCTGTGCCCTGCGGTCCGGCACGGTGACCCCTTCCCCAGTTCTCAGCAGGTCGCCACCACGCTAGCAACTTGACTCCAGGGCGATGGAGGTTGCACCATGTCCGATGTGAACGTCGTGATCACCGGTGGTGGACGGGGCTTCGGACGCACGATCGCGCGGCGGTTCGCCGCCCAGGGCGACACGGTGGTGGTCACGGCTCGTGATCTCGCTGCCGCGCAACACACCTGCGATCCGTTGCCCGGCGCGCACGCGCTGCGGTGCGACCTGACGGACTCCGCGTCGGTTCGGCGCTGCGCCGAGCAGGTGGGGGAGCTGCTCGGGCACGTCGACGTGCTGGTCAACAACGGGGCCGCGTTTCTGTCCAAGTCCGAGGCGGACGACGACGCGATCGTGCGGACGATCGTGTCCGGTACGGCGGGAACGGTGCTGATGACCGAAAGCTTCCTGCCGCTGCTGCGTCGTTCCGAACGCGCGGACGTCGTGACGATCGTGTCGCTGGAGGCCGAGTCACGCAGCGATCCCGCTCACATCGCGCACGCGGCGTTCCACGCGGCCAAAGCGGGGCAGGGCCGGTACGCGGAGATCATGTCGCAACGGCTCAGGCCGGAGGGCATCCGGATGATCTCGTTGTATCCGCCGGACTTCGACAACAACGACGACGCGCCCCGCGACGGCGTGCTGACCGGGCAGTCCGTGGCCGACTGCGTCCTGTTCGCCGTGAATCAGCCACGAGACTGCTTCATCCGCTCGTTCCACTTCGAGCCCTGATCACTGTCCCAAGTGGCTGAATCTTAGGAAGTACTTAGCACGCACTGGAAACCTCGTCAGCAGGCAGAGCTACAACGCCGATCTGAAGGGGGATTGTCATGATTCGCAAGCTGTTCCCGGTGGCCGCGGTCACCGCGGCGGCTGCGGCGCTGCTCATCGCGCCGGCCGCGTCG
>NZ_VSRL01000036.1 GCF_012184385.1 Lentzea indica
CGAACCGCTCGTGGTCACGGCTCTCCGACGCGGCCACCAGCGCGTAGAGGTGAGCCCACGCGCTGAGCAGCCCGAACGTGTGGCCCTCGCGCAAAGACAGCTCCAGCGCGAGCTTGGCCCGGTAGGTCATCGCCGTCAGCTGGGTGTGGCCGCCGCCGTAGTGACCGAACTCGTGCGCCAGCACCGACCGCAGCTCGCCGACGTTGAGCCCGGCCACCAGGGGCAGCCCGAGCTCCAGGTAGCGCACGCCACGGCGTTCCCACACGCTCGCGTTCGCGCCGTCGACGAGCCGGATGTCGTCGGGACCGCGCGTGCCCGCGAGGTGCGCCAGCTCGTCGACGTGCCGCCACAGCTCGGGATGTGCGTCGCGGGTCATCTGGAACCCGCTCGGTTCCGGTCGCGCGAACAACGCCCGCAGCGTCGCCCACAGCGCGGGCCCGCCCAGCACCAGCGCGATGACGAGCGTCCAGGAACCGCCCTCCACGTCGCCGATCGAGAACCGCCAGATCGCGATCGCGGTCAGGCCACCCGCGAGCGCCACCGCGAGCACGAAGAAACCCGCGAGCATCACCAGCGCGAGTGCCGCTCTCATCCCCGAGTCCCCCGGCCGCTGTATTACTGCAGGTGTCTGACGGTGACCTCGGCGCCCGCCGCCAGCTCTGTGACGTCTTCCGGCACCTCGATCAGGCAGTTCGACAGCGCGAGCGCGGACAGCAGGTGCGATCCGGGCCCACCGACCGGCGTCACGACTTGACCGGACGACGGGTCGTACAGGCCACGCCGGAACTGCGTCTTCCCCGCTGGAGACGTCAGCGGAGCCGTCACGGTTGCCCGCGCGGTGGGGCGCTCGGCCTGCGTGTGGCCCATCGACGCGAGCAGTGCGGGCCGCACGAACACCTCGAACGACACCTGCGCGCTCACCGGGTTGCCCGGCAGCGTCAGCACCGGCAGGCCCTCGTACCGACCGGCGCCCTGCGGCCCGCCGGGCTGCATCGCGACCTTGGTGAACCGCACGTCGTGGGCGGCCAGGGCGTCCTTGACCACCTCGTACGCGCCCGCGCTGACCCCGCCGGACGTCACGATCACGTCCACAGAGCCGAGGTAGGGCGCCAACGCGCGGTGAAACGCGTCCACGTCGTCCGGCACGAAACGCAGCAGCACGGCGATGCCTCCCGCGTCCCGCACGGAGGAGGCCAGCATCATGCCGTTCGACTCGTAGATCTGGCCCGGCTGCAACGGCTGGCCGGGTTCGACCAGCTCGGAGCCCGTCGACAGGACCAGCACGCGCGGACGGCGGCGCACCGGCAGCTGGGCGAGCCCGAGCGCGGACGCGAGACCGAGCTGGGACGGGTGCAGCACCGTGCCCGCGACGAGCACCGCGTCGCCCTTCTGCACGTCGTCGCCCGCGATCCGGATGTTCGCGCCGGCCTCGACGCGCCCGTTGATCGTCACGGTGTCAGTGCCGCCGTCGGTCAGCTCGACCTGGATCACCGCGTCCGCGCCCGGCGGCACGGGTGCGCCGGTCATGATCCGCTGCACTGTGCCGGGCTCCAGCGGGTTGAGCTGCGTGCGACCCGCGGGGATGTCGTCGGCCACGGGGAGACGGACCGGTCCGTCTCCGCTGAGGTCGGCGGCGCGCACGGCGTAGCCGTCCATCGCGGAGTTGTCGAACGGCGGCAGGGAGAGCGGTGCGATGACGTCGGCGGCGAGCACGAGCCCGAGACATTCGTCGAGCGGAAGCTGCAGCACGGGCATCAGCCCGACGAGCTCCGCGACGCGCTGGCGGTGTTCGGCGACAGTGGTGGGGGACACGACTGCATACTGCCAACGTCGCGGTGATCGTGACGATCGCTTGGACGAGTTCTTCCCCGGAGGTGTTGTTCGTGCAGGTCCGGACCAGGCACACACCGACGTTCGGCGTGGCGAGACTCGTGCTCGCGCCCGGCGAGATGGTGCTGGTCGACCCGATGACCATCGCGGCGACGAGCTACGGGCTCGCGGTCGAGGTGAAGGGTTCCGGCACCAAGGCCGTGGCGTTGTGCACGGCGGGCGCGGAGGGCGGCTGGATCGACGCGGCACCCGTGCTGCCCGGTGACCTGCACCTCGTCGACCTCGACGGGACGCACGGCTGGTGCTTCTACCGGCTCAGCTGGATCGCGTCGAGCAGCACGGTGGCGATGAACCCCGAGGCGCCGCCGTTGCAGGCGCTCTTCGGCGGCCTCGAAGGCTTCCTGAACTACGCCCAGGGCCAGGGCGCGGTCGTGCTCGCCTGCTACGGCGCGCTCGATCTCGTGACGCTGGAGGCGGGCGAGGCGGTGACCATCAGCAGCGACCACGTGGTGGCGTTCGCGGAGACCGTGCAATGTCGTCTTCGCCCATCGGTACCGGATGGCGCGCAATCCATTCACACCGGTGAGGGCCTGGTGTTCGACTTTGCCGGTCCCGGTGCCGTGCTGACTCAGACGCGCGGACCCCGCCGGCTCACCACCTGGTTGCGCGCCAACGGAGTCAGCCCACGTTCATGACTCCGTAAGGAGGTATCCGAGTGACATTTCTTCTTTTAGCGTTGCGTTCTGCTTGAGTGATCTGAAGGAGGACGCCTTGGCTCTCGGTACCGTCAAGTGGTTCAACTCCGAAAAGGGATACGGCTTCATCGCAACCGACGGCGGGCCCGACGTGTTCGTGCACTACTCGGCTATCCAGATGGAAGGCTTCCGGACGCTCTCTGAAGGCGACCGGGTGGAGTTCGAGGTGCAGGCAGGACGCGACGGGCGGAGCCAGGCATCGGACGTGCGACGCGCTGGATAGAGATCACTTGGTCAAGCTTCGATGAACCCTGAGCAGCCCGATCTGGGCGCGCGTTAGGCTGCCTCGCGTGTCAGAGGACCTGAGCGGTCGGCGGATCGCGCACTACCGGATCGACGGCGTGCTCGGCCGCGGTGGCATGAGCGTGACCTACAAGGCCACGGACGTGAGACTGGGCAGGAAAGTCGCACTCAAGGTCATCGGCGAGCACCTCGCGCCCGACGCGGAGTTCCGCGAGCGGTTCGTCGACGAGGCGCGCAACACCTCCGCCATCGACCACGCGAACATCGTGCCCTTGTACGACTTCGACGAGGTCGAAGGCCTGCTGTACATCGCGATGCGGCTGGTGGACGGCCAGGACCTCTCCGGTCACATCAAGGAGGGGCCGCTCACCCCGGCGCGCACGCTGACGCTGCTGGCCCAGGTCGCCGAAGCGCTCGACATGCTGCACGGCAAGGGGCTCGTGCACCTCGACGTGAAGCCGGCGAACGTCCTGGTGACCACCAAGGAAGGCACGCGCGAGCACGTCTACGTCGCCGACTTCGGCCTCACGCGCCGCGGCGCCACCGGTCACCGCACTCGAACGGGTGATTTCCTCGGCTCGCCGACCTACGCGGCGCCGGAACACCTGCGCGGCGAGCCTGTCGACGGCCGCACCGACCAGTACGCGCTGGCCTGCATGTTGTTCGCGTGCCTCTCCGGCCGTCCGCCGTTCCAGGGCGGCGTGCAGGAGGTCATCCAGGGCCACCTCGGTCAGACCGTTCCCGCGCTCTCGCAGCTCGTGGCGTTGCCGCCGGCCATCGACGACGTGATCCGCAAGGGCACCTCGAAGGACCCGTCGCAGCGGTTCCCGAACTGCGCCGAGCTCATCAACGCCGCGCGCGTCGCTCTCGCCGGGGTCGCGCAGAGCTCGGCTCCCGCTCAGATCGGGCCTCAGTCCGGCTCGATTCCCGCGCAGTCGCCGATGTCAGGACCGACGCCCGTCCAGCAGGGTCAGTACCAGGGCGGCTACCAGCAGCAGCCGCTGTCCGACCCGGTCCGGCTGCGCCCGCCGAACCAGGTGGGCGTGAGCGCGTTCACGTCGAACCAGAAGGAACGGCCGCCGTGGTTCGCGCCGGTCATCGCGGCCGCGGTGGCGATCGTGGTGATCATCATCGTGGTGATCATCCTGTCGCCCCGTGACGAGCCCGCGCGCCAGCCGAAGACGAGCTCCTCGCCGACGCTGAACATCGGTGACGAGCCGACCTCGAAGAAGCCGCTGCCCACCTCTGTGCCGGTGCGCACCTCTCGCTGAGTTCGCTCCGGGTTCGCTTGCACTCGCCGTGCCCGAGTGCTAAACACGACTTAGCACTCGGCTGGTCCGAGTGCCAAAGCAGTGAGGCTGGGACGGTGAGGCACCTTCGTTGACCAAACGGGGGCGTCGTCCGTCGCGGGCACCGAACCTGGCCACTCGCACCGTGTTCCGCTGTGGGCGTGCGCCCACAGTGGCCCAGAATCCACAAAGGCGGAGGAACACACCGCAATGGCCAAGATGATTGCGTTCGACGAGGAAGCCCGTCGCGGTCTCGAGCGCGGGATGAACATCCTCGCTGACGCCGTCAAGGTGACGCTCGGCCCCAAGGGCCGCAACGTCGTGCTCGAGAAGAAGTGGGGCGCGCCGACCATCACCAACGATGGTGTCTCCATCGCGAAGGAGATCGAGCTCGAGGACCCGTGGGAGAAGATCGGGGCCGAGCTCGTCAAGGAGGTCGCGAAGAAGACCGACGACGTCGCGGGTGACGGCACCACCACCGCGACGGTGCTGGCACAGGCTCTGGTCCGCGAGGGCCTGCGCAACGTGGCCGCGGGTGCGAACCCGCTCGGCCTCAAGCGCGGCATCGAGCAGGCTGTCGAGGCGATTGCCGAGCAGCTCCTGAAGGCTGCCAAGGAGATCGAGACGAAGGAGCAGATCGCTGCTACCGCGTCCATCTCCGCTGCTGACCCCACGATCGGCGAGCTCATCGCCGAGGCGATGGACAAGGTCGGCAAGGAAGGCGTCATCACCGTCGAGGAGAGCAACACCCTCGGGCTCGAGCTGGAGCTCACCGAAGGTATGCGCTTCGACAAGGGTTACATCTCCGGTTACTTCGTGACCGACCCCGAGCGTCAGGAAGCGACCCTCGAGGACCCGTACATCCTGCTGTTCGGCTCCAAGATCTCCACGGTCAAGGACCTGCTCCCGCTGCTCGAGAAGGTCATGCAGTCCGGCAAGCCGCTGCTGATCATCTCCGAGGACGTCGAGGGCGAGGCCCTGGCCACGCTGGTCGTCAACAAGATCCGCGGCACCTTCAAGTCCGTCGCCGTCAAGGCGCCCGGCTTCGGTGACCGCCGCAAGGCCATCCTCCAGGACATCGCCACCCTCACCGGTGGCCAGGTCATCACCGAGGACGTCGGCCTGAAGCTGGAGAACGCCGACATCTCGCTGCTGGGCAAGGCCCGCAAGGTCGTCGTCACGAAGGACGAGACGACCATCGTCGAGGGTGCTGGCGACGCGGAGCAGATCCAGGGCCGCGTCAACCAGATCCGCGCCGAGATCGAGAAGTCGGACTCCGACTACGACCGCGAGAAGCTCCAGGAGCGCCTCGCCAAGCTCGCCGGCGGCGTCGCCGTCATCAAGGCGGGCGCGGCCACCGAGGTCGAGCTCAAGGAGCGCAAGCACCGCATCGAAGACGCGGTCCGCAACGCCAAGGCCGCCGTCGAGGAGGGCATCGTCGCCGGTGGTGGCGTCGCGCTGCTCCAGGCCGCCGAGGCCGCCTTCGCGGGTCTGCGTCTCACGGGCGACGAGGCCACTGGTGCCAACATCGTCAAGGTCGCCGTCGAGGCGCCGCTGAAGCAGATCGCCATCAACGCCGGCCTCGAAGGCGGCGTCGTGGTCGAGCGCGTCAAGTCCCTGCCCGCGGGCGAGGGCCTGGACGCCGCGACCGGCGAGTACAAGGACCTGATCGCCGCGGGCATCATCGACCCGGCCAAGGTGACCCGTTCCGCGCTGCAGAACGCCGCGTCCATCGCCGCGCTGTTCCTGACGACCGAGGCCGTCGTCGCGGACAAGCCGGAGAAGAACGCCGCTCCGGCCGCGCCGGACGCCGGTGGCATGGACTTCTGAGTCCCGCCGCTTGAATCCACTGATCGGCCCGGTTCGCTTCGGCGAGCCGGGCCTTTCGGCTTTCCGGGCTCGATTTCCAGGGTCTTCGGGGTTGGGTTCGCTCGCCGGGGTGCGCGGGAGGCGCGCTCATGGCGTGGTGGCGTATCGGCAAGCAGTGAGCCACAAGTTGGCGGTAGTTGGCGGCGTTTCAGGCACCTGTTGGTGGTACTTGCAGGCGCCACAACCACCTCAGGCTCGCGCAAGTCAGCCCCAATCGCATCGCGACGGAGTCACGAGACGCAACCACGCTGGAACGCGCCAAACCGCAGAAGGCGACCCCGCTGGAACCGGCGCCAAACCACCGCAACGGCACCACCGCAAACCGGAACCCGCCACTGCACAAGCAACCGGAACCGCCGCAAACGGTGCCTGGCAAGCCCAAAACCGCCGCAAACCCCAGAAACCCAGAAACCCCAGTCAAACCCTCACAGCATGATCGTCGGTGTCACCACTGTTCGCCCAGGCTCCCCACGCGAATTCACCAGGTGCACCAAAATCTGAGTAGTCCCAGCCGGCACGTCAGGAAGCACGAACCGCCCACCATCATCAGCCCGCGTGGACGACGACTTGTGGTCGGCCACCCGAACCTCAACGGTGTGCTCCCCGGCGGGCACCAGCCACCCGTCGATCCGATGACGCGACCCCGTGGACGTGAAGTTGACCATCAGGGTCAGGTTGTCCACGGTGAACGTGATCGTGCCGGTCTGCCCGCCGCGCACACCGGCGAACGAGCCCGCGCGTTCCCACCGGGCGACTTCCACGTCCAGGGATTCCAAAGCGATCGCGAACTTCACCCGGTCCACCAGATCGGCGGGCGGCGGGTCCAGTTCGTCGACGAGCCTGTTCAACTCGGAGAGGACGGCGGTGTCCTCAAGGCCCCTGCGGTCGTCGCGCGGGTCGATCTCGTTCACCGCGATCCTCCTTCCGTCTCCAGGTAGTTGCGCAGCAGTGTCAGACACCGTCCCCTGGTCGGACCGATGCTGCCGTGGGGCATGGCCAGTGCCTCGGCGACCGCTCGGTACTCGGCGCGCCCCGCGAGCACGGTGAGTCGGAGCAGTTCCTGGCACCTGGTGGTCAGGCGGCCGAACGCGAGCCACAGCCTGCGGTCGCGGTCGTCCATCAGCGTCACGTCCTCGGGCAGGCCGGTGTCGGACTCGAGCTGTTCGGCGAATTCGTCGGACAGGTGCGTCTCACGCTTGTTGGGTGTCCACGTCCGGCGTGCTTCACGCCTCGTTGTGACGACCAGGTAGCCGACCAGGGCCTTGGGCTCGTTGATGTTCTCGATGTTCTTCAAGAACGCGAGCCACACGGTTTGCACGACGTCTTCCGCGGCGGCCCGGTCGAGGCCTTGACCACGGGCGACGTGCCACAGAAGTGGGGTCAGCTCGGTCACCAGCACGTCCAGTGCGTGGCGGTTGCCTTCGCGCGCGGCCGCGACGCACATCGCGTGCCGTTCGGTGCCTTCAAGCCCGTCCCACGGCGGACGGTCATCCGCCGTGTGCAGCTCATCCATGCAGCACCTCCGATCGGCAGCCCTGTCAGCGCCGTCCGCCAACTCATGAAGGGCTAACTGGGCGGTAGATACAAAATTCACTCGATTGGAGCAGTATCACCGCCACGCCAATCCTCATCTTCCTCCGGGTATGCCAGCGGCCCGTGATTCCCCCTCCGCATCACGGGCCGCCAGTGGTGGGAGCCTGCGCCAGCCGGCACCCCTCGAACCGGCTGACGCGTGCTCCACGCCTGAAGAGCGCTCATTCAGATAGAGCGGAACTCAGGCGAGCAGATACAGCCTCTGACGCACGAACCGCCGATCTCGCTCCGGATTCACGAAAGCACATCCGGCGGTCACGTTTTCCACCAGCCGTTATGGTCTAGACCATGCCGATTCTCGAAGTGATCGCACTCAACGCGAAGGACGCCGAGGCTGCGCAAGCCGGCGGCGCCGACCGGCTGGAACTGGTCGCCGACATGGCCTCCGACGGTCTCACCCCGTCGATCGCCACCTTCAAGGAAACCCGATCGGCCACCGACCTGCCGATCCGCGTGATGCTCAGGGACGCCACGGGGTTCGCGCCCGGCAACCTCAAGCAGCTGCGCCGGCAGGCGTGGGAGCTGCGGGAGGCGGGCGCCACCGAGTTCGTGCTCGGCTTCCTCGACGCGGGGGGTGAGATCGACGAGGGCGTCACTCTCAACCTCGTCGCCGAGCTGGAGGGGTGTGCCTGGACGTTCCACCGCGCGCTCGACAACTCCGCGGACGTCTTCCGTTCCTGGGAGGTCGTGAAGACGCTCGGCTGCGACACGGTGCTCGCCGCAGGTAGCCCCAAGGGCGTCGAGGACGGCATCGAGAATCTGAAGAAGCTCGTCACCCAGGCGCCTCCCACGCTGCTCGTCGGTGGCGGCCTCCAAGCGCGCCACGTCCCAGAACTGCTGGTCGCGGGCGTGACGGGCTTCCACGTCGGCAGCGCGGTTCGCCCAGCGGGGTGGGATTCGCCGGTCGACAGCGCATCGGTTCGGGAATGGGTCACTCGTCTGGTCTAGACCCTTGCCCTGGACCGTTCTACAGTCACGTTGCTTCCTGTGAAATGGCTGTTGCACCATATGCAATGCGGAGGGCGCGATGAGGCTGAAGACTTTCGTGGCTGTGCTGGGCGTGGGTGCCGTGGTCGCCTGTGCGCCGGTGCAGTCGGGACCGACGAGCTCGGGCACGGACGAGAAGACGGGGCAGGTGCGGGTGTGGCTGTTCGACGAGGTCAACCGCGGCCCCAAGGAGACCGTGGTGAAGGAGGCGATCTCCGAGTTCCAGGGCAAGCACAGCGGCGTCACCGTCGACGTCCAGTACATCCAGGTGTCCAGTCGAGCTGAACGCTTCAAGGCCGCGTTCAGCGACCCCAAGAGCGCGCCGGACGTCGCCGAGTTCGGCAACACGGACCTCGCGGGTTACGTCTCCGCCGGCGGGTTCTCCGAGCTCGACCTCAACGCTTGGAGCGAGTCCAAGGACCTGGTCCCGACGATCCTCGACACGGCCAAGGTCGACGGCAAGACCTATGGCGTGCCGTGGTTCGTCGGCGTCCGCGCCCTCTACTACCGCACGGACGTCTTCACCGAACTCGGCCTCAAGCCGCCGACGACGCTGGACGAGATCGCGCCGCTGGCCCGTCAGATCCGGCAGCGCAAGCCTGAGCTGATCGGCATCTCCGCCGGCGGCAAGTACCTGTTCGCCGCACTGCCGTTCATCTGGGCCAACGGTGGCGACATCGCCAAGCAGGACGGTGGCAAGTACACCGCGGCCATCGACAGCGCCGAGGCCAAGGCAGGTGTCGCCAAGTACACCGAGCTGATCAAGGACGACATCTGCCCGCCAGCCACCTGCGCCGGCAACGGCGGTGACGCGAGCGTCGAGGCGTTCCGCGCGGGCAAGGCGGCGATGACCATCGGTGGCGACTTCAACCGCAAGTCCGTCGACGCGTCGTCCGCGGCCGGCAAGTACGCCGTCGTGCCGCTGCCAGGCAAGACCGCGGGCTCGATCGCACCCGCGTTCGCCGGCGGCAACCTCCTCGGCGTCATGAAGGGCACGCAGCGCAAGACGCTCGCGAACGAGTTCGTGCAGCTGCTCGCGTCGAAGAAGTACCAGCAGAAGATGTACACGGCGATGGGCAACCTGCCGACGTTCAGCGACGTGCAGAAGCAGGTCAGCGACTCCGACAAGTTCCTGGAGCCGTTCACGAAGACCCTGCAGGCCGGCACGAAGTTCGTCCCCGTCACGCCGGCGTGGGCGAAGATCGAGGCGCAGACCGTGGTGCCGACGATGATCCAGGAGGTCGTCACCGGCGCGAAGAACGTCGACACGGCCACCGCCGACGCTGCCAAGACGATGAACGCGGCCTTCTCGTCGTGAGCATGACGTCCAAAGGTCAGGGGCGGACCGCCTTCGCCTACCTGACCCCAGCGCTGCTGGTGCTCGCGGGCCTGCTGGCCTACCCGATCTACCAGCTGGTGCTCATCTCGCTCTACGACTACGGCCAGGAGCAGGTGAGCGGCGGTGCGCCGCTCACCTTCCTCGGCCTTGGGAACTACCAGAACCTGTTGGGAAACCAGCAGTTCTGGACGGTGCTCGGGCAGACCGTCGCGTTCGCGGCGGTCTGCGTGGTCGGCACGTTGCTGGTGGGCGCGGTTCTCGCGATCTTGGCGACTCGGGTGAGGACCTGGGTGCGCATGACGTTGTTCCTGGCTGCGCTCGGCGCGTGGTCCACGCCCGCCGTCGCAGGCTCGACGATCTGGTTGTTCCTGTTCGACGCGAACTTCGGGTTCGTCAACGAGGTGCTCGGCATCCAGGGCTTCTCCTGGACGTTCGACAAGTGGACGGCGTTCGGGCTCGTTGCGGCACAGGTGATCTGGTGCTCGTTCCCGTTCGTCATGGTGACGCTGTACGCGGGCATCAAGGCGATTCCGGGTGAGGTGCTGGAGGCCGCGGCACTGGACGGCGCGTCGGCGTTCCGCACGGCGTGGAGCGTCACCCTGCCGTTGCTGCGGCCGATCATCCTCGTGGTGACGATCCAGTCGATCATCTGGGACTTCAAGGTGTTCACGCAGATCTACGTGATGACCAACGGCGGCGGCATCGCCGGGCGCAACCTCGTGCTCAACGTCTACGCCTACCAACAGGCGTTCGCGGCGTCGGAGTACGGCCTCGGCGCGGCGATCGGTGTCGTGATGACCGTGCTGCTGCTGGCGATCACGATGTTCTACCTCCGCGCGTTGCGGCGGTCGGGGGAGGTCCTGTGAGGCGCTGGCTGACCGAGGGCTTCGTCCTCGTCATCGCGGGAGTCGTGGCGTTCCCGCTGTTCTGGATGGTGCTGAGCGCGTTCAAGCCGGAGGACGAGATCATCTCGGCCGACCCGGTGCCGTGGACGACCCGGCCCACGCTGGACAGCTTCACCCGGGCGCTCACGGTCGCGAACTTCGGCCGCTACTTCCTGAACAGCGTCGTGGTGGCGTTGATCGTGGTGTTCCTGAGCATCCTGATCTCGTTCCTCGCGGCGACCGCGCTGACCCGTTTCCGGTTCCGCAGCCGCACGACGTTGCTGATCATGCTGCTGGTCGTGCAGATGGTCCCGGTCGAGGCGTTGACCGTGCCGCTGTTCTTCCTGATGCGGTCGGTCGGTGACTCGGTTCCGGCGTTCGGGCTGAACCACCTCGGCTCACTCGTGCTGGTGCACCTGGCGTTCAGCCTGCCGTTCGCGATCTGGATGCTGCGCGGCTTCGTCGCGGCCGTGCCGGTGGAGCTGGAGGAGGCGGCCACCCTGGACGGCGCCTCGCGGTTCCGGTTCCTGTGGCAGGTGCTGTTCCCCTTGGTGGCGCCCGGTTTGGTGGCGACCTCCGTGCTGTCGTTCATCCACGCCTGGAACGACTTCCTGTTCGCCAAGACGTTCATCATCTCGGCCGTGGAGAACCAGACCCTGCCGCTGGCTCTTCAGGTGTTCGTCAAACCCGACCAGAACGATTGGGGCGCGATCATGGCGGGCTCCACCCTGATGACGATCCCGGTGCTGATCTTCTTCATGCTCGTGCAGCGCCGTCTGGTGTCCGGGCTGGCGGGGGCGGTGAAGGGATGAACCTCCTCCCGCGCCCGGTGTCCTATGTGGACGGCGGCAGGCTGTGCGAGTACAGGGGCTGGGAGACAGTTCTCGTCGACGGGCCGCCCGGCGGGTACCGGCTGCTCTCGTCGGACGACGGCGTCCTGATCGAGGCTCACGACACGGCCGGCGAGATGAACGCGCTGCAGACGTTGCGGCAGCTGCTCGGCGCCGATGCTTTCCGTGCGGCGGGCGAGAAACCGTCGTTCATCCCGGCGTGCGAGATCGTCGACCACCCGCGGTTCCAGTGGCGTGGCGTGATGCTCGACGTGGCACGGCACTTCCTGCCCAAGCGGGAGGTGCTGCGGTACGTCGAGCTGCTGTCCGCGCACAAGCTCAACGTCCTGCACCTGCACCTCACCGACGACCAGGGCTGGCGCTTCGAGGTGAAGCAGTACCCGAAGCTCACCGAGGTCGGGTCGTGGCGCGAGGACTCGCGGTTCGGCGACCGCCGCTCAGGCGGGATGGCCGGCCGCCCGCACGGCGGCTTCTACACGCAGGCCGACCTGCGGGAGATCGTCGAGTACGCACGGGCACGGCACATCATCGTGATCCCGGAGATCGACATCCCCGGCCACTCGCAGGCGGCGATCGCGGCGTACCCGGAGCTGGGTGTGCACGGCGGCGGCGTGTGGACGGACTGGGGCGTCAACGAACGCGTGCTGAACACCGATGAGTCCACAGTAGACTTCTACCGGAACGTGTTCGACGAGCTGATGGACGTGTTCCCGTGCGAGATCATCGGGCTCGGCGGCGACGAGGCGCCTGGCCACGACGGCGAGCTGGTCCGTGCGATCGCGCGGCACATCGTGCGCAACGGGCGGCGGCCGTACGGGTGGGACGAGATCCTGGGGTCGGGTCCGCTGCCGGTGGGCACGATCGTCGCGTCGTGGCGCGGTGTCGAGGGCGGCGTCACGGCGTTGCGCGAGGGCCACGACGTGGTGATGTGCCCTGAGCAGCACGTTTACCTGGACTACCGGCAGTCCGAGTCGCTGGACGAGCCGATCCCGGTGGGGACGGTGACCACGCTGGAGGACGTCTACGCGTGGGATCCGGTGCCCGCGGAGCTGACCGGTGACGAGCCGGGCCGCCTGCTGGGGGCCCAAGCGAACATCTGGACCGAGCACCTCGACTCGGCCCGGCGGGTGGACTACGCGGCCTTTCCGAGGCTGGCGGCGTTCGCCGAGGTCGTGTGGTCCCCGGCGGAGAAGGATCCCGGGTTCGTGCAGCGGCTGGCCGAGCACCATCTGCCGAGGCTCGACGCCCTCGGGGTGGAGTACCGCCCCCTCAACGGTCCCCACCCCTGGCAACGGCTCCCTGGCGTTCCCGGTTTTCCACGGTGATCACATCGCAGCGTCTTCCTCGGGCATGAGGATCCAGGCGGCGACGTAGAGGATCGCTCCGGTGCCGAACCCGAGCAGCGTCGCCGCCACCAGGATGATCCGCAGGATCGCGGCGTCCACACCGATCATCTTGGCCACGCCGCCGCAGACACCGGCGATCATCTTGTCGCTCCGGCTGCGGCGGAGCTTCTTGACCTGGCTGGTCGCTTCGTTGAGCACGTTGTTCGTCATGCCTCAAGATTCGTCGAAACGAACACCCCGCACATCGGTGACCACCCGGAATCCGACCCTGAGTCGAAGCCCTGGTCCCAGGGTCTCAGTCGAGACAGAACTCGTTGCCCTCGACGTCCTGCATGTTGAGGCACGACTCGTTGACGCCATCGGCGAGCAGCAGTTGCCCGCGCACCGCTCCTAGCGGGACCAGGCGTGCGCACTCGGCCTCGAGCGCGGCGAGGCGCCCTTCGCCCACCAGCCCGGTGCCGACCCGCACGTCGAGGTGCACCCGGTTCTTGACGATCTTGCCCTCGGGCACGCGCTGGAAGTACAACCGCGGACCCACCCCGGAGGGATCGCTGGCCGCGAACCACGAATCGTCGTCGTGCTCAGCCGGTCCGACGTACCCCAGCACCTCGCACCAGAACCGGCCGACGCGCACGGGTTCCGCGCAGTCGAAGGTGACCTGGACCTGTTTCACTGACCCCATGCGCTCACCCTAAAGGGCCTAATCTGAGTTGCATGGAGTCCCCTGAGGAACTGGCGTCAGGGCTCGACCGCGCGGGGTACCTGCCGGACGGCGGGATCGCCACGGCGGCGTTCCTCGCGGTCCGGATGGGGCGGCCGCTGTTCCTCGAGGGCGAACCAGGCACCGGCAAGACCTCGCTCGCGCTGGCGCTGGCCAAGACGATGGACGTCCCACTGATCCGGCTCCAGTGCCACGAGGGCATCGACGCCACGCAGGCCTTGTACGACTGGGACTACCCGCGCCAGCTCATGCACCTGCGCGTGCTGGAGACCCGTGGCGAGGTCGACGAGGCGTCCCTCTACACGCGACGGTTCCTGCTGGCCAGGCCGCTGCTGCAGGCACTGGAGAGCGCGCCGTGCGTGCTGCTCGTGGACGAGATCGACAGGGCGGACGACGAGTTCGAGGCGTTCCTGCTGGAGGTGCTGTCGGAGAACGCGGTCAGCATCCCGGAGTTCGGCGAGATCAGGGCCACGACGCCGCCGTTGACCGTGCTGACCTCGAACAGGACCCGCGAGGTGCACGACGCGTTGAAGCGCCGCTGCCTCTACCACTGGCTGGAGCACCCGAGCATCGACCGCGAGGTCGCGATCCTGCGCCGCACCCTGCCCGGCCTCGACGAACGGCTCGCGCGGCAGGTCGCGGAGGCCGTCCAGCAGATGCGCGGCCTCGACCTGCTGAAACCGCCAGGCGTGGCCGAGTCGCTGGACTGGGCGCGGGCACTCCAGGCGCTGGGACGCACCGAACCGGACGTGACGACCCTCGGCGCCGTCCTGAAGTACCGGGAGGACGCGGATCGGGTGATCGGGAGCACAATCGTGGGGTGACCGAAGCCTGCGTGGGGTTCACGCGCGTCCTGCGGGGCGCCGGGCTTCAGTGCGGGCCGGACAGGGTCGAGGCGTACCTGCGAGCCGCCGAGCACGTCGACCTGTACTGGGCGGGGCGCCTCACGCTCTGCGCCGACCCGGACGACCTGCCGCGCTACGACGCCGCGTACAGGGCGTACTTCGGCGGCGCACCACCACGGCCGCGCACCACGATCGAGATCGACTCCGTCACGGTCGGCATCGCGGCGTCCGATGTGGAAGTGCTGCGGCACAAGGACATCTCCGAGTTCAACGCGGCACCGTTGATCCAACGGCTGAAGCCTCTTCCGCCACGCAGACGTTCACGAAGGCTCAAGAAGGCCCGCCGCGGCCGCATCGACCTGGCCAGAACCGTGCGTGCGATGATCGAGGTGGGCGGCGAGATCGCTCGGCCGCGCCACCGCAGGAGAGGCGTGAAGGCGCGAAGGCTCGTGCTGCTGATCGACGTCTCCGGCTCGATGGCCGCCTACTCCGACGCGCTGCTGCGGTTCGCGCACGTGATCGCGCACGCCATGCCCGTCGAGGTCCGCACGATCGGCACGAGGCTCACCCGTGTGACCCGCCAGCTGAGGGAACGCGATCCCGAACGCGCCTTGAAGGCCGCAGGTAGGGCCATCCCGGACTACGAGGGCGGCACGAGGCTGGGTGAGGCGTTGCGCAGGTTCAACCAGCAGTGGCGGCAACGAGGTGCGGTGGTCGTGCTGTTCAGCGACGGCTGGGAACGTGGTGACCCCGCGCTGCTGGCGAACGAGATGGCGAGGCTGAAACGGGTGAGTCACAAGGTCATCTGGGCCAACCCGCACGCGGGCAAGCCCGGCTACCAGCCGGTGCAGAGCGGCGTGGTGGCAGCGCTGCCGCACGTCGACAGGATGGTCGCCGGCCACAGCGTGCACGCTTTGGAAGAACTGCTGAAGGAAGTGCGCCATGCGTGATGTCCTGTTCGACCTCGCGGAACGGGTGGCGAACGGCGAGACGGTCGGTGTCGGCACCGTGGTCGCGACCTTCAGTTCGGCACCGAGGCCCGCGGGTGCGGCGATGCTGGTGACCGAGGGCGGCGAGGCGATCGGCAGCGTGTCCGGCGGGTGCGTCGAGGGCGCCGTCTACGACCTGGCGCAGTCCACCGACGACCCGGTCCTGCAGCGGTACGGGGTGAGCGACGACGACGCGTTCGCCGTCGGGCTGACCTGCGGCGGGATCATCGACATCTACGTCGAGAAGATCAACGCGGAGACGTTTCCGCAGATCGGCGAGGTGGTGGAGACGGTCAGGGCCGAGCAGCCGGTGGCCGTCGCGACCGTGATCGAGCACCCGGACGGCATCGGTCGCCGGATGGTCGTCTGGCCTGATCGACGCTCGGGGAGCCTCGGTTCCGCACGGGCCGACGACGCGGTCACCAACGACGCACGCGGCATGCTGGCGAGCGGCCGCAGCGGCGTGCTGCGGTACGGCCCGGACGGCCAGCGGCGCGGCGAGGGCATGAGCGTGTTCGTGAACTCGTTCGAGCCGCCGCCACGCATGCTGGTGTTCGGCGCGATCGACTTCGCCGCCGCGATGGCGAGGCTCGGCGCGTTTCTCGGCTACCGCGTGACCGTCTGCGACGCACGACCGGTGTTCGCCACCCGCAGCCGCTTCCCCGAGGCGGACGAGGTCGTCGTCGCCTGGCCGCACAAGTACCTCCAGGCCGAAGCGTCCAAGCTCGACGAACGCACTGTCATCGCCGTTCTCACCCACGACCCGAAGTTCGACGTGCCGCTGCTGGAAGTCGCATTGCGACTCAAGGTCGGCTACGTCGGCGCGATGGGATCCCGCCGCACGCACGAAGATCGGCTGCAACGGCTGCGGGAAGCGGGGTTGACCGAGAGCGAGCTGAAGGTTCTGGCCTCGCCGATCGGCCTGGACCTGGGCGCACGGACACCGGAGGAGACCGCGGTGTCGATCGCCGCCGAGATCATTTCCTTGCGGTGGAAGGGAAGCGGCAGGCGTCTGGTCGATCTTGGTGAACCGATCCACCATTGATCGGGTTGTTGAACCGGCGAACGGGGAGGAGGCTGGAGTGGCCCTCGTCACACCATGCTGCCCACCACGCGGTTCCCGATCATTTTGGGAGGGTTCATGCACATCTCGGTCAACGTCGACGGAGTGACGTACGCCGACGAGGTCGAACCCCGGCTCCTGCTCGTGCACTACCTGCGGGAGCGTTTGGGCAAGACCGGCACTGTCGTCGGCTGCGACACCGGCAACTGCGGCGCCTGCACGGTCCATCTCGACGGCCACAGCGTGAAGTCGTGCCAGATGTTCGCCGTGCAGGCGAACGGGCACGAGGTCACCACGATCGAAGGCCTCGCCCGCGACGGCAGACTGCACCCGGTGCAGGAGGCGTTCCGCACCAACCACGCGCTGCAGTGCGGCTTCTGCACGCCCGGCATGATCATGCAGGCGATCGACCTGCTCGCCGACGAGTCGGACCCGGACGACGAGACCGTGCGGAAGGGCCTGGAGGGCAACCTCTGCCGCTGCACGGGCTATCAGAACATCGTCCGCGCTGTCCAGGACGCCGCACAGCGGATGAAGCCGGGCGCAGGTCCGAAGATGGAACAGCACTCCGACGACCACGTCGTTTCGAAGCAACCGGTAGGTGGGGAATGACCGCCACCGCGGAACCGGAAGTCGGCAAAGCCCGGCTCCGCAAGGAAGACGCACGCCTGATCACCGGTCAGACGAAGTGGACCGACAACCTCCAGCTGACCGGCATGCTGCACATGGCCGTGTTGCGCAGTCCCGTCGCACACGCCCGCATCCGCAACATCGACTGCAGCCGTGCCACCACGATGCCCGGTGTGGCCGTGGTGCTCACCGGTGAGGATTTCGCCGCTGAGCAAGGCTCTCTGCCGTGCGCGTGGCCGATCACCGAGGACATGAAGTCGCCACCCGCGCCCGCGATGGCCGTCGACCAGGTCAACTTCGCCGGTGAGGCCGTCGCTCTGGTGATCGCCGACAACGCCTACCGTGCCGCGGACGCGTTGGCCGCGATCGACGTCGACTACGACGAGCTGCCGGTCGTGCTCGACCTGCAGGAAGCCTTGCAGGACACCGATCTGGTGCACCCGGACCTCGGCACGAACAAGTGCGCGACCTGGGTATACGACTCCGCTGAGGCGGGAGCCGGCACCAACGTCGAGGACGAGATCGCGTCCGCGGACGTCGTGCTGGAGCGGACGTTCCGGCAGCAGCGGCTGATCCCGTCGTTCATGGAACCGCGTTCGGTCGTCGTGGACCCGAACGCCGACATGTTCACCGTCTGGTCCGCGACGCAGATCCCGCACATCCTGCGGTGGATGCTCTCCGCCGTCACGGGCATCGCAGAGCACAAGATCCGGGTGATCGCGCCGGACGTCGGCGGAGGGTTCGGCGGCAAGCTCCAGGTCACCCCGGAGGAGCTGCTGTGCCTGCTGGCCGCACGGCGGATGGGCCGTCCGGTGAAGTGGACGGAGTCGCGCACCGAGTCGATGCTGTCCGCGCACCACGGCCGCGACCAGATCCAGAAGATCACGCTGTCCGCCCGCCGCGACGGCACGGTGACCGGCCTGAAGGTCGAGCTGCTCGCCGACATGGGCGCGTACCTGCGGCTGGTGTCACCGGGCATCCCGGTCCTGGGTGCGTTCATGTACAACGCGATCTACAAGTTCGCCGGCTACCGGTTCGTGTGCACCAACGTGTTCACGAACAAGGTTCCCACCGACGCCTATCGCGGCGCCGGACGGCCGGAGGCCACGTTCGCGATCGAGCGGATGATGGACGAGCTCGCGGCCGAGCTGGACATGGACCCGATGAAGATCCGCGAAATGAACTGGATCAAGCACGAGGAGTTCCCGTTCACCACGGTCGCGGGACTCACGTACGACTCGGGCAACTACGAGGCCGCGACGGCTCGCGCGATGGAGCTGTTCGGGTATGAGGAGCTGCGCGAAGAGCAGTCCCGCCGCCGTACCTCTCGTGATCCGGTGCAGCTCGGCATCGGAG
Source organism: Lentzea indica (assembly GCF_012184385.1). Lineage (GTDB taxonomy): Bacteria > Actinomycetota > Actinomycetes > Mycobacteriales > Pseudonocardiaceae > Lentzea > Lentzea indica. The sequence continues at coordinate 18,591 of NZ_VSRL01000036.1, forward strand.
TTTCCACCTACACCGAGATGTGCGGCCTCGCGCCGTCACGGGTGCTGGGCGCTTTGCGTTATGCCGCAGGCGGTTGGGAGACCGCGTCGATCCGCATGCTGCCCACCGGCAAGGTCGAGGTGATCACCGGAACCTCGCCGCACGGGCAGGGCCACGAGACGGTGTGGTCGCAGATCGTCGCGGACCGGCTCGGTGTGCCGTTCGAGGACGTCGAGGTGCTGCACGGCGACACGGCTTCGTCGCACAAGGGCATGGACAGCTACGGCTCGCGTTCCTTGGCCGTTGGTGGCACTGCCCTGGTGCACGCGGCGGACAAGGTTCTTGCCAAGGCACGGCGGTTGGCCGCGCACATGATGGAGTGCGACGAGGCGGACGTGGAGTTCGCTTCGGGCTCCTTCTCGGTGCGTGGCACCTCGACCGTGCGCACGTTGGGTGACGTCGTGCTGGCCGCGCACGTGGCGCACGACCTGCCGGAGGGCATGGAACCCGGTATGGACGCCGATGCCACGTTCGACCCCGACAACTTCTCGTTCCCGCACGGAACCCATTTGTGCGCAACGGAAGTCGACACGCAGACGGGGATGGTGAAGATCCGTTCGTACGTGGCCGTGGACGACGTCGGCACGGTCGTGAACCCGTTGATCGTCGACGGACAGGTGCACGGCGGGCTGGCTCAAGGCATCGCGCAGGCGTTGTTCGAGGAGGCCGTCCACGACGAGATGGGCACGCTGACGACGGCGACGTTCGCCGACTACCTCGTGCCGTGCGCGGCGGATCTGCCGGCGTTCATCACGGATCGCACCTCGACACCGGCGACGTCCAACCCGTTGGGCGTCAAGGGGGTCGGTGAGGCGGGCACGATCGCCTCGACGCCGGCGGTGGTGAACAGCGTCCTGGATGCCGTGCGGCACATGGGTGTGCGCGACATCAACATGCCGTTGTCACCGGAACGCGTCTGGACCGCGCTGCAAGGCGGGTCGGCCGACGACGTGGGTGACGTGGCAGCAGGCGGGCTCGGCTCCATCGATTCGCAGGGAGGACAGTCGTGATCCCGGCGGAGTTCAAGTATCTGTGTCCGTCCTCTGTGGACGAGGCCGTGCGGATGCTCGCCGAGGAGGGCGAGGACGCGAAGATCATCGCGGGCGGGCAGTCGCTCGTGCCGGTGCTGCGCATGCGGCTGGCGGCGCCCACGGCGTTGATCGACATCGGCGGTCTGACCGAGTTGACGGGCGTGCGCGACGACGGCGACTCGTTGCTGATCGGTGCCATGACCACGCACTACGAGGTGCAGCGCGATCACCTGATCCACGACCACGTGTTGCTGCTGAAGCTGGTCGCGGACACGGTGGCCGATCCGCAGGTCAGGCACCGCGGCACGTTCGGCGGCTCGCTGTGCCACGCGGACCCTGCCGGTGATCTGCTGGCACCCGCGCTGGCCCTGGACGCGGTGATGGTCATCGCCGGTCCCGGTGGCCGTCGCGAGGTGCCAGCGTCGGAGTTCTTCGTCGGCTACTTCGAGACGGCGCTGGCTGCCGACGAGATCCTGATCGACGTCCGGGTGCCGAAGTACACCGGTTGGGGAGCGCACTACGAGAAGCTCAACCGGGTCGCGCAGGCGTGGTCGATCGTCGCGGTCGCGGCAGCCGTGCAGGTCAGGGACGGCTCGATCGTCGCCGCACGGGTCGCCTCACGAACGTCGGTTCCGGGCCGTTGCGTGCGACCGAGGTGGAGGCCGCGCTGGTCGGGCAGTCTGCGGCTCCTGAGGTGATCTCGGCAGCTGCGCTGCGGGCGTCCTCGGGTGACGGTTACAAGGACAACCTGGCTCGGGTGCTGACCGACCGTGCGCTGACGGCGGCGGTAGCGGGATGAAGTTGACGCACTCGTTCGTCTCGCCGGGCCCGGCCGAGGAGGTGTGGGAGGCGCTGCTCGACCCCGAGCGGGTGGCGCCGTGCCTGCCGGGCGCCACGGTGACCTCGGTCGACGGCAAGACGTTCAGCGGAGAGGTGAAGGTGAAGCTCGGCCCGGTGCAGTTGCTGTACCGGGGAAGCGGCGAGTTCGTGGAGATCGACCCGGTGCTGCGCCGCGCCGTCCTGAAAGCCGCGGGCAAGGACACCCGAGGCAACGGCACGGCTTCCGCCGTCGTGACGTTCCAGGTCGGCGATTCGGTCGAGGTCGAGACGGACCTGGCGGTCACGGGCCGTCCGGCCCAGCTCGGTCGCGGCCTGATCGCCGAGGTCAGCGGCAAGCTGGTCGACCAGTTCGCGGAATGCCTGGCGAGCACGCTGGGTTCAGTGGATCCTGACGAGGTGGCGCAACAGCAGCATCTCCGAGTGGTTCCCGACGAGCCGATCGACCTGATCGACACGGCAGGCGTACCGGTCCTGAAGCGCGTGCTGCCCATCGCGGCCGCGGTGCTGGCCGTCGTGCTGTTCGTGGTCCTGCGACGCAGGCGGCAGCGCTGAAGCGTGCGGTCCGGTGGTCGGCGTTCGTGCTGGCCACCGGATTCGTGCTGTCCGCGTGCACCGGCTCCCCGGTCGTCATCACCTCCGCGCCGCCTCCTTCGCCCACGTCGTCAGGCCCGCCACCACCGCGGTCGTTCGTGCTGACCGCGGGCGGCGACATCCTGATCCACCCGGCGCTGACCGACCAGGCCGTCGCCGACGGCGGTGCGGCCGGGCGTGACTTCCTGCCGTTGTTCTCGGGCATCAAGGACACGCTGAAGGCCGACCTGTCCCTGTGCCACCTCGAAGTGCCGCTGGGGACGAAGGAGGGCCCGTTCTTCGGCTACCCCGCCTTCCTGGCACCGCCCGAGGTCGCGAAAGGCCTGGTCGACGTGGGCTACGACTCGTGCTCGACCGCCTCGAACCACACGCTCGACCGCGGCGTCTCGGCGATCACGACGACGTTGGACGCGATGGACGCCGTCGGCCTGAAGCACACCGGCTCGTTCCGCACGCAGGAGGAGTCCGCGGCGCCGCTGATCCTGGACGCGGGCGGGGTTCGCGTGGCTCAGCTGTCCTTCACCTACGGCTTCAACGGCATCCCGCTGCCCCAGCCGTGGCGCGCGAACCAGATCAACGCTGCCAAGATCCTCGCCGACGCCCGGAAGGCCCGCGAGGCCGGCGCCGAGGTCGTCGTGCTGTCCGTGCAGTGGGGCAACGAGTACCAGCACGAGGCGACCGCCGACCAGAAAGCGCTGGCCAGGCAGCTGCTCGCCGACCCTGCGCTGGACCTGATCATCGGCACGCACGTGCACGTGGTGCAGCCGTTCGAGAAGATCGGCAAGAAGTGGGTCGCGTACGGGCTCGGGAACGAGGTCGCCCGGCATGCCGAGCCGCGTGGCGTCACCGAGGAGGGGGCGATCGCGCGGTTCAAGTTCGAGCAGGGGCCTGAGGGGTGGTCCGTCGTCGAGGCCTCTTACACACCTACGTTGGTCGAGCTGGGGCCGCCGATTCGGCTGGTGGACCTGACGCGGGTGCCTGCTACTGCTCGGCGTACCGAGGCGATCAACCGGACCGAGGGCATCGTGTTCAGCATGGGGGCGAACGGTCAGGGGCTGTCCAGAGGGAAGCCCTGATCATTCGAACGTGTGGAATTGCGAGCGGGCTTGGAGCCCTTCCATGTGCGACGGTGGTTGAGACGGAAGGAGACGCAGTGATCGCACTACCCAATAGGCCTCCGAGGCGTCTGCTTGCTGTTGCAGCGGGTCCAATGACCGTTGCTCAGTACGCCGCGCTCGGAGAAACCGAAGACGGCTATACGGAATTGGTAAATGGCCGTCTGATCATGTCCCCCAGTCCTATCCGCAAGCACAACGTCGCTGGCCTCAACTTGGCTATACAGCTCGCCGGTCAACTTCCTGACGATCTCGAAGTCATATACGACATGGACGTGAACCTGGAGCTGGCTTCGCCGGACAAGCCTGGTTTTGTCAGGCGCCCAGATCTGGTCGTGGCCCAACGCAGTGCTGGCAAGCGGCAAGATGCTGAAGGCGGCCTCATCAGGGCATCAGAGGTCGTGCTCGTTGTCGAGGTGTTGTCGCCAAGTTCGCGCCAGACGGACTATCGCGCCAAGCGTCACGAGTACGCAGAGGCCGGCATTCCATTCTACTGGATCATCGACCTCGATGAGCCCGTGTCCTTGGCTCCACTGCACCTGGCCGGACCATTCGGCTATCAGGAGGCGCCTGCCGAGACCGGAGTGTATGAAGCTGTCGAGCCGTTCCCGCTGAAGATTCAGGTTGATCGGCTCATCGACTGAGCTTGCTCAGCACCCTGCCGTACCGATAAATCCAGGCCTCCGTGATCACATCGTTCGCGAACCGCTCGACGCGGTCCGGCACAGGTGCCTTCGTGAGCACCGGCAAATACCCGTCGACCGGTACGAGTGAATCGCTCGTGACGTCCCCTTCGAACAATGACAGCGTCGCGAGCCCGCACGCGTAGTCGAGCTCAGGCAACGCCGCCGCCAGCGCAACTCCGGCCGCCATCCCAACCGACGTCTCCAACGCCGACGACACCACACACGGCAACCCGCACGCCTCGGCCACCTCAAGGGCTTTCCTGACCCCACCGAGCGGCGCCACCTTGATCACCGCGATGTCCGCAGCCCCGGACACGGCCACCTTCAGCGGGTCCTCGGCCTTGCGAATCGACTCGTCTGCGGCGATCGGCACGCTGACTCTGCGCCGGACCGCAGCCAGTTCGTCCAGCGTGTGGCACGGCTGTTCCACGTACTGGAGGCCTCCGGCGGCCTTGTCCATGGCCTTGATCGAGGTGACGGCCGTGTCGACGTCCCACATCATGTTCGCGTCGACCCGCACGAACCCACCCGGCCCGAGCGCGCCCCGCACGGCTTCGAGCCGCGCGCAGTCCTCGGCGAGCGTTGACTCCGCGACCTTCACCTTGGCGGTCGAGCACCCAGAACGAGCCACGATCTCGTGCGCCCTCGAAGGGGAGACCACGGGGACCGTGCAGTTGACCGGGATCCGTGAGCGAACCGGCGCCGGCCAGCCGTCGTTCGCAGCCTCAAGGGCGCATGCGAGCCACGGCATGGACTCGTGGTCGTCGTACTCCTCGAACGGGCAGAACTCGCCCCACCCGGCCGGTCCCTCGAACAGCAGACCGGTGCGCTGGGTGATGCCGCGGAACTTGGCGCGCATCGGGATGGAGTAGACGTGCACGCGCCGATTCAAGCGCACTTGAGGAACTCGAGCGAATGCCCGCCGCCCCGCAGGTTCACGGTGCCCACGGCCTGGATACCGAGCAACGTGCACACGATCTGCTGGACCGCGGCCCGGCTGAGCAGCGAGACGTCGGTGGAGATCGACACGTCGAGCCCGTTGGCCACGCGGTCGACGGTGGCGGGTGCGGCGTCGAACGGGACCTCGGTGGTGAGGCCGCGGTTCTGCTCGGCGTTGGTGGGGCCCTGGGCGAGCAGCGCGACGACGTCGAAGCCGCTCAGGCTGCCCAAGGGGCGGTTGACCGCGACGACCCTGCCCTCGGACACCCAGTAGAGCGCGGGCGATGCGTTCTCGACCGGTCCGCTCGGGGCCTCGAGGCCGGGGATGGGATCGGTCGGCCGGATCCCGCACCCGACCAGGCCGAGCACGAGTGCGAGTGCGAGTGCGAGGAGGCCAAGCTGACGCAGGGGTCCCCTCCAGGGGGTCCCCCTGTTTCCATTCTCCCAGGCAGCACCGACAGTTTTCGGCCTCAACGCTCACCTCCCAGCGGCAGCCGAAGCGTGAACAACGCCCCACCGCCCGGCCGGTTCGCCGCGATCAGAGTCCCGTCGTGCAGGCGGGCGTTCTCCCAGGCGATCGCAAGCCCGAGGCCGGACCCTTCCGACCGTCCGCGAGCCGAGTCAGCCTTGTAGAACCGCGCGAACACGTGCGGCAGAACCTCCGCGGGCAGGCCGGGACCGGAGTCCGCCACCTCGATCACCAACGACGAGTCCGCGACCGAAAGCGACACCGTCACCGGTGGAGCCCCGTGCCGCAAGGCGTTTCCGACGAGGTTCGCCACGATCACGTCCAATCGCCGCGGATCCAGCCGGGCCCGCACCCCGGAGGGGAGCGTTGCGGTCACCTCGAACCCGCGCATCCGCAGCGTCCGCGACACCACCTCCGCCACGTCGACGTCGTCCAACGCCAGAGCCGCCGTCCCCGAGTCGAACCGCGTCACCTCGATCAGGTCGTTGACCAGCCGCGTCAGGTTCTGCGTCTCCCGGTTGACCAGCCGAGCCGCCTGGCCAGCAACGCCAGGCAGAGCAGCGGTCTCCGCGTCCAGCACGTCCGTCACCGCGGTCATCGCGGCCAACGGCGTCCGCAGCTCGTGCGACACGTCCGCCACGAACCGCCGCGCGTCAGCCTCCATCCGCCGCAGCTCACCGACGTGATGCTCCAGCGAGGAAGCCGTGCTGTTGAACGTGGTGGCCACTGCGGCCAGCTCGTCCCGTCCCCGCACGGGCACGCGCGCGGCAAGATCGCCCTGGCCGAGCCGCCAGGCCGCCACCTGCAGCTCGCGAACGGGCCGCAGCACCCCACGCGCGGCCAGGAACGCCATCCCGAGCGCCAGAAGCAGCCCCGCGCCGCCGATCAGCCACGCGTTGCGCGCGAGCTCGCTGACGACCTCGATCTCGGAACTGAACGGCCGCATCACGTACACCTCGACATCGGAGGGCGCACCGCCGGAGACCTGCATCCGCATGCCCACGACGAGCCACACCCCGCCCCCGTACGGCACCCGCTGCCAGCCCACACGCCCGGACGACACCAGAGACCGCAGCTCGGGGGTGATCACCGAAGGGTCCATCGAGCCGGCGGACACCCCGTTGGCCTGAGCGAGAGCAGCCCCCTCACGCCCGGAGACCTTCCCGGCGATGCGCTCCAGAGCGGCGGAGTCAGGCGGCCGCGCGGGCAACGGATACAGCTGCTCAACGCGGTTGGTCGTTTCGATGACGGCGTTGTCCTGGGCGCGTTGCACGATCGCGTCGCGGGCCCGCACGTAGCCGGCGCCGGACACCGCGACCGCGGTCACGATGCTCAAGAAGGCAAAGGCGAGCAGCAGCCGGAGACGCAGCGTCACAGCGGCCCGAAGCGGTAGCCGAAGCCCCGCACCGTCTGCACGTACAACGGTGCCGCCGGGTCGTCCTCGATCTTCGAGCGCAGCCGCTGCACGCAGGCGTCGACCAGCCGTGAGTCACCGAGGTAGCCCTGGTCCCACACGGACTCCAGCAGCTGCTGCCGCGACATCACCCGGCCGGGCGACGACGAGAGCTCCAGCAGCAGCCGCAGCTCCGTCGGCGCCAGCGAGACAGGCCGCCCGAGCCGCGTCACCACGAGGCCGTCGCGGTCGATCGTCAGGTCGCCGTAGCGCTCGGCCACCACCTCGGGCGCGGAAACAGAAGACCGCCGCAGCACGGCGCGGATGCGTGCCTCCAGCACGCGGGGCTGGGCGGGCTTGGCCACGTAGTCGTCGGCACCGGCCTCCAGCCCCGCGACGACGTCGATGTCGTCGTTGCGCGCGGTCAGCATGATGATCGGGAGATCGCCGGACGCACGAATGCGTCGGCACACCTCGAACCCGTCCACGCCCGGCAGCATCAGGTCCAGCACGACGACGTCGGGCGCGACGCTCATGAGCAGTTCGAGGCCCTCCTCGCCGGTGCGCACCGCGTCCACGGTGTGCCCCTGGTAGGTCAGGGCGAGCGACAGTCCCTCGCGGACCGCCTCGTCGTCCTCGATCAGCAGTACGCGCGGCATGACCTCCAGCCTTCCCGACGGGTCTCATGAGGACGTTCTTGCGACGTCATCGTTGCGTAACGACCGCCCGTGCGCAGTTGTTGCCCGATCATCACCCGCTGCGCACACAGGTCCGAAACCCTCTGCGACATGCGAAAAGTGCTACTGACGATGAGCTTCGCGGTCGTCGCGGTGATCAACACCGTCGCCCCTGCGCTGGCCGTTCGCGGCGGTGTCGAAGCCCAGGCGCCCTACCCGTTCTCCGGCTCTCTGCAACGGCCCGACTCGCCGCGCGAGGACGGCCACACCTGCGGCGTCACCCTCATCGCTCCGGACTGGGCCGTCACAGCGGGCCACTGCACCAAGAACAACCCCAGCGGTGCTCAGGTCGGCAGGCCGCGAGACTGGACGGTTCGTCTCGGCACGACGGACGCGGGCAGCGGCGGCGAGGTGATCGCGGTCGAGCGGTTCATCACCTACTCGCAGTATCCCGTCCACGACGGTGACATCGGGCTGCTGAAGCTGAGGAAGCCCGCGAAGACCAAGCCGGTCGCACTTCCCAGCGCACGGCCCGAGGAAGGCACCACGACCCGAATCCTCGGCTGGGGCATGACCTGCGACCGGCGTGCGCCCGAGTGCTACCCGAAGAAGCTCCGCGAGGCGGACACCGTGATCCAGCCCGCCGCGGCCTGTGACGGCATCCATGCGGACCGCGAGCTGTGCATCGGAGCGCTGGACGGCAGCGTCGCCGCGACGAACATGGACTCCGGTGGCCCCGGACTCGTCCGCGACGGTGACCGCTGGGTGATCGCAGGCCTGGTGAGCGGTTCTGGCGGCGACGACCGGCCGGTCATGTACACCGACATCCACCACTTCAAGGGCTGGATCAACGACGTCGTCACCGGCAAGATCAACCCGCCGGACACCCCGGTCCCGAACCTCGAAGGCGCCGCGTCACTGGCCGGCGTCTGCTCGGCGTCCGTGGTCAGGACCGACCGCACCAAGCTCAGCGACCCGGCACTTCTGCTCACCAACGGCCACTGCGTCCCCGAACGCCCGGCTCCCGGCCAGACGCTGAAGGACGTCGCGATGGAGCTGGCGGTGACCATCGGCGACCGCCAGGGCTACCTCCAGGCCAAGGCCAAGACGAACCGTCTCGTCTCGGCAACCATGACCGGCACCGACGCCGCGATCTTCGAGCTCGACCAGACCTACGCGCAGCTCAAGGCCAAAGGCGTGAAGATCTTCAAGCTCTCCGGCCGTTCCGCGAAGCCAGGAGAAAGCGTCGACATCATCTCGTCGGGCAACGGCCAGCGCTTCAACTGCACGATCGAAGCTGTTGTGCCGCACCTCCGCGAAGAGGGCTACACGCAGGACAACGCCTACCGGTACGACCCCGAGTGCAAGCCCTCACACGGCGGTTCGGGCTCGCCGATCGTGCTCAAGGACGGCGTCACGGTCGTCGGTGTGCACAGCACGGGCAACGACAACGGTGAGCAGTGCACGGCGAACAACCCCTGCGAGGTCGCAGCGGACGGCACGGTGACGGTGCACCAGGGCGCCCGCTACGGCCAGCAGGTCACGCACCTAGTCGCTTGCGCACCAGTGCAGAAGCCTGGTCGACCACAACAACAAGAAGCAGCACGACGAGGATGTGCGTGACCATCTCGTCGAACCGGAACAGCTTGATCGACTGGTTGATCAAGAAGCCGATCCCGCCAGCGCCGACCAGGCCGAGCACGAGCGACGAGCGCACGTTGACGTCCAGCCGGTAGAGCAGAAGTCCTGCCAGCGAGGGGAGAACCGTCGGGAGCACCGCGTGCAGCGCGATCTGCGGACCGGACGCGCCGGTCACCCGCAACGCATCGCGCGGCCCGCGGTCGCTCTCGTCCATCGCCTCCGCCCAGAGCTTGCCCATCACGCCGGTGTTGTGGAACACCAGCGCCAGCACGCCCGCGAACGGCCCGAGCCCCACCGCCGTCACGAAGATCAGCGCGAACACCACATCGGGCACCGAGCGCAGGAACGACAGCACCGCACGCGCTGCCTGCTGCGCCCACGCCGCCGAAGTCGTTGCGCGAGAAGCCAGCAACGCCAGCACCAGAGCGGACGGGATCGAGAACGTGGTGCCGAGCAGTCCGATGTAGAGGGTGATCACGGCTGCTTCGAGCGATTTGCCGAGCACGGAGAGGTCCGGTGGCAGCGACTCGGCGAGGAAGTCCGCCATGCCCTCCCATCCGGCGATGAGCGCGGCGGGGGAGAACTCCGTCGCCTGCCAGGCAAGCACGTGCACGGCAAGGATGACCGCCACGGTGACCCAGACAGCAGCGGAAGGCCAGCGGCGACGCGGAACAGTGCGCATTGTGTTGGATTGCGACGGAGCGAGAGTCACTGCGCCACCATCTCCACGATCCGATGCGCGTAGTTGCGCGCGAGCTCCGGCTGGTGCAGCACGGCAACCACCGTCATCCCCTCACCGGCCAAGTCCACCAACAACTCCATCACCTGCACGGCAGCCTGCGGATCGAGCGCGGACACGGGCTCGTCGGCGAGGATCACGCTGGCGCGCTGGCACAACGCCCGCGCGATCGCCACACGTTGTTGCTGCCCACCGGAAAGCCGTGCACAACGGTCCAGTGCACGGTCCGCGAGCCCCACCCTGTCGAGGCACCGCATGGCTTCGTCACGGACGTCGTGCGGGCAGAACAGCGAGCGGCGCAACGGAAGCCGGCCCAACGCGCCGGAACACACGTTGTCCAGCGCGGTGCGGCGGCCCACGAGGTGGATCTTCTGGAAGACCATCGCGGCGTTCCCGCTGACGTCGATCTCGCCGCCGTCCGGGGTCTCCAGTCCAACCACGCACCGCAGCGCCGTGGACTTGCCAGAGCCGTTCGGTCCGAGCAGCGCCACGAACTCACCGGGTTCGACCCGCAGGTCGAACCCGTCCAGCACGGTGCGGCCGCCGAACGACTTGCGCAGGCCGCGAACGGCGAGCATCAGACGTCCTCTTCCTTGAGCCCCAGCGTGGTCGCGAGGTCGAAGAGCACTTTGTAGGTGTCGTTGTCCACCTGCACGAGCGGCCCCGGCGGGGTGACGTCGAGGAACGCGCCGACCTTCTCGACGTCGGCGGGCGACAGCTCCAGCAACGCCTTGCGCACCCTGTCCTTGAACGCCTGGCCGAGGTCGCCGTGCACGGTGATCGGGTCGTTCGGGATCGGGTCGGACTTCCAGATCTGGCGGAACTTCGTCTCGTCGAACGTGCCGGCGGACTTCGCGGTGGCGAGCTGCTGGCTGTTGATCTCGGCGGCGTCGACCTTGCCGTTGATCAGCGAGAGCATCGCCTCGGGGTGACCGCCCGCGTAGTCGAGCTTCACGTCGTTGACGTTGTGCTTCTTCAGGCCGTAGCGGGGAAGCGCGTCACCGGACGCGGAGCCGACGCTGCTCAGAGCGAGCGACTTGCCCTGCAGGTCCTCGATCTTCCGCGCGGGCGAGTCCTTCGCGACCCAGATGCCGGCGGTGTAGCTGGTGAGCTTTCCCGAGCCGTCGGCGAAGGAGACCATCGGCTCCGCCTTGGCCTTCTGCGAGGCGAAGACGTAGCCGAGCGGGCCGAACTGGGCGATCTCCAGCTTGCCGTTGCGCATCGCCAGCACCTCGGCCGCGTAGTCGTCGACGGCCTGCAGCTCGACCTCGCAGCCGAGCTTGGTGGCCAGCGCCTTCGCGAGCACGTCGTAGGCCGGCTTGAGCTTCTCCGGGTCCTCGTAGGGCTCGACACCGAAGCGGATCTTGCCGTTGTTCGGGCAGTCACCACCTGAAGCGGAGTTCGTTGGACCACAAGCTGTCAGCACCAGAGTCGCGGCGAGGACGACGCCGTGGACGATCTTGGGGACTCTCATCACATCTCCTGGAGGAGGTCGTCGAGCACGGCCGGGGCGAGGCCGAGCGCGGTGGTCATGCCGATGCCGGAGGTGACCGAGACGGCCCGGATCAGGGGAGCGGGGGTCGCGGTCAGGAAGGGTTCCGGGGCGGACGCGTAGATGCCGCGCCAGCGTTCGAGCACGTGGAGCCTGGGGACGCCGAGCAGCCGGGCCGTTTCGGTGAGCACCAGGTCGTCCAGGTGCTCCGGCAGGTACGGATCGACCGTGCGGCTGTAGTGGTGGGTGTCGCCGATCGTGAGCGAGCCGTCGGGGAGCTGGGTGAACATCAGGTTCAGCCCCGCCTCGACCAGCTCGGGGTGGTCGTTCGTGAGGCGCTCGCGGACCTTCCGGGTGCTGGGGCACCGGGCGAACGCGTCGTAGCGCAGCATCGAGAACCCGGTCAGCACGGCCGGGTCGATCACGCCGCCGTGCGCGACGCGCAGCATCCGCAGCTGGCAGCGCCTTACCTGACGCTCTTCGGCCAGGCAGGGGAAGAACCTGTCGAGGTCGTGCCCGACCGCGACGACCGTTGCGCGGCACCGGATCTCGCCGCGGGTCGTGCGGACGAGGCCCGGTTCGACCGTGAGCACGTTGGTCGACCAGTGGAACGTGACACCGCGCTCGGCCAGCAGCGCCGCGATCGCGTGCACGGCCTCGCGTGGGTTGACGCGGATGTCCAACGGCAGGAGGGCTCCTCCGACGCCGTCGACGGGCAGATCGTCGGTCAGCTGGATCTCGCGGACGGTGGCGAACTCTTCGAGAACGGCGCGTTCGTCGTCGTGACGTGCCACGACGACCGTGCCGGACTCGCGCAGCCAGAAACCGGCCGCCGCGGCGAGCTTGAGCCACTCTTCGCGCGCGGTCATCGCGTACTCGAACGCGACCCCGTCCTGAGCGGTGAAGCAGCCGTGCCCGAAGTTGCGCACGGACGCCCCGGCCGCGTGCTCGTCGCGCTCGACCACGGTGACGGAGAGACCCCGTTGCACCGCGTGCCAGGCGTGCGCGAGCCCGACGATGCCCGCGCCGACGACCACCAGGTCCACACTTGTCATGACAAGAACGATGAGCGACCGTCTTGGCACGGTCAACGGCTGTTCTGATGTGTTCACTTCGTGTTCAGACTTGTTATGACATGTATGGTTGGCGGTATGGAGATGCCCCTGCACGAGCGCATCGCGGCCGACCTGCGGCGCCGCATCGCCTCGGGTGAGCTGGCCGTCGGCGACCCCGTGCCGTCCGAATCGCAGCTGTGCGCGCAGTGGAACGCCTCACGCGCACCGGTCCGGCAGGCGCTCACGACGCTCAGGGCCGAGGGCATGATCGGCGGCGGCCGCGGCAAGCCCGCGGTGGTGCGCAGGCACACGCTGTCGCAGCCGTTCGAGACGTTCCTGTCGTTCTCGAGCTGGGCTGCGGGCCTCGGACACGTTCCAGGACAACGAACCCTGGAGATCGCGCGCCGCCCGGCCTCCGTCGAGGTCGCCGACGCACTGACACTCGACGAGGGCACGCCGGTCGTGCAGTTGTTGCGGCAGCGGCTGATCGACGGCAGGCCGACGATGCTGGAGCGCACGACGTTCGTGGAACCGGTGGGGCGCCTGCTGTTCGACTTCGACTGCGACAGCGGCTCGCTCTACGCCTACCTGGGGGAGCAGGGCGTGGACATGACCGTCGCCCGGCACCAGATCGACGCGGTCGCGGCGGACGAGAAGGACAGCGAGCTGCTGGAAGTTCCCGTCGGATCACCACTTCTGCGGGAACGGCGGCGTGCGTGCGGAGTGGACGGACGGCCGGTGGAGTACTCCGACGACCGCTACCGCCCGGACATGGTCAGCTTTTCGATCGAGAACTCCCAGCAGGCGCACCCGGCGCTGCTGCGGGACTGGAGGGCGTCGTGAAGGCCGACCTGGTCGTGCTGGACATCGCAGGCACCACGGTCCAGGAGCACGGGCTCGTCTACAAGGCGTTGGCGGACACCGTGATCGCGGCCGGGGGCAGCGCCGCCGACGTCGGCCACTGGATGGGTGCCGACAAGTACGAGGCGATCTCGTCGATGCTCGGCAAGTCCGAAGTGGACGCCGAGTTCGCCGACTTCCACGAGCGGCTCGCGAAGCTGTACGCCGAGACGCCGCCGACGCCGCTGCCCGGCGTGCCGGAAGCGTTGGCGTGGTTGAGGTCCAACGGCGTGAAGGTCGCACTGACCACCGGCTTCGACAGGCCGATCGTGGACGGGCTTCTGGACGTCCTTGGCTGGCGCGAGGGCGTGCTGGACGCGGTCGTGTCCGTGGACGACGTGCCCGCGGGCCGCCCGGCGCCGTACATGATCTTCAAGGCGATGGAGCTGACCGGTGCCCGTGACGTGACGGCGGGTGGAAACGCTCGGTGTCGACGCCGTGCTGCGCGATGTGCAGCACGCGGCGGTCGGCTCCGGCGACGCGCACCAGTTCGTCGGCCGTCGCCTGGGACGGCACCACGCACAGCTCCGCGCGCTTCAGCGAGGCGCGGGTCCACGTGCGGAAGAAGCGGGCCTTCACCGAGGAGTGCAGCACGGGGTCGGTGAAGAACGTGGCGTCGTGCAGCGTCACGACCGAGGCGGCCTTGCTGGCCACCGACAACGTGTAGTGCGGTGAGTGCACGACATCGATGCCCAGCGACCGCACCAGCCGCGGCAACGTCGTCTGCTCCCAGGCCAGCCGCGCCGTCCGGGTGGCGACGGCGTCAGCGGCGCGCACGACGCGGGCGTTCGGCGCGATCTTGGTGAAGAGATCTTCGTCGCGGGGCTGGCACACGACGGAGAGCTTGGCGCCGCCGGCATCCAGTGCCGCGACGAGCGAATCCACGTAACGGCCGACGCCACCTCGGTCTGCGGGAACCGCGGTGGCGTCGATCAGCACGCTGGGTTCGACGGTTGGCACGATCAGCTAGCGTAATGTCGTTCGCTAATGCGTTTAACGGGAATGCACTAATCCGGTCGTCCAGTGTGAGCACCCCAGACACCGAGCGCGGTCTTTTCCCAGGTGAAGCCACTCGCGCGAGTGATCCCGGCATCGATGGTGTGACGAGGATCCGCCAAAACTGCCCGCAGACCTTCCGTCAACGACGCCAGATCGCCCCGCCGCACGACGGTGCCGGCGCCGCCAGCGACCTCCACCAGAGCCGGATCGTCGGAGTGCACGACCGGGACTCCCGCGGCCATCGCCTCCAGCACCGGCAACCCGAACCCCTCCGCCAGGCTAGGCGCCGCGAGCACCGAAGCGCCGGCGAGCACCGATGCGAGCCGTTCGTCCGTGACCCTGCCGAGCAACGTCACGTGCGAGGCGCGCAGATCAACTCCGCCCCAGCCCTGCGGGCCGATCACGACCAGCGGGACCCGCAGCCGCTCCGTCGCCCGCACCAGCAGCTCGAAGCCCTTGCGCGGCTCGATCGTGCCGATGGCGAGCACGTACCCGTCGGGAAGATCATCGGGCTTCGTGCCGACGAGCCTGGTGACACCGTTGGGCACGACGTGGACAGGAACCTCGACCCGCACGTGGTCGCCCAGCTGGGATCCGACGGCCTTCGTCGGCACCACCAGCGCCCGCGCCTCCCGGGCGGCCTTCGAGATCACCTTGCGGTGCCACGCGACCCCGCGCGGAGTCAACGTCTCCGGGTGCGTCCACGGCACGACGTCGTGGACCGTGACGACAGCGCCCGGCAACGGGGCGAGCGGCGTCGGGGCGTGCACGTTCAGCCCGAGCTTCGGCGGCAGCCCGCGTTCCCACAACGCCACCAGCACCCTTCGGGGCACCCTGATCACGCGGTCCGCGCCGGCCGTGGCCGCGCTGATCACCGACCAGCCTTCGGGCGTGGTCTGGATCAGCGCCTTGAACAGCTCGGCCGTGTAGCGGCCGGTACCGCCGGGGACCGGGGCGTTGAGTTGCTCGGTCAGCACTACTAGCTCGGGCACGTCGCGTACCGTCTCACGCCGTGTCGGCACTCAGCACCGTGGTGGTCGTGACGTGGCGCGGCCGTGACCACATCACGGCGTGCCTCGACGCCCTCGCGGCACAGAAGAGTCCACACAGGACGATCGTCGTCGACAACGCCTCCGACGACGGCACAGCAGAGCTGATCAGCGGACACGAGGTCGTGCGGCTGCCGCGCAACCGCGGCTACGCGGGCGGGCTCGCCGCCGTGCTCGGCATGATCGACACCCCGTACGTCGCGTGGCTCAACGACGACGCGGTGCCGGACCCGTCGTGGCTGACCGAGCTGGAGAACGCTCTCGAAGCCGAGCCGGGCGCGGCCGCGCCACCTCGTCGATCTTGCTGACGGACGGCTCGACGCAGTCCGTCGGCGTGGCCCTGACCGCGGACGGCCACGGCAAGGACGTCGTGCTCGCCGGGCGAGAGGTGTTCGGGTTCTGCGGTGGTGCCGCGCTGCTCAGGACGGACGAGCTACGGGCTGTGGGCGGTGTGCCGGCTGGCTTCTTCTGCTACTACGAGGACACCGACACGGCTTGGCGGCTGCGGCTGGCAGGGCACCGGTGAGTCTCGGTCGGACGGCACGGGTCCGGCACCGGCACGGCGCCAGCACGCAGCCCGGTTCGACGCTGTTCCACCGGTGGAACGAGCGCAACCGGCTGCTCATGCTGCTGCGGTGCGCTCCGGCATCGGTGGCACTGAAGGAGCTGGCGCGGTTCCTGGCGATCACGGCGCTTCTGCCCTTCCGCAAGGACGTGCCGGACGCGGCCAACTTCCGGCTCGGGCTGCGCACCAGGGTGCTCGCGGAAGTGCTGCTGCGACTCCCTGCCGCGCTCGTCCAGCGGCTGATGATCAAGACCAAGGTCCCGCGTGGCCGCGTCTGGCGGGACTGGGCCGGCCGCTGATGGAACCTGCTGCTGGTCACAAGCGTCCCCGTGACGTGAGGCGACCAGTACCACTCATCGTGATCGGGCTCGTCGCGATCGCCGCCGCGGTCGTGCTGGGCGCCGTCGTGCCCGAGGAGTACCAGCTCGCTGTGCTGGTCCCCGGCTGCCTTCTGTCGCTCGCGTTCGCGTGGGGTGTCGGCAAGCTCGGCCCGGCGTGGCTGGTGCTGCCCGCGTTCATGGCCGTGATCCCCGGCACAGCGGTGCTGGTCGGCGACGGTCACCGCGCGTTGATGGACGTCCTCGCCACAGGCGAGACGTGCGTGATCAAGAACGTCGAGGAACTGCCGGGACCGGACAACCCGGCGTTCGCGCACCACATCACCTGCCCCGACGGCGCTGAGCTGCGGATCGTGGTGCTGGGCGAGCAGGACAAGAAGATGCAGCCCGGTCCGGCGACCGTGCTGCGCCATCCGGTGATGCGGCCGTTGCTCGCCGATCGCAACGACTGGTCCACCGAGTGGGTCTTCGGTGTGCCTCTCGCCGTCTTGCTGCTGCTGATCTGTGCAACCACACTGCGGGCGCGCAGAGTGATGAGGCAGGCTTAGCGCGTGGATCGAGCATCTCTGCCCGTCGTGTCCGTCGTCGTCGTCAACTACCGGGGCGCGGAGGACACCATCACCTGCGTGCGCGGGCTGGCCGAGGTGGACTACCCGGCCGAGCTGCTTCAGGTGATCGTCGTCGACAACGAGGCGCACGACACCGCACGGTTGAAGGCGGAACTGCCCGCGGCCAAGATCGTCACGTCTGCGCAGAACCTCGGTTTCGCGGGCGGCTGCAACCTCGGCGTCGAGCACGCCACGGGTGGGGTGCTCGCGTTGCTGAACAACGACGCGCGCGCGGACCGGAACTGGGTCAAGACCGCGATCAGGGTCTTCCACGCAGAACCGTCGGTCGGCGCGGTCGCGAGCAAGGTGCTCGACTGGGACGGCGAGAAGATCGACTTCGTCGACGGCGGGCTGACCTGGTTCGGCATGGGGTACAAGCGGCACGCCGGCCAGGACGACGACGGCGCCCACGACGCCCCGAAGGACGTGCTGTTCGGCACCGGCTCTGCGCTGTTCGTGCGCACGGAGGTCTACCGCGAGCTCGGCGGGTTCGACGAGCGGTTCTTCATGTTCTACGAGGACGTCGACCTCGGCTGGCGGATGAACCTGCGCGGCTGGCGGGTCCGCTACGAGCCGGCGTCGCTCACGTTCCACCGCCACCACGCGTCGATGAGCTCGATCGACCACAGCCGCGAGCTGTACCTGCTGGAGCGCAACGCACTCGCGGCGCTGTACAAGAACTTCTCCGACGAGACGCTCGCCAAGGTGCTGCCTGCCGCGCTCGCGCTGTGCGTGCGCAGGGCGACCGCGCGCGGTGAGATCGACCCGACGCAGCTGGAGATCACCCGCCGGCCGTCGGACCCCGCGCTCGACCGCGAGCCGGTCGGGGTGTCCCGTCAGGCGCTGGCGGGGTTCCTCGCGATCGACCAGTTCGTCGAGCTGATGCCGTCGCTGGCCGAGTCGCGCAAGGCCGAGCAGGCCGCGCGCCGGCTGTCGGACACCGACCTGGTTCCGTTGATGCGCAAGGCGTTGGAACCCGCCTATCCCCTGCCGCGCTACCTCGCGGCGCACGACATCCTCGTCGACGTGCTCGGTCTGGACGACGTGTTCGGCAAGCCGCGCAAGATCCTCGTGATCACCGGCGACGCGATCTCCGACCGGATGGCGGGCCCCGCGATCCGCGCCTGGCACATGGCGGACGTGCTGTCCGGCGAGCACCAGGTGCGCCTGGTCACGACCAACCCGCTGTGCGCGCCGCCGGACGCGCCGTTCGCCGTCGAGCGGGCCCGGCCGAAGGAGCTGCGACGCACGTCGCGTGGGCGGACGTGATCGTGCTGCAGGGCCACGCGATGGAGATGGTCAGCGAGCTGAAGAAGGAGTCGTCGACCAAGATCGTGGTCTGCGACATGTACGACCCGATGCACCTCGAGCTGCTGGAACAGGGCAAGGACGACACGGACGAGAAGCGCGCCCTCGACCTGGAGACCGTCACTCGGGTGCTGAACACCCAGCTCGAGCGCGGCGACTTCTTCCTGTGCGCGTCGGAACGGCAGCGGCACTTCTGGCTCGGCCACCTCGCCGCGCTGGGCAGGCTCACGCCCACGTTGTACGACAACGACCCGACGACGCAGTCGCTGCTCGGCATCGTCCCCTTCGGACTGTCGGGCAAGCCGCCGCAGCGCACCGGCCCGGCGATCAAGGGCGTCGTTCCCGGCGTCACCGACGCCGACAAGGTCGTGATCTGGGCCGGCGGCGTCTACAGCTGGTTCGACCGCTGTCGCTGATCCGCGCGATGGACCACCTGCGGAAGCGGCAGCCGTCCGCGAAGCTGTACTTCCTCGGCATGAAGCACCCGAACCCCGAGGTGCCGGACATGGACATCGCCGGCCAGACGCGGGCGTTGTCCGCACGGTTGGGGCTGACCGGCGAGAACGTGTTCTTCAACGACGGGTGGGTGCCCTACACCGAGCGGCAGAACTGGCTGCTCGACGCGAACTGCGGTGTCACCACGCACTACGAGCACGTGGAGACCACGTTCGCGTTCCGCACGCGGGTGCTCGACTACCTGTGGGCCGGGCTGCCGATCGTCACCACGTCCGGCGACTCGTTCGCGGACCTGGTGCTGCGCGAAGGTTTGGGCGTCGTCGTGCCGCCGGAGGACCCGGAGGCACTGGCCGACGCGCTGGAGAAGGTGCTCTACGACGAGGAGTTCGCGGCCGCGTGCCGTGAGCGCATCGCCGTCGTCCGAGAACGGTTCACCTGGGAGACGGCGCTCGCGCCGCTGGCGGAGTTCTGCCGCAACCCCAGGCCTGCCGCGGACCGTCTGCCGGGCTCCGCACCTCTGGTGCGCACACCGGAGTTGAGCAAGGCGGACAAGGTGAAGCGGGACCTGCGGCTGGTGCGCGAGTACCTGGACGCCGGTGGCCCGTCCGAGTTGGCCAAGCGGGCGACGGGGCGTCTGCGCAAGATTGCGCGTGGTGGACGTCATGGCTAGATCCCCGAAACCCCTCTCCGTGCTGCTCGACGGCACACCCCTGCTCGGACATCGCACCGGAATCGGTCGCTACACAGCGGCACTGGCCGAAGAGCTGGCTTCCATGCCGGACGAGGCCCACGTACGGGCGGTCGCTTTCACGTTGCGCGGCTGGCGCGCACTGCGGACCGTCTTGCCGCACGACGTCACCGCACGCGGCCTGCCCGTCTCCGCGCGGGCGCTGCGCGAGATGTGGCTGCGCGCGCCGTTCCCGCCGGTCGAGATGCTGGCGGGGTTCTCCGACGTCATGCACGCCACGAACTTCGTGCTGCCGCCGACGCTGCGAGCCGGCCGTGTGGTCACGATCCACGACCTGGCGTTCCTGGACAATCCAGGCGACCTGCCGCCGTCGGATCGCCGCCTGCCCGAGCTGGTGAAGCTGTCCGCTGTCAGGGCAAACGTGATCTGCACACCGACCGCGGCCGTCGCTTCCGTTGTGGCCGACCGGTTCTCGGTGCCGCTGGAGAAGATCGTCGTGACGCCTCTGGGCGTCGATCCCGCGTGGTTCGCGTCGCGGCCGCCGTCCCCGACGTTGCGCGGCAGGCTGGGGTTGCCGTCGGAGTACCTGCTGTTCGTCGGCGCCGACGGGCCGCGCAAGGGGCTTCAGTACCTGATCAAGGCGCACGCCGCCGACCCGTCGCTGCCGCCGTTGGTGATCGTCGGGCCTGGCCGGTCCGGTGTGGACGGCCGGGTGCTGCGGACCGGATACCTGTCGGACGTGCATCTGCGGTCGGTCGTGGCCGGTGCCACCGCGTTGGTCTTGCCGTCGCGGGACGAGGGTTTCGGGCTGCCGGTGCTGGAAGCGCTGGCTTGCAACGTTCCTGTGGTGTGTTCGGACGTTCCCGCGTTGCGCGAGGTCGCCGGTGGGCACGCGCTGCACGTGCCCGTCGGGGACGTCGAGGCGCTGGCCGACGGGCTGGCTCAGGCCGTTGCGGCGCCGACCACCCCCGAGGCTCAGTCCGAGCGGCGGGCGTACGCGTCCGGGTTCACCTGGCGGCGGTGCGCGGAGAAGACCGTCGAGGCGTACCGGCGGAGCAAGGCGTGACGTGAGGCGTCAGAAAGTCCTGACGCCTCAACGGCTTCACCGAGAGTGCGGCCTCGGCGAGTGCTTGTCGAGCTGGCTCATCGACACCTGCCGAGAGCCCGTGACAACGGCAACGCACTTCAGGAAGCGCTGCCGATCGGAATCCGCTGTCGCGGGCCGCTGAGGATTGCGCCCGGAATCGAACATGCCGAACAGGTTCTCGCACTTGGAACGGCCGTGCCAGACCGGTCACTCCAATGGCGCAGCATCGGTACGGGGAGCTACCACGCCTGCCCGGAAAGCCTCCGAAAGGGCGCTGCGCCAGTGCGGCAACGGGCGCAATCCCGCTGCTTCCCACGCCGCGCCCGACAGCACCGAGTAGGCGGGCCGCGGGGCCGGTCGCGGAAACTCGGCCGTGGTGCAGGGCCGCACACGTGACGGATCGGCGCCGAGCTCCTCGAAAATCGCCTGTGCGAAACGGAACCACGTCGTCTCACCGCCGCCCGTTGCGTGCAGCAACCGCTGGGAAGGCAAAACCGAGGCGAGCTCGAGAAGCCCGGAAGCCAAGTCGCGCGACCACGTCGGCGAGCCGACCTGATCGTCCACAACGGACAACGACGGCCGCGAGGATTCCAGCGCTGCCATGGTCTTCACGAAGTTCGATCCGCCGACGCCGTACACCCACGCGGTGCGCACGACCCAGCCGCCCGCCTCCAGCACGCGGCGTTCGCCTTCGAGCTTCGTGCGGCCGTACGCGGACTTCGGGCCAACCGGGTCGGACGGCTCGTAGGGCCGCGTCCCGTCACCGGAGAACACGTAGTCCGTCGACACGTGGATCAACGGAACACCAAGAGAAGCGCACGCCTCGGCGAGCAGACCCGGACCGACGGCGTTGACCGCGAACGCGCGATCCTCATCGGTCTCGGCCGCGTCGACGGCGGTGTACGCGGCACAGTTGATCACCGCGGAGGCGCCGGCCAGGTCCGAAGGACCCACAGCGGTGACGTCCAGCTCCGCGGAAGACACAGCACGGACATCGGGAGACAGGGCAGCGAGGTCGTGGCCGAGCTGGCCACGACCACCGGGAACGAGGATCAACGCTCAGCCCTTCGCCGACTGAGCACGCTCCTTGAGCGGCTCCCACCAGGCACGGTTCTCGCGGTACCACTCGACCGTGTCCGCCAGTCCGACCTCGAAGTCGACCTGCGGCTTGTAGCCCAGCTCGGCGGAGATCTTGGAGATGTCGACCGAGTACCGGCGGTCGTGGCCCAAGCGGTCCTGCACCGGCTCGACGAACGACCAGTCACGGCCCGTCGCTGCCAGCAGCCTCTCGGTCAACTCCCGGTTGGTGAGCTCGGTGCCGCCACCGATGTTGTAGATCTCACCCGGCCGGCCGCCCTCGGCGACCAGCTGGATGCCGCGGCAGTGGTCGTCGACGTGCAGCCAGTCGCGCACGTTCAGGCCGTCGCCGTAGAGGGGCACCTTCCTGCCATCGATCAAATTGGTGACGAAGACAGGAATCACCTTTTCGGGGAACTGGTACGGCCCGTAATTGTTCGAGCACCGAGTGATGCTCACGGGCAGTCCGTGAGTGCGGTGGAACGCACGCGCCAGCAGGTCCGAAGAGGCCTTGGAGGCCGAGTAGGGCGAGTTCGGCTCCAGGACGTGGTTCTCCGACCACGAACCGTCCTCGATGGAGCCGTAGACCTCGTCGGTCGAGACGTGCACGAACCTGCCCACACCCGCGTTCAGGGCGCCCTGCAGCAGCGTCTGCGTGCCCAGGACGTTGGTCAGCACGAAGTCAGCCGATCCGGTGATGGAGCGGTCGACGTGCGACTCGGCGGCGAAGTGCACCACGACGTCCACACCGCGCATCTGCTCGGCGACGACGGACGGGTCGCAGATGTCGCCCCGCACGAACTCGAACTTGCCCGCGACCGGCGCGAGGTTGGTCTCGCTGCCCGCGTAGGTGAGCTTGTCGAGCACCACCACTTCGGCGCCCGCGAAGGCCGGGTACGACCCGCTCACCAACTCCCGCACGTAGTGCGAGCCGATGAACCCGGCCCCACCTGTCACCAGTACGCGCATGCCATTTCCTCCCGTGGTGTTCCCCGCTCGCAGTCTGTCACGTACCTAATCGTTGCAACCCACAGCAACGTCACGTCGTCTGACTTATAAACGACTAAACTTGAGTTGTGGGGGAGGAAACGGCTGTGGAAGGCAGGAGTCTGCCGGTCAGGGTGGACGGCACCCGACCGTCGGCGGCCTTCCGCGCTTTCCTGCTGACGGGGAAGATCTTCATCGCACTCGTCTCGACGGCTGTGCTCCTCGTCACGTCCTACGGCTGGGGCAAGCTGCGGGCGGCCGACAACGGCATCGTCAAGACCGAGGTCATCCCCGACGACATCGCGAAGGACGCCGGGCGCAAGCCGCTCGACGGTGCCGTCGACATCCTCCTGGTCGGAATGGACAGCCGCACGGACGCGCAGGGCAACCCGCTGTCGAAGGAAGCGCTGGCGCTGCTCAACGGCGGGTACGCCGACGGCGAGCAGAACACCGACACGATGATCCTCGTGCACATCCCGGTCGACGGGACGCGCGCGGTCGCGATCTCGTTCCCGCGCGACTCCTACGTCGAGCTCGCGGACGGGTTCGGCAAGCACAAGCTCAACTCGGCGTTCGCCCGCCAGCGCAACACGGTCGACCAGGAGATGCGCTCGAAGGGCGAGACGGACGAGCAGAAGATCCGCACCGAGTCGATGGCAGCCGGTCGCAAGACGCTGATCAAGACGATCGAGAACATGGCAGGCGGATCGGTGCGCATCGACCGGTACGCCGAGGTCAACCTGGCGAGCTTCTACGAGGTCACCAAGGCCATCGGCGGCGTGGAGGTGTGCCTGAAGGAGGCCACCTCCGACCGCGACTCCGGCGCGGACTTCAAGGCAGGCCCGCAGACCATCGACGGCAGGGCCGCGCTGTCGTTCGTGCGCCAGCGCAAGAACCTGCCCGGCGGAGACCTGGACCGGATCGTGCGGCAGCAGGTGTTCATCGGGGCGCTGGCGAAGAAGGTGCTGTCGACCGGCACGCTGACGGACACCGACAAGCTCAACGGGCTGGTCGAGGCCGTGCAGAAGTCGGTGATCCTCAGCTCGGGCTGGGACATCACCACGTTCGCCGAGCAGATGCAGGGGCTGGTGGGCGGCAACTTCGAGTTCCGCACCATCCCGGTGGGCGACCCGACGGACACCTACAGCGACGGCAACGTGCTGCCGGTGAACCCCGCGCAGGTGCGCCAGTTCCTCACCAACCTCGCCGCGGACAAGCCATCGTCGAGCAACTCGTCGTCACCGACACCCACCACGAACCTGCCCGCGCCGCCGAACTCGTCCATCACCGTGCAGGTCTACAACGCGGCAGGGATCCAGGGTCTCGCGAACCAGGTGATGAACACGTTGGCCGCCAAGGGTTTCAAGCGCGGTCCTGTCGGCTCGGCGCCTCAGAACAGCGACACCACCGTCGTGCGGTACGCGTCAGGCGAGGAGGGCTCCGCGCGCAAGGTCGCGGCCGAGCTCGGGCAGAACGTCACGGTCGAGGAGAACGCGTCAGTCCGAAAGGGACAGGTGCAGGTCTTCGTCGGCACCGACTACCAGACACCGGACGACTCCGAGAACGCTGATCCGCAGGGTCTGCCAGACACGTCGACGGCATCGAGCGCGAGCAGCACCCCGCCGATCACGGCGGGCGGGCTGGTCTGCGTGAACTGAATCTCCGGCGTAACGGGGTTCCGATAGTTAGGCTGAGGACACACATTCAGCACCTGGAGGACCAACCTTGAGCGCCGCTGCACGCGCGAAGAAGACCGCACTGGTCGCCGGCCGCACGGTCGTCGCGCTTGTCGCTGTGACAACGTTGGCGTTCTCGGGCTACTTCTGGACGGCACTGCGGTTGGTGAAGCAGAACACCAACACCACGCAGATCCTCGAAGTGCTGGACGACATCCCGAACTCGCCGCCCGTCGAGGACGGCGCGATCGACATCCTGCTGGTGGGCAGCGACAGCCGAACGGACGCGCAGGGCCGTCCACTTCCCGCGGACGTGCTGCGCAAGTTGCGCACCGAAGGCACCGACACGGTGAACACCGACACGATCATCGTGATGCGCATTCCGCGCAACGGCGGCAAGGCGAGCGCGATCTCCATCCCGCGGGACACCTACGTGCCGATCGCCGGCTATCAAGAGGACAAGATCAATTCGGCGTACGGCGTGGTGAAGTACCTGACCGCCGAACGACTGCAGGCCGAGGGCGTGCGCGACCAGCAGGAGCGCGAACGCAAGTCGGACGAGGCCGGGCGCAAGGCGTTGGTGCAGGCGGTGCAGGATCTGACCGGAATGCGCGTCGACCACTACGCGGAGATCAACCTCTACGGGTTCTACCTGCTGACCGAGGTGATCGGCGGCGTGAAGGTGTGCCT
This sequence comes from Lentzea indica, assembly GCF_012184385.1. GTDB lineage: Bacteria > Actinomycetota > Actinomycetes > Mycobacteriales > Pseudonocardiaceae > Lentzea > Lentzea indica. The sequence continues at coordinate 43,726 of NZ_VSRL01000036.1, forward strand.
GAAGGCAGGCACGTCGGATCCGAACTCCGGCGCGAACTTCCGCGCGGGCGAGCAGGTGATCTCGGGCGGCGACGCGTTGTCGTTCGTGCGGCAGCGGAACATGCCCGGTGGTGACCTCGGTCGCATCACGCGGCAGCAGGTGTTCATGTCCCAGGCGATGAAACAGCTGCTGTCCGCGGGCACGTTCACCGACGCCGGCAAGATGAACGGCCTCCTGGACGCGGTGTCGAAGTCCGTTGTCGTGGACGAGAAGCTCGACCTCGCAACGCTGGCCGCTCAGGCTCAGGGCCTCGCTTCCGGCAACGTGGAGTTCGCCACGATCCCGGTGACGAACATCGACGCTCGCAACGAGCGCGGCCAGAGCGTGGTCACGGTGGACCGCGAGGCGGTGAAGGCGTGGGTGGCCAAGCTGATCGGCGAGACGCCGAAGCCCGCTCCGTCGTCCACCACCCCCAGTACGCCCGCCAGGTTCGGTCCTGAGAAGCTGCTCTCGCTGGACGGCTTCCCCGCCGTGGCAGCCGCCGCCCAGCCGGATGTGCCCTGCGTCGACTAGGAGTGCCGCGTGAGTGTGACCGAGATCCTCTTCACGCCGTTGCTGAAGGCCGATCCCGGTCGTCCGCTGATCACGCACTACGACGACGCGGCGGGCACGCGGGTCGAGCTGTCCCGCGCGACCATCGCGAACTGGGCGGCCAAGACGGCGAACTGGCTGCGCGACGAGCACGACGTCGAGCCGGGTGACCCGGTGGCGGTGCTGCTGCCCGCGCACTGGCAGACGGCGGGTCTGCTGCTGGGCGCGTGGTGGTGCGGCGCCCGAGTCGTGGGCGCCGGTGTGAATGCGAAGGTCGCCGTCGTGCCGCCGGGCGGTACCGCGGACGCGGACGTGGTGGCCGTGGCCTCGTTGCACCCCATGGGTTTGGGTTCCGGCGCGGCGGTCGACTACCTGGACGACGTGCGCTTGCACGGCGACGACTTCACGCCGTGGGAACCGACTCCTGGTTCGACCCCGGCGCTGGGTGAGTCCACTGTGGATGCTGTCGTCGCCAAGGCACGAGAGCTGGCCGCGAAGATGGACTCGGAGCCACGCGTGCTGTCCACTTTGGAGTGGAATGTGCCTTCCGGTGTGCTGAAAGGGTTTCTCGCCGTGCTCGCGGCCGGCGGTTCACTGGTTCAGGTGAGCAGCCCCGACGCGGGCCTGATGGGCGCGCGCCGGGACAGCGAGAAGGTCACGCAGCAGCTGGGTTGAGCACCTTGTTGTTCTTGAACAGCACGCGGTCCAGCGCGTAGGCACCACCGTTGAAGCCGAGCGCGAGCGCGCCAGCGCCGAGCGCGACGACCAACTCGGAGCCACCCTCGCCGAGCAGGCCGTTCGGCAGGTGGACGAGGAACAGCGCGCCGAGCATGTTGATGGCGAGCAGCACGCCGGCGATCGGCAGCGCGACACCGGCGATCAGCGCGAGACCACCGGCGAGCTCGACCGTCGCGGCGAACGCGGCGGACACCGACGGCAGCGGCACACCCATCTTCTCGAACGACGCAGTGGTGCCGGCGAGACCGAACTCGGTCCACTTCTGCCAGCCGTGCGCGACGAACACGATGCCGATACCGATGCGGCCGATGAGTGCGGCGACGTCCTTGACCATGATGTTCGCTCCCCGATCCTGTCGTTCCACTGTCGGTCGTTCAACTTCGAACCAAAACTAGTGCAGGTTTGAACGACCTCATGATTTCGACAGGAACCCAACAGCGAGTCCTTAGGTTCGCAGGTCCAAGACCTACTTCATGAGATGCAGACCAGCGCCGGACGCGGCCGTCAGCGTCAGCGACCGGCCGTCCAGCTTGTACGAGACCTGTCCCTTCAGCAGCTCGGTCACAGCCTTCTCGACCGCCATCACCTCGGGTTCGCATCCCTTGTCGGTGATGGCGAGCTGGACGAACTCGATCTTCTGCCCGTCGGCCTTGTACGGACCAGTGGCCGTGTTGCAGCCCGCGAACACCTGGACCTGGTCCTGCTGGAACGCGAACGTCGCGACGACACCACCCGGCACCGACGAGACGGCGTCGTTCGTGATCAGCCCGTCGACCTTCCACGTGCCACCGACGAGCGTCGCCGGCGTCTCCGGCGTGAGCACGATCTCCGTGTCCGATCCGGTGACCACCAGGTTCTCGCCGTCCATGCGCCAGGACGGTTTCGCGCTCAGCAGCTTGGAGAGCCACTCGTCCTGCGTGTGCAGGTCGGGGCTGGGGCAGCCCATGGCGGTCATGCTGAGATCGGAGACCGCGAGCTTGCCGCCGTCCAGGGACACCGGGCCCTGCATCTGGTTGCAGCCGGCGTTGGCGAGCAGCCGCCCGTCATCGGTGAATCTCAGCTGCACCGACGTGCCCTCGACCATGGCGCGCGGCTTGCCCTGCTCGGTGACGGACGCGGAGTGGAAGACCTTGCCCTTCACGTCACCCCCTTCTCCCCCGGTGGACGGGTTGCCGCACCCGGTGGCCAGCACGGCGACAGCGATGACGGCGACGAGAACTCGGTAGCTCATGTGGTGAGGACGGAACACGCGGCCTCCCTGGTTGCCCGAAGGCCGGGTGCGGGATTTCCGCGCCCGGCCAAGGGAAATTCGACGTCACGGGGACAGCGACTCCGCGAAGTCGTAGAGGCTCTTGATGTCGTTGTCGAAGTACGGCCCGTCCATCTGGCTCGCATCGGAGTGCCGGTGGCTGACCACACTGTTGATGTAGCCCAGCCCGTTCTGGTCGTTGTACTCCTGCAGCCAAGGACCGCCGCTCGAGCCGCCGGTCATGTTGCACCAGGCCCGCACCTGCTGACCGTGACCGTTCCAGGTCGTGCCCTGACAGAAGTACTGCAGCTCACCGGTGAACGGCGCACCCGCGGGGTAGCCGAGGATCGTGACGGCCACCGAGTAGCCCCAGTTCCAGCGCAACCCGTTGCCACCAACGGAGTTCACGATCAGGCCGCTCATGATGACCATGCCCATGTCCTCGTCACTGCTGCTGGAGTTCGTCCACGCAGTACGAGCCGTGAGCTGGTAGGCGCTCCACGTACCGAACGGGCGCGCACCGTTGCGGTAGCGAGGAACGAAGACCCAGTTTTGCATCCACTGGCCACCGGCACCGCCGTGCACGCAGTGCCCCGCCGTCGAGACCAGTCGCTTCTTCCCGCTGTTGACGGTCGCGCCAGAACACACGTAGTTCAGGCCGTTCGCCGGGTTGGTGAAGAACACCTTCCCGACCGTCTGCGACTCGTTGAGCATGATGCCGATGCCCTGCGCCTGCTCGGTCTGGACCTTCACCGACGGCGCGGCACCGTCGATGCTGCCAGGACGCCCCTGCGGCCGGGGTGCGGAGGCGGCCTTCACCGTGGCAGGAGCCTGCGCCGGGATCGCGTTCGCCATGCGCTCAGGGGTCCAGTAGGCCTCGGCTGCGGCTGCCGACTGGATCTTGTTGTCGGAGGTTCTGGCCAGGCTGGCCGAGCTGCCGTTCGGTGCCGCCTGCGCGGTCGGCACCAGCACGGAAGCGGCCAGAACAAATCCAAACGCCAACGAAACAGTTCTTTTCGGTCTCATTCGAAATACCTCACTAAACGAGGTTAACTTGCGACTTTGCGAACGTAGCGACACCTCTGACCTGCTGTCCAGCACCGTCTTTGAAGTTGCTCTATTCAGCAGAACTCGCATTCCATGTCCGCCAGAAAAAGGTCCGTCCGGGCCATTTCCTTGACGTATGTGCAGGATCGGAAAGCGCTATCCACCTCGTTGATCTTGAACTGGGGCTTGACAGCCGCTCGACCGTGAGGGTTACTTAACCCACAGGTTAGATAACCAAGTGGTTAGGTACGAGATGGACCAGCTGAGCGCCACCTTCGCCGCACTGGCGGACCCGACCCGCCGGGCGATCCTCGCGCGGCTCACCGAGGGCCCGGCGACGGTGAAGGAGCTCTCCGAGCCGTTCGACATCAGCGGCCCGGCGATCTCCAAGCACCTGCGCGTGCTGGAGAAGGCAGGCCTGATCACCCGCGGCAGGGAGGCCCAGTGGCGCCCCTGCCAGCTCGACGCGACACCGCTGAAGGAGGTCGCTGTGTGGGCTGAGAACTACCGCCGCTTCTGGGATGCGAGCTACGCACGCCTGGACGCACTCTTGACCGAGATGAAGGAGACAGAGAAATGACCACCAAGTTCGGCACCCTCGTGACCCTCCCGTCCGACACCGAGATCACGATGTCCCGCGACTTCGACGCCCCGGCTTCTTTGGTCTGGGACGCGTTCACCAAGCCTTCGTTGATCAAGCGCTGGCTGCTCGGTCCCGACGGCTGGGAGATGCCGATCTGCGAGGTCGACCTGCGCGTGGGTGGCAAGTGGCGCTACGGCTGGGCGCAGCCGGACGGTTCCAACGCGTTCGAGATGTACGGCGAATACTCCGAGGTCACCCCACATTCGCGGATCGTCCACACCGAACACTTCGAGGACAACCCGCCGGCCGTCACCACGATCACGTTCGTCGAAGCTGACGGGCGGACGACGATGACCACCACCATGCGCCTGGTCTCGCAGGAGGCGCGGGACGCGGTGCTGGCGACCGGCATGGCGGACGGCGCGGGCCGCAGCTACGAGCGACTGGGTGAGGTACTCGCCGAGCTGTCCTGAGGTTTCGCCGAGGCCGCCCCGCTGCGGGGCGGCCTCGTCCACTTCAGACTTTGGCGGAGCGTAGTCACCTGACGTGGCAACGGTTCCCCCGGTCAGGTGCCGAGCATGCGGTTACGTTCGGCCCATGGGACGTTTCCTCGCAGCTCTGGCCCTGATGCTCGGCTTCGTCGTGCTCTCCGCTCCCGTGGCCGCCGCCTCCGCGCCGACCCGCTGGCAGATCTCACCGTGCCCGTCCGGCCAGAAAGCACTCTGGCTACCGCGCGTCGACAAGTTCGGCACCGATTTGGGGTGCACGACCGAGGAAGCCCGTGCCGCTGCGGTGAAGGAGGCCGTGGACAGCGGCAGTCCTACGCGGATGATGAACGTCGCCATCGCGTTCGCCCAGCAGATCTCCGACAAGTCGCTGACCGCGGAGTCGTCTTGCGTGCTGGGTGCCAAGGGAGCGATCGGTGACGCGCTCGGCACGTGCGTGGCGGCCTGAATCAGACATCTCCTGACGTGAACGCGACGAAGGCGCCTGATCCGGAGATCAGGCGCCTTCGGAGACGTCAGCGTCAGCCGTTGAGCACGGCGCGCGACATCACGACGCGCTGAACCTGGTTCGTGCCCTCGTAAATCTGCGTGATCTTCGCGTCACGCATCATCCGCTCCACCGGGAAGTCACGCGTGTACCCGGCACCACCGAACAGCTGCACCGCGTCCGTGGTGACCTCCATCGCCACGTCGGAAGCGAAGCACTTGGCAGCAGCGGTGATGAAGCCGATGTTCGCCTCACCGCGCTCGGCCTTCGCAGCGGCCACGTACACCATGTGGCGGGCGGCCTCGATCTTCATGGCCATGTCGGCGAGCATGAACTGCACACCCTGGAAGTCCGAAATGGACTTTCCGAACTGCTTGCGGTCCTTGACGTACTCCACCGCGGCTTCCAACGCACCCTGCGCGATGCCCACGGCCTGCGCACCGATCGTCGGACGCGTGTGGTCCAACGTCTTCAAAGCGGTCTTCAAACCGGTGCCCGGCTCACCGATGATGCGATCAGCAGGGATCGTGCAGTTCTCGAAGTAGATCTCACGGGTCGGCGAGCCCTTGATGCCGAGCTTGCGCTCCTTCGGGCCCACCGAGAAGCCGGGGTCGTCCTTGTGCACGACGAACGCCGAGATGCCCTGGGACTTCTTGGGCGCCTGAGGGTCCGTCACGGCCATGACCGTGTACCAGGTGGACTCGCCGGCGTTGGTGATCCAGCACTTGGTGCCGTTCAGCACCCAGTGGTCGCCGTCCAGCAACGCACGCGTGCGCATCGAGGCGGTGTCGGAGCCGGCCTCGCGCTCGGACAGGGCGTAGGACGCCATGGCCTCGCCGGAGGCGATGGACGGCATGACGAGCTGCTTCAGCTCTTCGGAGGCAGACAGCAGGATCGGCATGGTGCCGAGCTTGTTCACGGCGGGGATCAAGGAGGACGACGCGCAGACGCGGGCGATTTCCTCGATCACGATGCAGGTGGCGACGGAGTCCGCGCCCTGGCCGTCGTACGACTCGGGCACGTGGACGGCGGCGAAGCCCGACTTCACCAGGGCGTTGTGGGCCTCGACCGGGAAGCGCTCGTTCTCGTCGACCTCGGCCGCGAACGGCTTGATCTCCTTCTCGGCGAGCGAGCGGACGGCCTCTCGCAGCGCCTCGTGCTCCTCGGCGAGCTGGTAGGTGCCGAAGCTCGGGTTCACCTTGTTACCTCCCGGTAGCGTGTACTCGGCACGATGTTAGCGCCCGTTCACGTCGGTCGCCGGTGTGCTGTTGAGCACTCAGAGGGACTTCTGCAGCGCCGCGTCCTTGTCTAGTACGAGCTGCTCGAGTTCCGCCTGGAAGCGGGCCATGCGTTCCTGCAGGGCCGGGTCCGAAGCAGCCAGGATTCGAACGGCGAGGAGCCCCGCGTTGCGTGCGCCACCCACTGAGACCGTGGCTACCGGGACGCCCGCGGGCATCTGCACGATCGAGAGCAGCGAGTCCATGCCGTCGAGGTACTTCAGCGGCACCGGCACGCCGATGACCGGGAGCACGGTGGCGGAGGCGACCATGCCGGGCAGGTGGGCTGCGCCGCCCGCGCCCGCGATGATCACTCGAAGACCGCGCGAGGCCGCGGAGGTCGCGTAGTCGAGCATGCGCTGCGGGGTGCGGTGCGCGGAGACGACGCTCACTTCGAACGAGACGTCGAACTCGGCGAGCGCCTCGGTGGCCGCTTTCATCACCGGCCAGTCCGAGTCGCTGCCCATGATCACGCCAACCTGAGTCACTCCGCACTCCCGTGAATGTCGTATCCGTCGGACCAAACACCGGTGGACAGCCAGTCCGCTGCCAGTCGCGCACGCTGGCGGACCTCGGTCATGTCGCTGCCGAGGAACGTCACGTGCCCGACCTTGCGGCCCGGCCGTTCCTCCTTGCCGTAGAGGTGCACGTGCGCGTCGGGGTAGCGCGCGAACAGGTGGTGCACGCGCTCGTCGGGGCCCATCGCCGGAGTTTCGACGGCACCCAGCACGTTCGCCATCACCACGGCCGGCGCCATCAGGTCGGTGCGGCCCAGCGGGTAGTCCAGGACGGCACGCAGGTGCTGCTCGAACTGCGACGTGCGCGCGCCCTCGATCGACCAGTGGCCTGAGTTGTGCGGGCGCATCGCGAGCTCGTTCACGACGACGCCGGACGCGGTCTCGAAGAGCTCGACGGCCAGCACGCCGACCACGCCCAGCGCGTCGGCGATCTTCAGCGCCAGCTCCTGGGCCGCGGCACCGTCCAAAGAAGGCGCCGGTGCGAGGACCTCGACGCAGATGCCGTCGGACTGCACGGTCTCGACCACGGGCCAGGCCGCGCCCTGCCCGAACGGCGAGCGCGCCACCACGGCCGCCAGCTCGCGGCGCATCGGCACGCACTGCTCGACCATCAACGGCGTCCCGGCCTCCAGCAGCTCGGGGACGACCAGCTCGGCGCTGTGCGGCTGGTTCAGCATCCACACGCCGCGCCCGTCGTAGCCGCCGCGGATCGCCTTCAGCACGCACGGCCAGCCGTGCGAGGCGCCGAAGCGGAGCACGTCGCGGACCTCGTGGACCTCGGCGAACGGCGGCACCGGCAGTCCCAGCTCTGCCAGCCGCACCCGCATCTTGAGCTTGTCCTGCGCGTACTGCAGCGCGTCCGGACCGGGGTGCACCTTGACGCCCTCGGCGACGAGCGCGCGCAGGTGCTCGGAAGGCACGTGCTCGTGGTCGAACGTGACGACCTCGCAGCCCTTCGCGAACGCGCGCAACGCGTCGAGGTCCGTGTGCGTGCCGAGCACCACGTCCCGCGCGACCAGCGCGGCGGGGTCGTTCTCGGAGACGGCGAGCACGCGCAGCGACTGGCCGAGCGGGATCGCGGCCTGGTGCGTCATGCGGGCGAGCTGCCCGCCGCCGATCATGCCGACGACTGGGAGACGGGTACGGGAGTCCACGGTTGAGGCAGCCTACCTGCAGCTTCACCGGAGCTCACCAGCAGAGCCAGCCGTCGCGCGGTGACGCTGCCCTCGGGTGCGACGTGGATCACGAGCCGCTGGTCGTGCTCCGGAGCGACGAGCACCTCGCAGTCGAACTCGAGCAGGCCTGCGACCGGGTGCCGCAGCCGCTTGCGGGCCGATCGGCGCACCGCCACGTCGTGCTCCGCCCACAGACGGGTGAACAGCGGGCTCGCCATCAGCTCGTCGACCAGCGACTGCGCGGCCGGGCGGCGGGCCACGGTCGCGCGCAGGTCGGCTACATGGGCGCGGGCCAACTCCTCGACGTCCTCGGCCGGCACCCAGCTCTCCTGGCCCAGGAAGAACCTCCTGAGCAGGTTCCTGCCGACGACGTCGCCGAACACCACCTCGGCACGTGGTGTCGCGGCGAGCACGTCGCCCAGGTCGGAGATCACCACCGCGATGTCGTCGCGGAGCCGGTCGAGCAGCAGCCGGACGCCCGGCCGGACCGAGGTCGACGCGGGCTCCTCCGGCACGGCCGCTCCCGCCAGCCGGAACAGGTGCGCGCGCTCGTCGGCATCGAGGTCCAATGCCCTGGCGATGCCGTTCAGGACCGACACCGACGGATGTGGACCGCGAGCCTGTTCGAGGCGCGTGTAGTAGTCGACGGACACGCCAGCGGCCTCCGCGATCTCCTCCCGGCGGCGTCCAGGAGTGCGGCGCCGGCGACCGTTGCCGATCGGCGCCATCCGCTCACGGCGGCTGCGCAGGAAACCCGCCATCTCACGCACGTCCCCACCGTAGCCAGGTTTCGACCGTCCCTGGCTGCGGAGGAATTCCCCGAACACGCTGGGACACATGAAGATCGCGATGACAGGGTCGACAGGACGAGTCGGCAACAGGCTCCTGCCACGCCTGCGGGAGCAGGACCACGACGTGCGCACGCTGACCCACCGGCTCGCGGACACCGGGGCGGTCGAAGAGCTGGTCGACGGCGTGGACGCCGTGGTGCACGTGGCCGCCGCCCTCCGCACCAGCACCGACTTCGAAGGCGTGAACGTCCACGGCACAAGGGCGCTCGCCGAAGCGGCCGTGAAGGTGCCGTTGTTCGTCCACATCAGCACGAACCTCGTCTACCCGGGTGGACTGGGCAGGCCCGCGACGGAGGACGACCCGACGGACCCCTCGCCGGAGTTCGGCGACTACCCGCGCACCAAGGCTCTCGGTGAACGGGCTGTGCTCGACACGAGGGAAGCCGCGATCCTGCGCCTCGCCTTCGTCTACGGCGAAGGCGATCCGCACCTCGAAGAGTCGCTGAACTGGGCGTCGAAGTGGCCGGGTCACCAGCGGCTGCACATGGTGCACCACGAGGATGTTGCGCAGGCAGTCACCAAGGTCCTGGACACCGGCGCGAACGGGATCTTCAACGTCGCCGACGACAGCCCGATCACGGCCGTTGAGCTGCACCTGCTGAACGACCTCACCCCCAGCGAGGCCGTTCAGCAGGATTTCGACCCGTGGCACGGGATCGTGTCGACGAACCGCGCGCAGCGGGACCTCGGCTTCCGCCCGCGCTATCCCTCCGCGTGGGCCGCCGCGGTGTCCGGCGTGCTCTGAACGGTCTGAGCAGGTTCGGCAACGGAGTCGATGCGGCGGTGGGAGCGGGACGGCTTCCACCCGCCACCACGGCGCAGCAGCCGGAAGGTCACCGCGAACAACACGCCGGCGAGCAGCACGAAGACGATGAACTCGATGAACTGGAAGAGCCCGAGCCGCTCGATCGGCTGGTAGTCGACGTACGTGCCGATCGCGGTCTTCGTGTTCCGCATGCAGCTGTTCGGATTGGGCAGCTCCGCGCACTTGTCCGGAACGGACACCGGACGGAGATCGGCGCCGACGAAACCGTTGCCGATCTCCAGCCCGCGGTGCGGCACGACCGGCGTGCTCTCCCAGCGAGCGATGTCGCGCTTCGACGGCAGGTAGTGGTCGCGCAGCAGCACGGCCGGCAGCACGCGGGCCAGCGTGTAGAACACCAGCGTCGCCGCCATCGCCGTCACCACGTGCCGGGACAGCAGACCGATGAACACGCCGAGCGCGAGGCCGAAGATCGCGTAGCCGCCCTGCACGAACGGACTGGCCTCGAACATCCCCCACGACTCCTGCGGGCCACCGAACCCGTCGCCGAGCCCGACGAGCGCACCGAGCAGCACGGCCAGCGGACCGAGCACGAGCATCTTGCCGCGCAACCACTTCGTGGGTGTGACGTCCTGGCCCCATGCCACGAAGTAGGTGCGTTCCTCCAGTTCGCGGGCGATCAGCGGGGCGCCCCAGAACATGCTGATCACGCCACCGAACAGGAGTTGCGCGAGGAGACCGTAGAAACCGGCCATCATCATGGAGCCCACTTTTCCGCCCTCTGTGGAGACGAGGGTGAAGGCCGCGAGCAACGCGAGCGACGCGGTGGCGAGGATCGTCCACCGGTGCTGACGCCAGGTCAGCCAGACGAAAGTGTTCACGCGGCACGCTCCAGGTGCGCCACGACCAGCTCCTCCAGCGTCACGTACCGCGCGGTCCACGGCTCGGCGATCTGCGTACCGCCCGAACGCACGAGGTACGACGACTGCGACTTGCTGTGCTTCGCGAGCACCACAGGTCCCTCCACAGGTGACTCCGAGACACGGGGACCCGTGTAGAGAACGTGCTGTTCCAGCAACTCGTCTGTGTCGCCGTCCACCAGCAGCCGCCCGTCGGCGAGCAGCAGCAACCGGTCCGCCACGCCACCGATCTCCGCGACGACGTGCGTGGAGAAGATCAGCGTCATGCTCTTGTCGCTCACCTCGGTCAGCAACTCGCCCACGACCTTCCTGCGAGCGAGCGGGTCCAGTTCGGACAGTGGCTCGTCCAGCAACAGGACGTCAGGGCGAGATCCCAGTGCCAGCGCGAGCGTCACGTGCGTGCGCTGGCCACCGGACAGGTCGCCGATCTGCAGCCGGCGCGGCACCTTGAACCTCGTGAGCCACTCGTCGGCGCGCTCGTTGTCCCAGACGGTGTTCATGCGGCGGCCGAACTCCAGCACGTCCGCGACCTTGAAACCCTTGTACATCGGCTTGTGCTGGGGCACGTACGCGACCCGGCCGGCGACGGCCGTGTGGCCCGACTCCGGTGGCAGATGCCCGGCCAGCACGTTGAGCAACGTCGACTTGCCGGAGCCGTTGGCCCCGACCACTGCCGTGACGCTGCCCGGTGGCAGTTCGAAGGAGACGTTCCGCACCGCCCACTTCGACACTTCGGCCGCAACCACGCTCATTGCGCTCCCCCGCTCAGCACCTCGCGCACCAGCGCGTAGATGTCCTCGTCCTCCAACCCGGCGGAGCGTGCGTCCGCGACCCACACGGCGAGCTTGGCGCGCAACGCGTCCAGGTCCTCGGGGGCGGCGGACCCCAAGGTGGCCTTGAGAAGGTGCCAGAGCCCTGGCGAGCCTCGAGGAGGCCGGCGAGCTCGAGCTCGCGGTAGGCCTTCAGCACGGTGTTCGCGTTCACCCCGCTGGTCGCGACGACGTCGCGGACCGTCGGCAGCCGATCGCCCGGCTGCAACCAGCCGAGCCTCAGCGCCTCCCTGACCTGCTGACCGAGCTGCAGGTACGCGGGAAGGCCGCTGCCGCGGTCGACGTGGAACTCGACCACACACACTCCCCAGATTGTTCTAGTGGACTAGGACAATAGAACACTTCTGGAGGTGTTGGGAAGTGACCCGGCGGGGACGCGGGCTGACCTGGGCGCGGGACAGGGGAGATCAGCGCCCAAGCGAGGTGAGGAGCGCACACGCCTCGGCGTGCGTGTCCGGCAAACGCTCGGTCCAGACCTTGGCGGGCCCGGTCGGCCGGACGTTCGGATCGTCGGCGAGCCGGTCGGCGGCCAACACCCTCAGGTTCGACACCCTGCGCGCAAGCACCTCATCGCGCTTGACCAGCACCGCGGCCACGCACGGCCCCAGAGTCGCGAGGGTCTCGCCACCGTCGAAAACGGTGCGCAAGGCGTCGGACACGAGGGTCATCGCGACGACCCGGGACCAGCCGGTGGCGCGTTGGACGTCGAGGCGCAGCAGAACCAGCGCGTAGCCGAGCGGCGCCACGGGGGAATCCCGGTACACCTCACCCAGCCGTGTCCGCAGGTAGGCGGCCGTCGTCAGCCCGGTCAGAGGGTCCTCGGCCGCGCAGTCGCCGGCTTGCTTCGTCACCACGTCCGCCCATCCCAGTGCCGTCATGCGCAACATCCGCGAAGGACGTTTCGCGTGCGGCGCACCCACAGCAACGTGAGCACGAGCGACAGCAGGCAGCCGGTGAACGTGATCGCCGAGGAGGACACCACCATCGCGTCCGAC
>NZ_VSRL01000370.1 GCF_012184385.1 Lentzea indica
CGGTGCCAGGCTCGGCGATCCGGGTCGGACTCAGGGTCGGTCGCCGCGGCCAGCGCACGGTGCACGTCCCGACGTTCCGCACGGTCTGCCGCGCGATATGCCGCCGAGCGCACCAACGGATGATGAAACCGCACTCGTGCACCGAACTTGATCAGTCCGGCCTCCTCGGCAGCCGCCTCCGCCTCTGCGCCGATGTCGAGCCGCTCGGCCACGCGCCGTAGCAACGCAACGTCGCCCACCGGCTCGGCGGCCGCCACCAGCAGCAGCCGTTGTGCCTCATCGGGAAGCGACCCGATGCGCCGCAGGAAACTCTGCTCGATCTGGCTCGCGAGCGGCCGCGCGTCCGGACGCGCGAACCCACCGGCCAGTTCGGCGCCGGTCAAGCCACGCGGCAACTCCAGCAGAGCCAACGGATTGCCGCGGGCTTCGGCGACGATCCGATCCTTGACGTGCTCGTCGACCCGTCCCAGGACGACTGAATCCAGCAGGGCACGCGCATCGCGGTCAGGCAGGCCCCGCACCACGAGTTCCGGTAAACCCTCCAACTGGTCGCTGCCTGTCGAGGATCGCACCGCGAACACGACCACCACCCGCTCGGCGAGCAGCCGGCGCGCGGCGAAGGCCAGCGTCTGCGCGGACACGCGATCAAGCCACTGAGCGTCGTCCACGACGCAGAGCAGCGGCTGTTCCTCTGCCACCTCGGCCAGCAGGCTGAGCACCGCCAGTCCGACCAGGAAACGGTCCGGTGCGCTGCCCCTGTGCAGACCGAACGCGATCATCAACGCGTCGCACTGTGGATCTGGGAGGCGACCGATGTGCGTCATCATCGGCGCGCACAGCTGGTGCAACGCGGCGAACGCCAGCTCCATCTCGGACTCGACACCGACCGCACGCGCGATCCGGAATCCCGACGCGCCGTCCACGAGGTGGTCCACGAGCGCGGACTTGCCGATTCCCGCCTCGCCGCGCAGGACGACCACCTGGCTCCGGCCGGACCTCGCTTCCGTCAGCAACCGATCCAGCGCCTCGGACTCGTTGCGCCTGCCACGCGGCCTGCGCCGAGGATCGCCGTTCGCCATCACCACCACCGCGCGGGTCGACGGACCCGGCATTGATCAACGCGGGCCGCCTCATGATGCACCGTGGCGGCACGGTTCGCACCGCGGTCCATTGGCTGAGAGACCTACGGGGTCACGTGTCCCTGGTCGCGCCCGGCCAGGGGTTCACCAGGGGCGTTCAAGGGCGCGATCACTCCCTGATCTGGACGACGGTGGCTGTGCCACGCCCGAGCGATCACCGGGCCGGGCATCCGTGGAGGCCACAACGAAACGGACGACCGTCATGCGCTCAACGAACATGAACATCGCGTCCACGTCAGTCTCGAGCCTGCCTGAAACGCGGTCGCCAGAAGAGGCCGAGGACATGGCGGACTTCCAGAGCGTTCGTCCACGTCTGTTCGGGATCGCGTACCGGATGCTGGGCCGGGCGGCCGACGCCGAGGACGTCGTCCAGGACGTGTGGCTCCGGTGGCAGAGTGCGGACCGAGCCCAGGTGCGCGATCGTGTCGCGTTCCTCGCGACGATCACGACGCGGGTCACCCTCAACTTCCTCGCTTCGGCCCGCGTCCGCCGTGAGATTCCCGTCGGCCGCTGGCTACCGGGACAGGTGCCCATCTCCGAAGATCCGTCACTGGCCGTGGGCCGGTCAGCCGAACTCGAGCAAGGCATCCTCCTGCTGCTCCAGCGGTTGTCCCCGACCGAACGTGCGGTCTTCGTGCTGCGAGAGGCATACGGCTACCCGTTCCGAGACATCGCCGAGGCACTCCAGATGAGCGAAGCCAACGCGCGCCAGATCCGGCGGCGGTCGGGCGAGCACCTCACCGGGCCACGACACAAGCCCGTTCAACGGACGGCCTGCGACAGGTTGCTGAGCGCTGTCCTCGACGCCGGCCGGATCGGCGCCCTGGCCCACCTTGAACGTCTGCTCATCGAGGACGCCCTGTCCTACCGGCACTGAACTGGAGGAGTCATGGCCGACGATCCGGATGGCTTTGCGAGTTCCATCAAGCCCTTGTTCCGCGAAAAGGACCGCCAATCGATGCTGAGTTACTTCGACCTGTGGTCGTACGACGACGTGAGCACGCACGCCGACGCAATCCTCGACCGCCTCCGAGACGGGACCATGCCGTGCGACCGGCCATGGCCGGAGGCCCAGATCAGCCTCTTCCAGCGGTGGACCGAAACCGGGAAGCCGCTTTGACGAGTTCTTCGACCCACAGCACCGAGGACGCCACCGCCGCCGCGATCAGCCAGTCGCCGCCTGTCAGCGCGGCGGTGCTGAACACGGACTGCGCGACGGGCACGTGAACCGCGCAGATCTGCAACCCGAGCACCGTGCCCACGGCGGCCCACAGCCGCCAGTTGCGGAACAGCATCGGCCCGAACGCGCTGTCCGTCTCATCGCGCACGTTGAGAATGTTGAAAAGCTGGAACAACACGAACGTGGTGAACGCCAGGGTGTGGGCGACAGCGACGTCGCGGTCGAGTCCGTAGCGGTGGACGGCCAGCGTCCCGGTCACCATCACCAGCGCGGACAGCACGATCCGGCCGAGGCGCCGGGAAGACAGGATGTGAGCGCCGCGCCGCCGGGGTGGTTCCCGCATCACCGATCGCCGGGGTGGTTCCAGGCCCAGCGCGAGGGCGGGTGGTCCGTCGGCGATGACGTTGACCCACAACAACATGAGCGGATTGAGCACGCCTGCGCCGGCGAAGAGCAGCGAGCCGGCGATCATGGCGAGAATGGCGGCGACGTTGGTCGTGACCTGGAAGCGCACGAACTTCACGATGTTGTCGTAGATCGTGCGACCGGCTCCGACGGCGCGGACGATGGTCGCGAAGTTGTCGTCGGTGAGGATCATCGCGGCTGCTTCCTTGGAGACGTCGGATCCGGTGACGCCCATGGCGATGCCGATGTCCGCGCCCTTGAGCGCGGGTGCGTCGTTGACGCCGTCGCCGGTCATCGCGACGGTGTCGCCGCGACGCTGCAGTGCCTGGACGATGCGGACCTTGTGTTCGGGAGCGACGCGGCCGAACACGCCGAGGTCGGAAGCGGCCTGTTCGAACGCGGCATCGTCCAGTCCGTCGAGGTCGCGTCCCGTGAGACCGCGATCCCGGATCCCGACCGCGCGGGCGATCGACGTCGCGGTGGCCAGATGATCGCCGGTGATCATCTTGACGGTGATCCCGGCAGTGCGGCACTCGGCGATGGCGTCGTGCGCCTCGGGCCGCGGCGGATCGAGAAGGCCGAAAAGTCCTGTCAGCATCAGTGACTCTGGAAGAACCGGCGTGTCGCCCGTCTCGAGCACGTGTGGGGAGCAGGAGCCGACGGCGATCGCGAGCACGCGCTCACCGCGCTCGGCCATCTTCTCGAACTCGTCGGTGAGGTGGTCGCGGGACTGCTGGTCCAACGGCACGTCGCCCGAGGACAGACGGACGTGGGTGGCGAGACCGAGCAGGACGTCGGGGGAGCCTTTGACGAAGGCGTCCACGAGATCTCCTCGCCGGTGGTAGGTGACCATGTACTTGAGCGTGGAGTCGAACGGGATCTCGGCGACACGGGGGCGGGACGCACGCAGCGCGGCGACATCGATGCCCGCCTTGTTCGCCACGGCGACCAGCGCGCCTTCGGTCGGATCGCCCACCAGGACGGTGCCGTGGATTTCCGCGTCGTTGCACAGCACTGCCGGCACCAGCAGGTCGCTGAGTTCCCCGATGGCCGCCCTGTCGTTGGCCTCACCGTCCTCGGCGGTGATCGTCCCGTCCGGGCCGTAGCCGTCGCCGCTGACTCGGTAGTGGCGGCCCGCGTGCCACAGGGACCGGGCGGTCATCTGGTTGAGGGTGAGCGTGCCGGTCTTGTCCGTGCAGATGACGGTGGTCGATCCGAGAGTTTCCACGGCGTTGAGGCGTTTGACGATGGCGCGTTGCCGTGCCATCCGTCGCATGCCCAGGGCCAGCGTGACGGTGACGACCGCGGGAAGGCCTTCGGGGATGGCGGCGACGCCGAGTGCGACCGCCAGAGTGATGATCTCCCCGATGCCGCCGCCCGCGAACCACTGGAGCACCGCGACCAGCAGCACCGCGCCGCCGGCGAGGTAGGCCAGGTGTGTGCCCAGCTGGTCCAGTTGACGCTGCAGCGGTGTCCTTGTGGTCTCGGTGCGTTCCAGCAGTCCGGCCACCTTGCCGATCTCGGTGTTCATCCCGGTGCCGGTGACGAGGAGCTCCGCGCGGCCTCTGGTGACGGTGCTGGTCATGTGGAGCATCGACGTCCGGTCCGAGACGGCCACGTCGTCGGCGACGGGTGTGGCCGACTTCGCCACCGGCAACGATTCGCCGGTCAGCCCGGACTCGTCGGACTCCAGTGTCACCTGCGACAGCACACGTCCGTCGGCGGGCACCCGATCGCCGGCCTCGACCAGCACGACATCACCGGGCACGAGTTCCGCGGCTGGAACTTCGAGGATCTTGCCGGCCCGCCGCACCTTGGCCGTCGGGCTGAGCATGCCGCGCAACGCCGCGAGCATGGCCCGATCGGCCCGGCGTTCCTGGACGAAACCCACGATTCCGTTGAAGAGCAGGACCAGGCCGATGATCAGCGCTTCCTTGACGGAACGCTCGACCACCCCGGCCAGGACAGCCGCGACCACGAGCACCAGGTTCAACGGACTCGCGACCTGTGCCACCAGCGTGCGCCACCACTGCCGTGGCGGAGCCTCGACCAGCCGGTTGGGGCCGGCCGCAGCGAGCCTTGCCGTTGCCTCGGCCGGAGTCAGGCCGTGGGACGGGTCGACGTTCAAGCCGGATGCGACGTCGGTCGCGGCGACGTGCCACGGTGCCTGGATCAGTGCCTGGCCGGGCGCGGTGATCATGCTTCCGCCACGGCGACGGGCCCGGGCATCAGGTACGCGCGCACCAGGTCAGCGAGTTTGACCATGCCGACGAGCAGCCGGTCTTCGACCACCGGCAGGAGCCATGCACCTTCTGGCAACATCAACCGGATGGCGTCGGCGGCGACGGCATCAGCCCGGACTGTCATGAGGTTGGTCGTGACGACCTCGTGGACGCGTACGTTCTCGGTGTCTCGGCCCTGGGCCACTGCGTTGGCGATGTCGGCTTCGGTGATCATCGCGACGGGTTCGCGGGTGTTGTCCGCCACCACCACCAGGGAGGAGTTGTGGGCGTGCCGCATGAGAAAAGCGGCTGCGGCCAGGTGGGCGCCCGCCTCGATCGTGATCATCGGCGGCGTCATGACCTGTCGCACGGTCTGCTGACGTCCTGCCGGTACGACGTCCTCCAGACGCAGGGAGTGCTCGCCGAGCGAGGCGACGGGCAGGAAGAACGAGTGCCGGTTCACGCAGAAGATCTTCGCGTGGTCGACCGGCCCGTCGGTGCTGTCGATGACCGCGAGCCACTGAATCTCGCTCACCTCGGAACACTTGGGACAAAGGGTCAGGTCCATTGGCACGCCTTCCCATCCGCCAGGGCGTTCATCGCCGTTCGGGTCATCACTTGAGACCAGGCGCGATAGCGTGCTGTGACAGTCACGGTCGTTGTCCCGGGAGATGTACCGGGACATGTGCCGGGTGCCGTAATCTCGCTGCGGTGGGTCAGGTGACAGGGAGTGGCTCGAGAGACGGACTCCTCGGGCGGCGCGACGAGTGCCAGGCCCTCGACGACCTCCTGGCGGGCGCCAGGGCTGGGCGGAGTGCAGCCCTGGTCCTGCGCGGGGAGCCGGGAATCGGCAAGACCGCGCTGCTGGAGCACCTCCGCGAGCGCTCCACGACATGCCGCGTCGTGCGGGCTGCGGGTGTTCAGTCCGAAATGGAACTGTCGCACGCCGGCCTGCACCAGCTCTGCGCTCCGCTGCTCGCCGGCCTCGACCAGCTCCCCGAGCCTCAGCGCGACGCGCTGCGCACGGCGTTCGGCCTGAGCCGTGGTACTGCGCCGAACCGGTTTCTCGTCGGCCTGGCCACGCTGAGCCTCCTCGCTGACGCCGCGGCGGACCAGCCGCTCGTCTGCCTCGTCGACGACGCACAGTGGCTCGACCGCGTGTCGGCACAGACCTTCGAGTTCGTTGCCCGGCGGCTGCTGGCTGAGCCGATCTTGCTCATCTTCGCCGTCCGCGAGCCGAGCCCCGGCGAGGCGTTCGCCGGTCTCCCCGAACTTCGCGTGACAGGGCTGACCGAGCACGACTCGCGATCGCTCCTCACTTCAGTCGTCACCGGCCCACTCGACGAACGGGTGCGCGACCGCATCGTGGCCGAGACCCGTGGCAACCCGCTGGCTCTGCTGGAGTTC
Organism: Lentzea indica; assembly: GCF_012184385.1. Lineage (GTDB taxonomy): Bacteria > Actinomycetota > Actinomycetes > Mycobacteriales > Pseudonocardiaceae > Lentzea > Lentzea indica. The sequence continues at coordinate 6,354 of NZ_VSRL01000370.1, forward strand.
GCCCGAGGGTTGACGGCGGCGGAACTCGCCGGCTTCGGGCGGTCGGGTGCGCGGCCGTTGCCGAGCCGGATCGAGCAGGAGTTCCTCCGCCGCGTCGAGGCTCTCCCCGCCGGAGCTCGGCGCCTGCTGAGCACTGCGGCCGCCGAGCCCGTGGGCGACGTGACGTTGTTGTGGCGGGCGGCTGTGCGGCTGGGGATCGACATCGATGCCGTCATGTCGCATGCCGAGGTGTCAACGATGATCACGCTCGGCACGACTGTGCGGTTTCGGCACCCGCTCGTGCGATCGGCCGCTTATCGCGCGGCGCGCCAGGACGATCTTCGAGAGATACACCAGGCGTTGGCGGACGAGACCGACGCCGAACTCGATCCCGATCGCCGGGCGTGGCACCTGGCGCGCGCGACGGCGGGACATGACGAGGCGGTGGCGGCCGAGCTGGTGCGTTCCGCGGA
>NZ_VSRL01000371.1 GCF_012184385.1 Lentzea indica
GCCTGCGGTCGCGCTGGGCCGCGGCGAGCCGGGTGGCGACCCCGACGAACACCAGCACCGGGAACAGCAGCACCACCACGCCGACGAGGCTGAGCGCCCACAGCAGCGGGTCGAGCCCGCCGCCGCCGTTCACCACACCCCAGCCGTAGACGGTGTTGGTGCCCGGCGACTCCTCGATCGCGGAGTCACCGGCGTAGAAGCGCAGTTCACCGGGGTTGAGCAGACCGGCCTGGCTGATCGTGCCGACGATCTTCTGCGGGAAGCGCGGCTTCAGCAGCTCACCGCCCGGTGCGGCCAACAGGTCGGCGACGGCGGGTGACACGAAGATCTCCCCGTCGCCGGGCACCCGGTCGATCCCCGGTGGCACGGGCGCGTCGGGCCTGAGCGCCTTGAGGTAGGAGCCGATGACGTGGTCGGAGCGGAACGGGTGGTACTGCTCCTCCATCAGCAGCGGCGCCGGTCCGGTGCCCTGGGACACCGGGTTGCGCGCTTCCTGGCGGTCGTGCCGGGCGTCCATCACGTTCGGCAGCGACGCGGCGAACAGCAGCAACGCGACGCCGAGACCGATGCCGACACCTTGGAGTGCGAGCCTCATCCAGGACTTCCGGCTGCCCCCGACGGCCAGCCGGACACCCAGGGCGAGGTCGCTGATAACGCGGTTCACCGTGCGAACTCCACGTCACGCGAGCGGCCGTCGCGCACCACGACCTCACGGTCGGAGTAGGCGGCGACGCGCGGTTCGTGCGTGACCAGCACGACGGCGGCGCCCGTTTCGCGGGCCGCGGTCGTGAGCAGGTGCATGACACGCTCGCCGTTGAGCGAGTCGAGTGCGCCGGTCGGTTCGTCGGCGAAGATCACCTTCGGACCGGTGACCAGGGCACGAGCGACCGCGACACGCTGCCCCTGACCGCCGGAGGTCTCGCCGGGACGCTGGTCGGCGACCCCGTCGACCTCCAGCCTGGCCAGCCAGTCCGTCGCGGCGCGTTCGGCGTCCTTGCGCTTCATACCGCTCAACCTGAGCGGGAGCGCGACGTTCTCCAGGCAGGTCAGCTCCGGAACGAGTTGGCCGAACTGGAAGACGAACCCGAACTCGGTTCGCCGCAGCTCGCTGCGTTCGCTGTCGGACATGGCCGTGAGGTCGCGGTCGCGGTAATGCACTGTGCCCGAGTCGGGCGGCAGGATGCCCGCGATGCAGTGCAGCAGGGTGGACTTGCCGGAGCCCGACGGCCCCATCACCGCCACGACCTCGCCCTCGCGGATCGAGATGCCCGCGCCGTCGAGCGCGTGCGTCTTGCCGAACGACTTGACGAGGCCCTCGGCCCTCAACAGGGTCATCGCATGACCTCCACGGCCAACTGGTCGACGCGGGCGGCGGTCAGTTCGAGCCACCGCAGGTCGGCTTCGAGGTGGAACAGGGCGAAGTCGCAGATGAGCTGGTCGGCGAGGTCGCCGTCGGTCTTGCGTCTCGTCAGCTCACGCATGGTGTTGAGATGCGCCGACCGTTGCGTGTCGAGCACCTCCGCGGCGCTGCGACCTGACAGCAGGGCCAGCACCACCTTCGCGTAGAGGGTGTTCTGCAGGTACGGCTCCGGCTTCTCCGGCGTGCTGAGCCAGCGTTCGACATCAGTGACTCCGGCGTCCGTGATCGCGTACCGCTTGCGCTCAGGGCCGTCGCCCGCCTCCACGCCCGCCTCGGTCACCAGACCGTTCTTCAGCAGCCTCGACAGGGTCGAGTACACCTGCCCGTAGTGCAACGGACGGTCCTGACCAAAGCGCTCGTCGTAGGCGCGCTTGAGGTCGTATCCGTGCCTTGGACCGCCCTCTAGCAGCCCCAACAGTGCGTGTCCTATCGACATGCGCGGCACTATACACATCATGTATACACCGGGTGTATTCGTCAGATGCCCTGACGGGCAACCGCCGTGGCGCCTACAGTGGTGGGGTGACTGGTCTGACTGTCGGCTGGGATCACGACGTCGAGCTGCTGCTCGACTTCCTGAACACTCGACACGTACTGGACAGTGAAGCCTCCTGGCGCGCGTGGGTGACCGAACGCGGCCTCGGGCGGAGCGGGGAAATCGCACAGGCGCGCGCCGCGAGAGCGGCGCTGCGGTCGTCCATCGAGGGGTCGTCAGGCCCTCAGACGGCGGCGGGAGTGGTCCACGTCGAGCTGACCGACGGCGTTCCGGTGCTGTCCAGCTCGGACGCGCTCGGCGCTGTGCTGGCCGCCTCCGCGCGGCTGGCCGTGCTCGGGTCCTGGGAACGCTTCAAGATCTGTCCCGCCGACGACTGCCTGCGTGCGTTCTTCGACCGTTCCCGCAACCGCTCGCGCACCTGGTGCTCGATGCAGGTGTGCGGCAACCGCGAGAAGGCCCGCACGTTCCGAAAACGAACGCGCGCCCAGAACACGGACCTTCAGAAGAGCACGTTGGCCACGGTGTAGATCACCAGGCCCGCGAGCGCACCGACCACGGTGCCGTTGATCCGGATGAACTGCAGGTCCCTGCCGACCTGCAGCTCGATCTTGCGCGAGGTCTCCTCGGCGTCCCAGCGCTCGACGGTGTCCGTGATCAGCGTGGTGATCTCCGCGCGGTAGTTGCCGACCACGTACCCGGCGGCCTGCTCCAGCCAGCTGTCGACCTTGGCGCGCAGCTCGGGGTCGTCGGTGAGGTTGGTGCCGAGCGTGACCAGGCCCTGGGTGACGCGCTTGCGGAGCTCGCTGGACGGGTCTTCAGCGGCGTCGATGAGCATCTTCTTCGCCGTGCCCCACGCACTGCTGATGAGCTTCTGGACGTCGGGGTGGTCGATCACCTGCTGCTTGACCTGCTCGGCCCTCTGCATCGTGGCCGGGTCGGTCTGCATGTCCGTGGAGAACTCGAGCAGGAACTGGTCCACGGCGAGGCGCATCGGGTGGTTGACGTCCGTCTTCACCGCCCAGGTGAAGTTGACCAGCTCGGTGTAGACCTTGTCGCCGAGCATCGCGTCGACGAACTTGGGCGACCACGTGGGCGCGCGGTCGGTGACGATCAGGCTGACCTTGTCGTAGTTGTCCCGCACCCACTCGTAGGCCCGGTCGCACATCAGGTCGACGAGCTTGTGGTGCGCGCCGTCGGTGAGCACCTGGTTGAGCAACTTGCCCAGCGGCGGACCCCACGGCTTCTCCATCACCCGTTTGACGATCGCGTGCTCCAGGACGGCCTGCACCTCTTCGTCCTTGAGCACGGTGATCGCGCCCTTGATGACGTTCGCGAGCTCGTTGGTGATGCGTTCGGCGTTCTCTTGCTGCTTGATCCAGGCGCCGGCCCGTTCCGCGATGCCCGCCCGCTTGAGCTTGTCCTGCACGATCTCCGGGCTGAGGAAGTTGACGCCCACGAAGTCGCCGAGCGTCTTGCCGAACATGTTCTTGCGGGTGGGGATGATCGCGGTGTGCGGGATCGGCAGCCCCAAGGGACGTCTGAACAGGGCCGTCACGGCGAACCAGTCCGCGAGCGCGCCGACCATGCCGGCTTCCGCGGCCGCTCGCACGTAGCCGACCCAGGGTCCTTCGAACGCGTGCGTGCCGAAGAAGATGACCGTCGCGCCGACGAGGAAGCTCGTCGCGACGAGCTTCATCCTGCGCAGGTCTGTGCGCTTCTGCTGGTCAGCGACGGTCAGTTGCTCCACAACCACATTGTCCGTGAAGATCCTGCGTTGTGCGGGTACCAGCGCTAGTCCCCCGGTTGCAGCCGTTCACGTCGACCATCTTCGCGGAGATGACGGCGCTGGCCGTGCAGCACGACGCCGTCAACCTCGGTCAGGGTTTCCCCGACACCGACGGCCCTGCGTCGATGCTCGCGGCCGCCCAGTCCGCGATCGCATCGGGCGTGAACCAGTACCCGCCGGGACCCGGCATGCCGGTGCTGCGTCGTGCCATCTCCGCTCACCGTTCGCGGTACGGGCTCTCCTACGACCCCGACACCGAGATCCTGGTGACCGTCGGCGCCACCGAGGCGATCGCGGCGTCGTTGCTGGCTCTGGTCGAGGCCGGCGACGAAGTGATCCTGATCGAGCCGTACTACGACTCCTACGCCGCTTCCGTGGCCATGGCCGGTGCGGCGCGGGTGACCGTCGGCCTGCGCGAGGACGCTTCTGGCCGGTTGGCTCTCGACGTGGACGCGTTGCGCGCGGCCGTCACGCCTCGGACGCGTGCGGTGCTGGTCAACTCGCCGCACAACCCGACGGGGACCGTGTTCCGGTTGGAGGAGCTGCAGGCCATCGCCGCGTTGTGCGTCGAGCACGACCTGCTGGCGATCACCGACGAGGTCTACGAGCACCTGGTGTTCGACGGCCTGACGCACATTCCGCTGGCCTCACTGCCCGGGATGGCCTCGCGGACGTTGTCGATCTCCGGCGCCGGCAAGACGTTCAACTGCACCGGCTGGAAGATCGGCTGGGTGTGCGGTCCTGCTTCTCTGGTGTCCGCGGTCCGTGCGGCCAAGCAGTTCATGACCTTCGTGGGCGGAGCGCCGTTCCAACCGGCGATCGCCCACGCGCTGACGGCTGAGCTGGACTGGGTCGGTACGTTGCGCGACTCGCTGTCCTCCAAGCGGGCGCGCTTGGCCGAGGGTTTGCGTGCGGCCGGTTTCGAGGTGCGATCTTCCGAGGGCACGTACTTCATCTGTGCCGACGTGCGGCCTCTCGGCTACACGGACGGCTTGGCTTTGTGCCGCGACCTGCCTGCCAAGATCGGCGTCGCCGCGGTGCCGGTCCAGGTGTTCACGGACAGGCCAGATCAGTGGCAGCACCTGATCCGTTTCGCGTTCTGCAAGCAGGACGCCGTGATCGACGAAGCCGTGGAACGCCTCCACAAGCTGTAGTTGTCCACAGGTGTGGATAAGATCCTCCACAACTGTGGACAACCCACTTTCGGGTGAGGCTGGGAGCCTTGACGCCGGGGTTCGACTCCAAATGGCATGGACTCGAACACTGAGGTACTTGGTGGCTGGCGTTCCGGCCTGTGTGGCTGGGACGTCCTCGTCGAACGCTATTCGCGTCTGGTCTGGTCGGTGCCCAGATCGTTCCGTCTGAGCCACGCTGACGCGGCCGACGTCTACCAGTGCACCTGGCTCTGCCTGGCCGAACAGCTCACTCGCATCCGCAGGCCCGAGCACCTGGCCACGTGGCTGGTCCGTACCGCTACGCGACAGAGCATCGCGGTGGTGCGCGCCCGCGGACGTGAGGTGTCGTTGGACCTCTGGGAGCCGGAGTCGACGTTGCCGGCGCCGGACGAGGTCGCGATCACCAACGATCGTCAGCGGCGGTTGTGGTCCGCGTTGATGACGTTGAACGAGCGGTGCCAGCGGTTGCTGCGGATCGCTGCCCACAGCCCCGAACTGAGTTATGCACAGGTTGCCGAAGCCCTGGGGATGAACGTGGGGAGCGTGGGTTCCACACGCAGTCGTTGCCTGGCTGAGCTGCGGCGGAAGCTGGAGGCCCTGCAATGAGGGACTCGTTGCTCGACGAGATCGCCTGCCTGTTCAGCTCGGACGTTCCGCCTGCCGTCCTGGCACCGCACCCGACCGGGCTCGAACCGATGGAGGCCGTCCGCGAACCGGTCCGCGGCCCGTCCCGGCAGCTCGTGTTCCACGTCGGCGTCGGCCGCATGTACCTGCAGCTCGATCCGGCCCCGGCCGGTCTGCGCCTGACCGGTGTGTTGGACGACAAGGGCGTCTCCGTCGAGGTCCGCTCACCCGGCCTCGCCCAGGCACTTCGTCCAGACGCCGAGGGCTGGTTCCGCGCCGACGTCAGGCCTGGGCCGTTGTGCGTCACCGTGCCCGAACTGGGCCTGACGACGGGGTGGTTCGTGGCATGAGCGCCAGTGCCGATCCACAGGCCACCATTGCTACGACCGCGGTCCGCGGCACTCGCGCCGAGCGCGCCGACGCCCTGCACGACCTCAGCATCGCCCACGTCGAGCTCGGGCACCTCGACGTGGCGGCCCGGTTCGCCCGGCGCGGGTTGCGGCTCACCGGTGAGGCCCGGTTCCACCTCACGCTCGCGTGGATCGACCTGGATCGGGGTCGCCGCAGGCAAAGCCTCCAGCACCTCGATCTCGCCACACCGCACCTTCGCGGCAGGGAGCTGGCCCGCGCCCGATGCCTGCGCGGACTCCACCTCTGCCAGTCAGCGGAACCACGGCTGGCGATCGCCGAACTCACCGCGGTCATCAGGAAGTTGCGGAGACATGGCGACGAACGCTGGCTCGCCAACGCGTTGATCGGCCGTGGGATCGCACGGTGCAACGCCACCCAGCTGACCAAAGCGGATGCCGACTTCACGTCCGCGCAAACCTTGCTGCAGGCCATGGGTGAGCCGGGGCGTGCGGCGATGTGCTTGCACAACAGAGGGTTCGTGGCGATGCTCACCGGCGATCTGCCGCTCGCCCTGCGACGGTACGAGGACGCGGCGAAGGCGGGCCTCGACTCGACGAGCCGGCCGGAGGCACTCGTCGACAGGGCAGAAGCGCTGCTGGCCGCCGGTCTCACGACGGAGGCTCGCCGTGTGCTGACGCCTGCGTTGGAGCTGCTGCGCCAGTGCAACCGGCACGTGCCCGAGCTGGCGGTTCTGAGTGCGCGCTGCGCGTTGCGCGACGGAGATCCGGCACCTGCTGTCCGGCTCGGCGGCTCGGACGCGGAGTTCATGCTCGCCGCCGGAAAGCTCGATGCCGTTGCGGCACACCGGTTTCGCGGACCGGTGCAGACGCGGGCGCTCGGTTGGCTCGCGCAGG
>NZ_VSRL01000372.1 GCF_012184385.1 Lentzea indica
GACTCGCCGTGCTGGTCGACGCCGCCGTCCTCGGTCGGGCCGCTGTAGGTCAGGCTCTGCTGACCGGGACCGCCGAGGCCCTTGCCGCGCAGAGCGGGCGGGATGGCGTTGCCACTGGCCAACTGGGCCATCGCCGGTCCGGCGGGGGCCTGAGCCTGCTGCTGGGCCTGCTGCTGAGCGGCGGCCGCGGCGCGAGCGCGGGCACGGGCACCGCCCTGCGTCTGCGGGAGGGCCTGCGGGGCCGCGCTCAGGGTCACGGGGACCTCGGGCTCGGCCGGCTCCGGTTCAGCGGCTTCGACCTGGAGGTTGAAGAGGAACCCGACGGTTTCCTCCCTCAACGCGTCGAGCATCGCGTTGAACATCTCGAAGCCCTCGCGCTGGTACTCGATGAGGGGATCGCGCTGCGCCATGGCGCGCAGGCCGATGCCCTCCTTCAAGTAGTCCATTTCGTACAGGTGCTCGCGCCATTTGCGGTCCAGGACGGACAGCAGGACGCGACGCTCCAGCTCACGGGTCGCACCTTCGCCGACGCGGCTGTCGATGTCGGCCTCGCGGTCGCGGTAGGCCTGCAACGCGTCCTCGACGAGAAGATCACGCAGGTACTCGCGCGTGACGTCCTCATCGGACTCGAGGAGCTCCTTCGAGTCCAGCGACACCGGGTAGAGGGTCTTGAGCGCGGTCCAGAGCTTGTCGAGGTCCCAGTCCTCGGCGTAGCCGTCGGCGGTGGCGCCGTTGACGTACTCCTCGACGACGCTCTGGATCATGTGCTCGACCTGTTCCTTCAGGTCTTCGCCCGCGAGGACGCGGCGCCGCTCCGCGTAGATCACCGTGCGCTGGCGGTTCATGACCTCGTCGTACTTGAGGACGTTCTTGCGGATCTCGAAGTTCTGCTGCTCGACCTGGGTCTGCGCGCTGCGGATGGCGCGGGTGACCATCTTGTGCTCGATCGGCACGTCGTCCGGCACGTTCAGGCGCGTCATCACCATCTCGACCATGGACGCGTTGAAGCGGCGCATCAGCTCGTCCTGCAGAGACAGGTAGAAGCGCGACTCACCGGGGTCGCCCTGACGGCCGGTACGACCGCGGAGCTGGTTGTCGATGCGGCGCGACTCGTGGCGCTCGGTGCCGAGCACGTAGAGGCCACCGGCCTCGCGAACCTCGTCCGCCTCGGCCTTGCCCAGGGTCGTGAGCTCCTCGACGACCTTGGCCCACTCGGCCTCGTACTCCTCCGGCGTCTCCACCGGGTCGAGGCCGCGGTCGCGCAGCTCGTGGTCGGCGATGATGTCGGGGTTGCCGCCCAGCACGATGTCCGTACCGCGACCGGCCATGTTCGTGGCGACCGTGACGGCACCCTTGCGGCCGGCCTTCGCGATGATCAGCGCCTCGCGGTCGTGGTGCTTCGCGTTCAGCACCTCGTGCGGGATGCCCTTGCGCACCAGCAGCTTCGACAGGTACTCCGAGCGCTCGACGCTCGTCGTGCCGATCAGGACCGGCTGGCCCTTCTCGTGCTTCTCGGCGATGTCGTCGGCGACGGCGTCGAACTTCGCCTCCTCGCTCTTGTAGACGAGGTCGGGCTGGTCGGTGCGCTGCGGCGGGCGGTTCGTCGGGATCGGGACGACGCCCAGCTTGTAGGTCTGGTGGAACTCGGCCGCCTCGGTCTCGGCGGTACCGGTCATGCCGCCGAGCTTCTCGTAGAGACGGAAGTAGTTCTGCAGGGTGATCGTGGCGAGAGTCTGGTTCTCCGCCTTGATCTCCACGTTCTCCTTGGCCTCGATGGCCTGGTGCATGCCCTCGTTGTAGCGACGACCGGCGAGCACACGACCCGTGAACTCGTCGACGATCATGACTTCACCGTTGCGGAGGATGTAGTCCTTGTCGCGGTTGTAGAGCTCCTTCGCCTTGAGGGCGTTGTTCAGGTAGCCCACCAACGGCGTGTTCGCGGCCTCGTACAGGTTGTCGATGCCGAGCTGGTCCTCGATGTACTCCACACCGAGCTCGGTGACGGCGACAGTGCGCTTCTTCTCGTCGTACTGGTAGTGGTACGACTTCGACTTCTCCTCGATGACCTCGATGCGTTCCTTCTGCGAGAGCTGCGTGACGTCGATGCCGCGCATGCGCGGGACGAGCCGCGCGAACTCCGTGTACCACCGCGCCGACTGCTCGGCGGGGCCGGAGATGATCAGCGGCGTGCGGGCCTCGTCGATGAGGATCGAGTCGACCTCGTCGACGATCGCGAAGTAGTGGCCGCGCTGCACCAACTCGTCCAGGCTCCACGCCATGTTGTCGCGCAGGTAGTCGAAGCCGAACTCGTTGTTCGTGCCGTAGGTGATGTCCGAGTTGTACGCCGCGCGGCGCTGCTCGGGCGTCATCTCGGAAAGGATCGCGCCGACGGAGAGGCCGAGGAAGCGGTGCACGCGGCCCATCCAGTCCGCGTCGCGCTTGGCCAGGTAGTCGTTCGTGGTGATGACGTGGACGCCCTTGCCTGCGATGGCGTTGAGATACACGGGCATGACCGAGGTCAGCGTCTTGCCCTCACCGGTGCGCATCTCGGCGATCTGGCCGAGGTGCAGCGCGGCGCCGCCCATCATCTGCACGTCGTAGGGGCGCTGACCCAGGGTCCGCCTCGCGGCCTCGCGGGCGACGGCGAACGCCTCCGGCAGCAGCTCGTCGAGCGACTCGCCACCGGCGAAGCGCTCCTTGAACTCCTCGGTTTTGGCGCGCAGCTCGGCGTCGGAGAGGTCGACCACATCGTCTTCGAGGTGGTTGATGTGCTGTGCGATGTTGCGGAGGCGCTTGAGCATCTTGCCCTCGCCGGAGCGGAGCAGTCGGGACAGCACCATCTGGATAGACCTCATCACCTGTATCGCGGCGCGCCCACGTCGGACGCCTTTCCCCTGCCCATCGTAGGCAAGTCGCCAAGATGTGTGCACAGACACAGGCCGATTGGTACCACTGACCTGGTATGCGCAGGTCAGGTGCCGTTTCTGCGATCTTCCGCAGGCCGCCTGCCGCCGGTGCCCCCACCTCGGCTACTGGTGTGGAGAACGCATGAGGACCGCGCAAAGGTTCCTGGTCCGGCCGAATTCACCTTCACGGTGAACATTCGGGCGCCGAATCGGCCGGGAGGCGGTAGACGCACGCCGCCGCCCCGCACGCGAGGGGTGCGGGGCGGCGGCGGTTGAAGGAACTGGGGTTACCGCGTCAGGCCAGCCTGATCACGCCGTAGTCGAATCCCTTCCGGCGATAGACGACGCTCGGGCGCCCGCTGTCGGTGTCGGCGAACAGGTAGAAGTCGTGTCCGACCAGTTCCATCTCGTAGAGGGCCTGGTCGACGGTCATCGGTTTGGCGGCGTGCTCCTTTTCGCGTACGACGCGTCCGGGCAACTTGTCGTCGAGGCCGTCGTCCCAACGCTGCGCGGGCACTTCCGCCATGCCCTCGTAGTCGGCCTCGGGTGCGTCGAGCACCGCGGTCTTCGCGCGGCGCGACGTCATGCTCTCGCCTGCGGAGGGGATGTCTCCCAGTCCGCTTGTCGCTTCCGCCACCGAGATCGGGGCGCGGGCCCCGTGGTGGACTCGCCTGCGGTCGTGCGACCGACGCAGACGGTTCTCGAGCTTCGCGACCGCAGAATCGAGCGCGGCGTAGAAGTCACCCGCGCAGGCTTCGGAACGGACCACGGGTCCACGTCCCTTGCCGGTGATTTCGACCCGCTGGCAGTTCTTCGACTGTCGGCGGTTCGGCTCGTGGAAAAGCTCCACGTCGAAGCGGATGACCTTGCGGTCGTAGCGCTCAAGCCGGGCCAGCTTTTCGGCGACGTGAACCCTGTAGTGATCGGGCACCTCGACGTTGCGGCCCTTAACGACGATGTCCATACACGACCTCCCTCGCTTTGCTGCGAGCTATGGCTGGACTGATTTCAGGCGCCGTGGCGATCTTGGATCGCGGATGTGTCGCAGAGGGTCGTCCTCGGCGTGTCTCACGGCGCCAGGGTCATGGGCTGTTCGCCTCCTCCCCGCGGGCCGGGAACGCTGATAGCGGTGCACGTTAGCTTGGGATTCACCGTCGCGTAAGCCCCCTTGCCGGGGGAACGCGCAGATTTTTTGGTGACTACGCAGCGCGACGACAGCGCGTTGCGAGTCGTGTCCCGAGCGTGCCACCAACCCAGCTCACCGGCACCTCGCTCACCCGTACGGCGCAGACCATGACCGGCACTCGACGGCAGCCTCACTGCGTCGAACGGGTCCAGTCGCGGCCTCATACCCAGCCAACGGGCGACCCGCGCGTCATGTTCCCGAAACCTCGAAGAGATCGATTCCGATGCGCGAAGCGGCACCGGACGGCACTTCTTGCAACAGAACTGATCGGTGCCGATGACCGATCACGACCCAGTCACGCCCGGCTGAACGGCAGATTTCGCCCATTGACGGACAAGTCCGTTGATCACCATCAGCGCCGTCCGTGTGGGCATTCCAATGAATAAGCGCTGGTCAGATCCGCATGTGAATAAACGTTAACCGGGACCTGGCGCTCCGAGCCGCGGTCCGGTCCTCTGGGGGTGTGCGGCTGGTGCCCGGCGCGACTCGCGTCAGGGTGTCCAACGTGTGGACGCCTCAGTTCTGAAACGTCCCCTCAACAGACGCTGGGACAAACGGGTCGAAACGAGTTACCGGATCTTGGGACGTGGTCACAGAACTCGCGCCGACCTGGGGTTGCACGTCCGGGATGGACGTTGCGGTGATCGACAACGCAACAGGAACTTCACCCTTGTGGGCGGGGCCGAAAGACCCGTCGACCGCGATTTCTTGTCAGACCCCGCCGCCATCCTGATGTCATGACCGCACTCGACCTGCTCCTGCCCGCCACCTGCGCCGGCTGCGGCCGCCGCGGCTCCGCCTGCTGTGCCACGTGCTTCGACTGCTTCGGGCCGCCGGCACGACTCCAGGTTCCCGGTGTGGGGCCGCCTGTGTGGACGCTGGCCGCCTATCACGGTGTGGCAAGGGAACTCGTGCTCGGCTTCAAGGAACGCGGCGCACGAGCGCTGGCGGCGTGGTTCGGCGCCTTCGTCGCAGCGGCACTGATCACGATCGGCCCGCCGCCCTGGACGCTCATCACCGCACCCTCACGCCGAAGCGCCGCCCGGAGCCGCGGCGGCGACCACATGCTGAGAATCGCGCGGGCCGCCGAAATCGCGTCCGTCGCGCCGGTGCTTCGGTTCGCATCCGGTGTGGCCGATTCCGTGGGCCTGAGCGCCGGGGCGCGTCGGCGGAACCTCGAGGGCCGGGTCGAGGTTTGCGGCAGACCTCCGCCGGGCACCACCGTGTTGCTGGACGACGTGATCACCACGGGCGCTACGGCGTCGGCGTGCATCCGGGCGTTGCGCGGTGCCGGGTTACGCACTCACGCCGTGCTCGTGCTGACGTCGGCCCGGCCTCATCGGCCTGGGCAGTAGGCGAGCGCGGGCTGACCTCAGCCCGGCCCGATCAGCCCGGGTAGAAGACCAGCGAGCCCGACGAAACCCGGATTCCGCTCGACCGCCACACGTCGGTGATGTCCGACGCCGACCACAGCCCCGAGGAGTCGATCACCTGCACCTGACGCGCGGGCGCCGCCGCCACCGAACCCACCGGCACGGTGAGGTTCGACTGGCTGTAGCGGTCGACCTTGTACCCGTCCGTGTAGACCCTGGTGACCGGCAACGAGGGCAGTGAGGAGGAAACGACCAGCACGTCCTGGGAGAGCCAGTCGATCGACTGCACGGCCGCCCCCAGCGTGGAGGGCTGCAGCTGCCGGGGTGCGCGCAGCGCCACGTCCTGGTCGTTGCGCACCACGGACGCGACGTAGAGCTTCCCGGCGATCACCAGGGCCGCGCGGGTGCCGTCACGCGAGAGGCGCAGTTCGCTGATCGGACCGAACGGCGTGATGTCGGTGATGTTGACGCCCTTGGCCGTCCAGCTGCCGTTGTCGGAACGGGTGACGCGGGCGACGGACGTGCCGTCGTGCGCTGTCCAGACCTCGGAGCCCGGTTCCTTCGGTCCGCTGGAGAGCAGCCAGGTCGGTCGCGAAAGCGTGGTCGCGCGGAGGTCCACTTCGGACAGTTCCTGCTCGAGTTCCCCCACGCGCAACCGCATTCCGCCGCCCGACCGGGACACCACGGCCAGACGTGAGCCGTCGAGCGACTGGGCCGCGCTCACCGCGCCGTACGTGCCGGCGCCCGCGGGGCCCTTGATCGGGTTGCCGTCGGTGAGCGAGCGGATCGACCCGTCCACCACGAGCATTCCCTGGAGGTTCGCGTTCAGCGCCAGCAACGCCTCGCCCGCGGTCGCCGACACGTCGGACGGCCGGTAGTCGCGCTGGTCCTGCAGGATCTGCTGGCCGTCGACGAGAACGCGCACGCGCGACGTGGTGACGCCGGAGTACGACTTCACGACCTGCGCCACGATCTGCTTGCTCTTCTCGGGTGTCAGGTCCTTGCCCACCCTGGTGAGATTGACCTCGAGCGCCCCGTCGTCGGCCTCCTTCGTCTCCGAGAAGACGTCGGTGTCCGGGCCGAGCGCGCTCTTGAGCGTGTCGCGCACCGTGTCACCGGGGCCTTTGATCAGCAGCTCCGTGACCCGCGTGGGAATGCTCGTCGCCGGCGGGATGACGACGTAACGCGGATCCGGCACCAGCACCGTGAA
>NZ_VSRL01000373.1 GCF_012184385.1 Lentzea indica
GGCCTGTTCGAGCGCGAAGGCATCCAATGCGCGCGTCTGCAGGTTCCGCTCGACTACGAGAACCCGGACGCCGGGATCGTCACCGCCCGCGGCGGCCCGGCGAGCCACGCCGCGGTGGTGGCGAGGGCGATGGGCAAACCCGCTGTCGTGGGGATCGCCGAACTCGACGTAGGCACCGACTCGGTGAGCGCCGGTGGACGCACGATCGCCGAAGGCACCCTCATCACCATCGACGGGACCAGCGGCGCGGTGGCCGTCGGCTGCCCACCCGTCGTCACGGCCACCGCGGACGCCTGCCTGAGCCGGCTGCTCGGCTGGGCTGACGACGTGTCGGGGGACCACTCCGAACGCGACGAGGCCGAACGCCTCAGTGCCGCCCACGCCGTGCTTCGGCACTGATCCGCGACGTTGACGGCTCCGCGGGGACTTCTCGTCCGCGAGTTCGGGCCATGCCACTGGCTCAGGGCCGCGTGCCCGGCCCGAAACCCGTCCACCGCAGCTCGGCAGGAAGATGGCCCATGTCGTTGTACAGCACCAGGGTCGGCGCCAGCCCGGCCCGATGCTCGATCACCGTCAGCGCCGTGTTCCCACAGTTCAACCCCAGCCACCGCGCCGGTGGCGCGCCGAGGGCGTCCCGCACGAGCCACGCCACCGGATAGGCGTGCGTGACCAGGACTTCGTGGGTCTCGACGTCGGCGGGCATGGCGAACCTGCCGATCAGCGCCTCCGCGATGCGTGCGCCCGCGGCGGCCTCCGCGGCGTCGTACCCGTCGAAGAACCCCGCCCACGCGGGCGGGATCTCCTCCGGCACGTGCGGTACGTGGTCGACGAGCTCGGCCGCTTCCCGCACGGCGACGCCCGGCAGGTGCTCGCCCAGGATCCGCGCGGACCGCACTGCCCGCGCCAGCGGCGAATGCCAGACGGCATCGATCGGCAGGCTTGTCAGGCGCCGGCCGAGCAGCTCCACCTGCCGCTGCCCGGCCTCGGTCAACTCACCGAACGGGTCCGCCACGCCGTGCCGCACCACGTACAGGTGCCGAGTCGCCATGACATCAGGATATTGCCACCATCCAGATGTTCACAACATCTGATCTGCCTGCTCGACAGGTGTCAGTGCTGCTTGGCGTAGTCGTCCGAACCCTGCCAGTCGATCAGCACGCAAGGTTCGTCGCCGACGACCCACGCGTCGTGCCCTGGCGCGGCCTCCATGAAGTCGCCGGGTTTGATGTCCTCTTCCTGGCCGTCGTCCATGACGATCTTCATCCGCCCCGACACGCAGTAGCCCTTGTGGGCCACCTGACAGCTGTCGGTCTGAGCCAGCGGCTTGACGTGTTCTGACCAGCGCCACCCCGGCTCGAACACCGCGCGGCCCACCGGGCCGGAGTCGACGTTGAGCAGGTCCAGGTGACCCATGCCCTGTTCGAACGGACGGGTCTCTTCAGGGGTGTCGAAGCTCTTGACGAGCAAACCGGACATGGCTGCCTCCTCGGGCATCTGATGGGCGTGCCGCCATGGGACGTCCGGCACAGGTCGAGGACAGCACGCAACAGGTCCAGCGCGCGCGTGGCACAGGGCCCATCTCATAGGGCCGAAGGTAGGAACCCACAGCCGGCGAACGCCGGCTGTGGGCAGTCGAACCCGCTCGGTGACGCGAACTACGGCTTGTCCGCGACCTTGATCTTGCCCTCGATGATCTGGGCCTTGTAGCCCTCGAGGATTCCCTGCAGCTTCGCGTCGATCTTGCCGCCCGAGGTGGCGTAGCCGACGCCGTCCACCTTGAGGTCGAAGACCTTCGGCAGCGACGCGAGGTCGTTCTTCGCGGCGGCCTTGAAGAAGTCGTACACGGCGACGTCGACGCGCTTGAGGCTCGACGCGACGATGACGTCCCTGGTGTTCACGAGCGCCGGCTGGTTGTACTGGTCGGCGTCACACCCGATCGCCAGCACACCGGCCTCCTTCACCGCGGCGAAGACTCCGATGCCGGACGCGCCCGCGGCGGGGTAGACGACGTCCGCGCCCTTGTCGATCAGGCCCTTCGCGGCCTCCTGGCCCTTCGGCGGGTCCTGGAAGCCGGTGAAGTCACCGGCCGGGGTGATGTACTTCTTCTCGACCTGGACCTTCGGTGCGGCGGTCTTCGCGCCCTGGACGAAGCCGGCCTCGAACTTCTGGATCAGCGGGATGTCCACGCCGCCGACGAAGCCGACGTGGCACTTCTTGCTCTGGTACGCGGCGACGACGCCGGCCAGGAAGGAGCCCTCCTGCTCGGCGAAGACCAGCGGCGTCACGTTGGCCGCGCCGTCGACGGCCGAGTCGACCAGGCCGAACTTGACGTTCGGGAACTCCGGCGCGACGACCTTCAGTGACTCGGTGTACGCGAAGCCGACACCGACGATCGGGTTGAAGCCCTCGGACGCGAGCTGGCGCAGGCGGGTCTGCTTGGCCGCCTCGTCCTCGTTCGGAGCCGCGGAGAGCTCGCGCGTGTTCTCCTTCTTGACCCCCAGGTCCTTGATCGCCTTGTCGAACCCGGCGGCGGCGAGGTCGTTGAACGACGCGTCACCACGACCACCGATGTCGTAGGCCAGGCCGACCTTCAGCGCGCTGCCGTCGACCTTCTCGCCGTTGGCGGCGCTGGTGCTCGAAGTGGCGGGCGCACTGGGCGGCGTCGAGAACTCGCACGCGGCACCAGCGGCGTTGGTCGACCCGGTGGTGCCACCCCCGGAGTCCTTCGCGCAGGCACTCACCACCATCAGGCTGGTCAGTGCGATCGCGGCAACAGCGGTGCCACGCATACGACGGCGCACGGCTCGTCCCCCTCACTGCTCGGTTTCAGCGCGGACGGTACCTCTCGCCGTGGTCGATCCCGTTGAGCGTTCAACTGTTGGGAACCGCGTCTGCCTGACGGTCACCGCGCAGGTACCGGGTCACCATGTCCACCAGCTCGTTCTCGAGCGCCTCGACCCCGACCGTCTGCGGGAAGGCCATGAGCCGGTGGGTGTTCAGCTCGACGGTGAACACGATGAGCTCGACCGCGGTGTCCAGGTCCCGCACTCCGACGTCGGGATGCCGGGAGAAGAGGTCGCGGACCTGGGCGACGCGTTGTGCGCCGTGCCGGGTGATCGTGTCCTGCAGCTCCTGGGAGAACTGAGCCTCCTCGATCATGATCCGGAGCAGCTGGGGGTCGTCGCGATGGTTGTCGATCGCGTCGCGGACGAGGGCACGGACGGTCGGCTCCAGGGTGCCGGGGGACAGGTCGAGCTGATCGGCCGTGGTCCAGGCGCCGCGGTCGATGTGCCGCACCATCAGCTCGGCGAGAATCGCGTCCTTGTTCGGGAAGTACTGGTACAGCGAACCGATGGAGACGCGCGCCTGTTCGGCGATGCGGTTGGTGGTGCCGGCGGCGTACCCGTGCTCGGAGAAAACGTGAGCAGCCGCGGTCAGGATGCGGTCGCGGGTGAGCTCCGCCCGGACCTGCCGAGGCTTGCGACGTGGTTCGACACGGCGGTTGGCGGACGGCATGGCGGTCCTCCTCGATGCGCTCAAAAGCGAGTACCCAAGAGTTGAGCAAAAGCTCATAATAGTGCTATGAGCTGCGAAAACAACCGACTCAGCACGGCAGAAGAGATCGAGTCGGTCGTCGGGCGCCCACCAGCGATGATCATGTTGAAGGAGGTTGGCGCGCTCGATGAGGGCTGTGTGACCGCGCTTGCGCACAGCCCCATCGCGGGTTTCGGCTACCGGGACGCGGAAGGCCTGAGCAGAACGACGTTCATCGGCGGCACGCCGGGCTTTGCGCGGGTGCACTCGCCGACGAGGATCTCCTTCCTGCTCGACGAACCCGGCACCGCTGACGGACCGGCGTCGCTGCTCTTCCTCCTGCCGGGAACAGGGGAGACGTTGCGGGTCAACGGTTCTGCCTTCCTAGGCCGAGATCGCGAGGTGATCTTCGACGTCGAGCAGGTGTACGTGCACTGCGCCCAGGCCGTTCTGCGTTCCGGACTGTGGCAACCACCGTCCCCGGCCGAGCGCGCTCCCGAGGTCGGTGGCGACGGTCCGCTGAGCAAGCCCGGTGTCGCTGATTTCCTCGTCGCCGCACCGTTCCTGGTTCTGTCCACATGGGACTCCGCAGGCGGGAGCGACAGCAGTCCGCGCGGGGACCACCTGGCGGTGGCGCGGATCGTGGACGACCACACGCTCGTGATCGCGGACCGGAAGGGCAACAAACGCGCGGACACGTTGCACAACCTGCTCCAGGACGACCGGCTTTCGTTCGCCGCGCTCGTCCCTGGACGCACCGGAGTGCTGCACGTCCGAGGCAGAGCGACGATCACCGTGGACCCCGTTCTGCTGGAGCCGATGTCGTTGCGCGGGACACCACCGCATGCCGCACTGCTCATCGACGTCGAGGCCGCGGACCTGACCACGAACGACGCGGTGACGCGAGCCCGGCTGTGGAACCCGGCTACGCACGCCGAGCCGCCCGATCTGATGGCCCTGGCGAGCGAGCACCTGGCCGCGAACTCCGCGAACACCGCTGGCGGGCCACCCGCCTTCCTGCTCAAGGTCGCGGGGCTGATGCCGGCAAAGTGGCTGCGGGCGGTCATGAACCTGGCCTACCGCTCGGGCCTGCGCAAGGAGGGGTACGAGGTCGGCGGCATCTTCCGCCGCCGTGCCGGCACCGCGCAGGAGGACCCGCTGCGAGAAGTGCGTGTCGTCGGGGTGCGCAGGGAGACGCCGAGCACCGTCACGCTGGTGCTGGAGGACGCGGGCGACAGCAACGCGGTGTTCACCTTCCTGCCCGGCCAGTTCTTCACGCTGGTGACCGACATCGGCGGCCGCACACTGCGCAGGCCCTACTCGGCGTCGTCGGCGCCAGGCTCACCGCGGTTGGAGATCACGGTCAAACACGTCGAGGCCGGCCGGTTCTCCACGCACGTGCACCGTGATGTCGCTGTCGGGGACCGGCTGTTCGTGCGCGGCCCGTCAGGTTCTTTCCACGTGGACCGCAAGGCCGCGCACGACGTCGTACTGGTCGCGGCGGGCAGCGGAGTGACGCCGATGATGAGCATGATCCGCACCCTGCTCGCCGGGCGGACGGGATACCGGATCGCCCTGCTGTACAGCAACCGGAGCGCGGAGGAGACCATCTTCGCCGCCGAGCTCGCCAGGCTGGAGCGGGAACACCCCGGCCGGTTCTCCGTCGCCCACGTGGTGACGTCCCGCGACGGACGGGTCGACGTCCCCGGAGTCAGGCAGTGGGTCGCCGGGCTCGCGCCGTCCCCGAACGCGCGGTTCTACCTGTGTGGCCCGGAAACACTCATGGACACCGCGCGGCAGGCACTCGACGAGCTCGGCGTCCCGGACGGTCACGTCCACGTCGAGCGCTACGCCACCGGGCGGACCGCGGCGGCCACGTCCAGCGTGCCGCAGCGGATGCTCGTCGAGGACGGCGGGCGAGGAGTCGGCACGGCGGTCGCCGAACCGGGCCAGACACTGCTCGACGCCGGGCTCACGGCCGGTCTGCCGATGCCGTACTCCTGCACCGTGGGCAGCTGCGGGGAGTGCGTGGTGAAGCTGCTCGCCGGAAAGGTCTCCCAGCAGGAACCGAACTGCCTGAGCGCGCGGCAGAGGGCCGACGGTCAGATCCTCACGTGCACGAGCACGCCGCTGACGGAGGTCACGCTGGAGCTCGGCCGAGGTCCTTCTGGAAGATGACGAAGTCGCACGGGCAAGCGAGGTGCGGCACCAACGCCGGGTAGGCCTCATCGAGGCTGCCCGTGCGCACGACGCGGTAGCCGATGCGGGTGTACCAGCCCCTCAGGAACTCCTTGACCGGATGAGTCCAGGTCCGCGGCACGAGAAGCTCCAGCTGCATGCTCTTGAGGCCGCGCTCGCTCGCCCAGTGCTCGGCGAAGGACACGAGGTCCCTGCCGACGCCGGTGCCACGCTCTTCCGGAGCGGCGACCAGCATCCCGAACTCGCCCACGCCGTCGTCCAGTTGCTGGATGCGCACGGCACCCACGACGCGCTTGTCCGACCGGGCCACCGCGATCTGCCCGGCGTGGATGAGATCGACCACCTCGGCTTCGGTGGTCCGGGTGGCGCCCTCGGCCCAGATCCCCGCCTCGGCCTCGGCGTACACCCGGTTCACCAGATCAGCGATCTCCGCCGCGAGTCCGGCCTCGTCAGCGGGAACGAAGGTCACCACGGGGACGGCTGGGTGGTCTCCGCGAGCTTGTTCGCGTGCTGGAGCACGCCCAGCTCGCGCAGCATCCGGTCGCGCTGTGCGGGGTCGTGGGCAACATGCGAGGTGTGCAGCGCCTTTCGCAGACGCGATGTCCTGAAAGGCGTCCACCGGCTCGCCAGTGCCAGTTTGGCCGCTCGCAACGCCGCTCGGTCGCGGGTGCGCGCCAGGGCGTCCCGGTGGTCGTTGCCCAGGCCCAGCAACGACAGCAGGCGCTCCCGCAGCTCACGCCCCACCCGTGCCCACGTGGTCGTGCGCTGACGCGACGCGCGGATCTCGATGCCGAGCGCGAGGTGCAGCATCACCAGTCCCAGCACCGGTCCGAGCAGGACGCGGGCGGTACCCGCGACCGGGCCGGACAGGCTGAGGGCGGCGAACGCGGCGAACG
>NZ_VSRL01000374.1 GCF_012184385.1 Lentzea indica
CGCGGCCCGTGCGGCGAGGTCGTGGACCTGACCGTGCGTCCACACCGTGTCTTCCACCAGGTAGGCGGGCCGCGACGACCAGCCGGCCCGATCGGCGTGCCTCTCCAGTGCCAGGGCGGCGTTGTGGGCTCGGCTCATCATCCGGCCTCCACCTCCGCACCGCGGGTGGCGGCACGGCGACGACGTGCGTGCCTGCCCCGCCGGTGAACGCGTGGCTCCGCGGGCAGCACGGCAGCGGGCTCGTGAGCGCCGGAGCTCCAGTACGCCCGCATCGGCGCCGCCAGCTTGAGCAGCATCTCCTGGTACTCCCCGTCGGGATCGGAATCCAGCACGACCGCACCGCCCGCGCCGATCCGCACCCGTCCGGCTGCGAAGACCGCGGTGCGGATGACGATGCTCAGGTCGGCGGATCCGTTGCAGCTCAAGAAACCCAGCGCGCCGGAGTACACGCCCCTGGCGCTCGGCTCGAGGTCGTCGATGATCTCCATCGTGCGTTCCTTGGGGGCTCCGGTCATCGACCCGCCGGGGAAACAGGCCCGCACGCAGTCCAGCGCGTCCAGCCCCGGCCTCAGCTCACCCCGCACCGTCGACACGAGCTGGTGCACGGTCCGGTACGTGCGGGTGCCCATCAGCTCCGGCACTTGCACGGTGCCCACCTGGCACACGCGGCCCAGGTCGTTGCGCAGCAGATCGACGATCATCAGGTTCTCCGCGCGCGTCTTCGGGTCCTCGGCCAGCCCGTCACGCAGCGCGGCGTCCTGTTCGGGCGTCACGCCGCGCGCCGCAGTGCCTTTGATCGGTTCGGCCTGCACGACGCCGTCGGCGCCGACCCGGAGGAACCGCTCCGGCGAGGAACTGGCCACGTCGACCTCGCCGAAGCGCAGGTACGCGGAGTACGGCGCCGGGTTGACCCGGCGCAGCGCCCGGTAGTAGTCGGCGGACGAGCACGTCGCGGGGAGCTCCACCGCAGTGGTCAGGCAGATCTCGTAGCTCTCGCCCGCGCGCAGTTGTTCCTGGCAGGCAACGACATCGAGGCGATAGTCCTCCGCGTCGCGCAGCAGCCAGCGCTCGGTGATCTCCACGGCGTCCTCGTCCTGCGCCCACGAACCGGCGGGCGGCGCCTGATGGGACGACAGCGAGGAGAGGAAGGCGAACGTGGCGTCGAGCCAGGCGGTGGCCTCCTCATGGGCCGATTGCGTGTCCTCGGCCAGACAGAGCAGATGTGCCGTGTGCTCCTGGTGGTCGATGACGATGACGCGGTCGGCGAACAACCAGGCCGCGTCCGGGGTGCTGCTGCGGTGGGCGGCCCTGCCACCGAGCGCCGCCTTGAGCTCGTAGCCGAAGTACCCGACCCAGCCGCAGGTGAAGTCGAACGGAAGATCCGGCCGCGGGTGGGCGCGATCGGCCAGACCGTCCCGCAGGTAGGCGAAGACGTCGTCGCGCAGCCTGGCCGCCGGACGGCCGGCGCGCTCCACCGTCACCACGCCCGCCCGCACGTCGTAGCTGCAGTACTCGGCGAGCGGGCCGGTGTCGTCGCCGAGGTAGGAGAACCGTGCCCCGCGCTCGCCTGCTCCGGTGCCGTCCAGCCAGAACGCGCGCTCCGACGCCGAGTACAGCTCCGTGAACACCTGCTCGGGATCGACGACGCCCTGGTACACAGCGGTGTGCAACCGATGGCGGGGCTGCCGTGCGGGCGCATCATCGGCGGCTGGTGCGGCGTCGGCACCGCGCACGGTGATGGACGGCCTCGCGACCTCGGAGAGCCCGCGGAAGTTCGCCAGCAGCCGGGTTCCCCACTCCGTGAGGATCGACTCGGGGTGGAACTGCACTCCCCACTGCGGGCGGGACCGGTGCCGCAGCCCCATCAGCACGCCGTCCTCCGCCCAGGCGGTGGCCTCCAGCTCGGGCGGCAGCGGTTCGCGCACGCACAACGAGTGGTAGCGCACCGCCGTGAACCCCTGCGGGATGCCCTCGAACAGGTCGCGACCGTCATGCGTGACCACGGTCGGGTGACCGTGGCGGGCCTGTGGCGCCAGCGCGACCTGCCCTCCCGCCAGGAACCCGAGCCCCTGATGGCCGAGGCACACGCCGAGCACCGGCAGCACGTCCTGGTTCAGGAACCTGATCGATCCGGCGAGGTCCCGGCTCCTGCCTGGTCGTCCTGGACCGGGGGAGATCACCACGTTGTCCACCTCGTCGAACGACAACCTGGCCAGCTCCGGGTCGTCGTTGCTCAGCACGACGGGGTCTTGCCCGTTCACGCTCGCGACGAGATGGAACAGGTTGTAGGTGTACGAGTCGTGGTTGTCGATGAGAAGGGTTCGCACTGAATACGCTCCGGTGCTCGGGGGTCAGCGGCGACGGTTCAGCGGCGACGCGAGCGAGACTGCTGCCCGCTGGGGAAGGTCGCCGGGGCCGCGTGCCGTGACCGCGACGCTCTGGGTGGTCGTGAGCCCTGCCGGGCTCCGTTGTCTGCCGGCACGGCCAGGGGACGAAGGCCGTGTGAGATCGAAGTGGGGGCGTCGACGGCATCGGGCTGGTCGGGGTCAGGCCGGCCGGTGTCAGCCCAGTCGGTGTCGGGCGCGTCGACGGCTGGAGAGTCCACGGCGCCGGGCGTGGCACCGCCCGGCGCCGCCGCGGGGACGGTGCCCCGGCGCAACCACGGGCCGAGCACCTTCATCACCTGCGGCATGAGCACCCAGGTCATCAACCCCGTCACGCACACGCACAGAACGAACGTGCGCGCCAGCAGCGGCAGGCCCGTCACTCGCGGGATGACGGTGACGTTGACCAGCAGCACCGCGGGGAACACGCCGATCAACGTCACCACCGCGGTCTTCCACCGCGGTGGAGGTGGTGGGGCGCCCGGCGGTGTCTGCGCAGGTGGTGGCGGCGGATCGACGACGGTGGCGAAGCGCCCGACGTACTCGCGCCAGGTCGCGTGAGACCGCGAACGGCTCCACTCGCCGGCGCTCTCCGCGCTGTCGAACCAGCAGATGACCAGCCACGTCGCCGAATCGCCCGATGCTTTCTCCATTCTCCCGTCGAGATAGCCCTGTGATCTGGACGCCGCACCGAGCAGTCCCTTTACCGACGTCGCGAAACTCGCCATCCTGCCCGGCTTCACCCGGTGTGTGCTGACGACGACACCCGCGTTTTCGTCGAGGGCTGGATCGGTCGCGTGAGTGGAACGCATCGAGTGCTCCCCTCGGCGCGACAGAAAGGCATACAAAGATTCATACGGGCACAGGTAGTTGCGGGTTCAACCTGTGTTTCGGCCGCTGGATCTCACGTCGATCACACATCGGCGGGCGGAGTATCGGCAGCCCGCCTGCTCCGGAAGTTGGTCAATCCATTGTGGATGAATGCTGTGTAGGTATCGTCGGAATGGGACCCAGAGGTCTCTCCGTATTGGAAAGAATTTGCGCCAACTGGTCGCCAGTTGATCTGGGTGACGAACTCGTGGTGCATGTCGTGGACCCTGCGGAACACGGTTCTGGATCTGTGTGGAACACGCGGCAGCCGAGCGGATTCCTGATGAACACGGTGTGCTCGCAAGTCACGGTTTTCCCTGATGACAGCGTGCGGATGGAAGGTCCGGTTCGCCGTGGCCCTTCGTTGTACGAATGGTCGAGATCGATCGCGTCCACCGCTAGTCTCGACGACGGGAACGACACGATCAGGAACGAGGCCAGGCGCCTGGGACCCGACTCCTATCCCACGCGCGCCTTCTACGGGCATTACCTCGTGTGGGCGCTGAAGGAGATAGTTCGGAGCGCTCCCATCGGGGTGCGGATCGTCCACCACCGCCAGAGGGCCGTGGAGGTGTCAGAGGACGAGGCCGGACACACCGTCCGGCTGGCCGACGGACAGCTGCTCGGCGGGCTGGACGCGGTCGTCCTGGCACAGGGGCACCTGCCGTCGCGGCCAGGGACTCGGGAGCGTGAGTTCGGCGAGTTCGCCGCCGCACGCGGTCTGCGCTACGTGGCGCCGGGCAACCCCGCCGACGCCGACCTGGCTCCGATCGCACCCGGTGAACCCACGCTGCTGCTGGGTCTCGGCCTGAACTTCTTCGACCACCTCGCCGTGCTGACCTCCGGCCGCGGCGGACGGTTCGAGCGTCACGACGGAGTTCTCGTCTACCACCCCTCCGGCGACGAGCCCCAGCTGTACGCGGGGTCGCGCCGGGGCGTGCCGCTGCACGCGAGAGGGGAGAACCAGAAGGGCGCACACGGCCGTCACCAGCCGGCTGTGCTGACCGAGGACGTCGTGCGGGCGTTGCGTTCCGCGCCGGTCGACTTCCGCGCCGACCTGTGGCCGTTGATCGCGAAGGAGGTCGAGACGGTCTACTACGCGACCGAGCTGGCCTCGCGCCTGGAACCCTCCGACGTGGCCAGGTTCTCCGGCCGGTACCGCTCGTGCACCCGTGGCCAGGAGGAAGCGGCGCTGCTGGACGAGTATGGCATCGCGGAGGGCTCGCGATGGGACTGG
Source organism: Lentzea indica (assembly GCF_012184385.1). GTDB lineage: Bacteria > Actinomycetota > Actinomycetes > Mycobacteriales > Pseudonocardiaceae > Lentzea > Lentzea indica. The sequence goes on from NZ_VSRL01000374.1 coordinate 4,492, forward strand.
ACGCGGGTCGAGCATCCACTGGACCGGCACGGGTTCGCCTCGCTGGAGGAGTTCCGCCCCTGGCTGCTGGCACACCTGCGCGAGGACGTGGCCAGAGCGGCAGAGGGCAACGTGCGCGGACCGGTCAAGGCCGCGCTGGACGTCCTACGCGACCTGCGCAACGAGATCCGGGCGGTGGTCGACCACGGCGGACTGCACGGCCGCTCTCATCGCGACGACCTGGAGCGCTGGTTCAGCCCGCTCAACGCGTTCCTGTCCATCGGGCCTCCCGCCCGGCGGATCGAGGAGATGGCGGCGCTGATCTCCGCCGGAGTGCTGGACGTCCTCGGGCCCGGCACGCGCGCCGAGATGGATCACGCCACGTTTCTCGCGGTTTCCGACCTGATGCCGCAACCGATACCCGTCCGGGCGGTGATCGACGCGCGCATGCCGGCGCCCGACATCCGCACCGCCGACGACGAACTGCTCCAGCGTCTGCTCGCCACCGGGCGGTGCAGACCGCACCGCGTACCCGACGGTGAGGGCGGCGTCCTGGAGACGGGCGGACTGGACGTGACCCCCAGACCCGCCAGGGTGATCGCCGCCGACGGCGCCCCGACCCCGGGGCTGTACGCGCTGGGCGTGCCGACCGAGTCGGTGCACTGGGTGACCGCGGTGGGCATCCGGCCCTGCTCGGCCTCGGCGACCGTCGGCGACGCGGACGCGATCGCGCGCGCCGTGCTCGGACCGCATCGCGTGCCTCACGGCGTGCGTGAAGACATCAGCGTGCTCGGGAGGGCGATGTGATCCACACCGGGAACGACCTCCGCGACACGGGACTGCTGTCGCCGGTGCGCGCGACGACCGTGGTGGAGGCGCTCACCTCCGACGAGGTGTGGCTGCGCGCGATGTGCGCGGCCGAGGCCGGACTCGCCCGAGCCCAGGCCAGGGTCGGCACCGTGCCCGCTGCCGCCGCCGACGTGATCACTCGGGTCGGCCGCGACGGGAACTTCGACATCGCCGGGATCGCCGCGCGTTCCCGTGGAGCGGCGAACCCGGTCGTCGCCGTGGTCGAGGATCTCACCGCACTCGTCGCCGCCGTCGACCCCGCCGCCGCCGAGTACGTCCACCGCGGCTCCACGAGCCAGGACGTCCTCGACACGGCCAGCTGCCTGGTCGTCGCGCGGGTGCTGGTCCAGATCAGGCAGAACCTCGCGATGGTGATCGGCGCGCTGGAGGGCCTGGCCGACCGGCACCGTCACACCGTCATGGCCGGCCGCACGCTCACCCAGCACGCCGTGCCCACGACGTTCGGGCTGAAGGCGGCGGGGTGGCTGCATCTGGTGCGGGAAGCGGACATCAGAGCACAGCATCTGGTGCAGCGGGGCCTGCCCGTGCAGATCGGTGGTGCGGCCGGAACCATGGCGGGCTACCTCGAGCACGCCCGTCTGCACTTCGGCGCCGATGAGGTTCCCGCGGACTACGCCGCGAACCTCATCACCGCTTACGCCGAGGAGATGGGCCTGGCCGAGCCCGTGGTGCCGTGGCACGTCCTGCGCACGCCGATCGTCGACACCGCGGCGTGGTGCGTGCAGCTCACCGGCGCGCTCGGCAAGATCGCCCTGGACGTGCAGTCCTTGTGCCGCACCGAGATCGCCGAACTCGGCGAGCCCGTCGCCGTCGGCAAGGGAGTCTCCTCCGCGATGCCGCAGAAGCAGAATCCCAGCCTCGCCACGATGATCCGGTCCGCGGCGCTGCAGGTGCCCGGCCTCGCCTCGACGCTCGCCCACTGCATGCTCGCCGAGGACGAGCGGCCCGCCGGAACCTGGCACGCGGAGTGGCAGCCGCTCAGGGAATGCCTGCGTCTGGCCGGCGGCGCCGCGCACACCGCGGTGGAACTGATCACCGGTCTGCGCGTGCACACCGACCGGATGCGGGCCAACCTGGAGATCACGCGCGGGGCGATCGTGGCAGAACGTCTTTCCGCGCACCTGACGCCGCATCTGGGAAAGGTGAAGGCGATGCGTGCGGTCGCGACCGCCGCCGGCCGCGGCGGGGAACTCGCCGAGGCGCTGGCGCGGGAACGCGGACGTGGCGGCGGTGCTCGACGCCGACACACTGAA
>NZ_VSRL01000375.1 GCF_012184385.1 Lentzea indica
CCCCGCTGCCGCCCGCCGCGAGCTTGACGCCGTCGGAGTCCACGCGCGACGCCACCCCGACCGCGTCGATCACCAGGGCTGCGGCCTCGAAGTCCTGTCCCACCAGCACGTGCGCGCCCCACGCCGGCGGCGAGCCGGTGCGGAACACCCCGAGCCCGCAGTCGGCCGCGCCCAGCGCCTTGCGGTCACCGGACAGCACCAGCACCACGCCGTTCTCCTGCGCCGACCGCACCGACTCGACGAGGTCCGATCCGCCGGATACGACATCGTCGACGAACGAGAACCTGCTGTTGCCGTTGTCGGTGGCCAGCGCGACCCGTGCGCCCGCCCGGCGCGCGGCCGCGGCGATGGCCTGCACACCGTGCGCGTGCTGAGCCGACACGCCGACCACGGCGCGCAGCTTCTGACCTTTCCGGAGCCCGAGCACCTCGTCGGCGCCACGCTTGCGCAGCTGGTCAGCAGCTCGTTTGCCTGCGCCGTTGAGAGGACCAAGCCGCCACCCGTCTGCCTCACGCTCCTCGTCAGGGGCCTTGGGATCGAACAGGACGAAGGCGACCTCGGCGATCTCTCGCGGATCGGAGCCGGCGAGCGGGACGACGTCGGTCAGTTCGGTCTGCCCGGTGCGCAACGCACGTTCGTCGAGCACGACGGTGTCGATCTGCCCTAGTCGTCGCAACACGCCACGATCCATCACGATCACGCCGCGCTTGGCGAGAATCCGCCCCAGATAGGTCGCGAACCCTTCCCGCGCCGCGGCGGGCGCTTTCGGCGTGCTCGCGAGCCCCAACGCGAACCCGCGCCGTGCTCCGAAGAACGGCACAGCCGCTGCCGCGGCCACCGCACCGGCCCCCATGGCCCGTTCCGCGTACCGGTCGACCGGATCCTGAGGCAGCGCAACGGGACGCGCCTGCAGCACAGGTTCGCCCGCCGCGTGCTCAGGCCCCGCGATCAACGCGGGTTCGGCCTTGTTCCACGCCTCCCGGTGCGCCCGAGCCTCCCGCCACTGCGCGATCCGCTCGGCGCCGTCGAGCAGGATGCCCTCACCTCCGGCCGCGAGCCCCTGGCCGAGGGCGGACACCAGCGGCAGCACGGAGTCCGCCCGGTCCTGGCCGCCGCTCACCTTGCCTGCCAGCACCCGCAGCTTCGGGTGGTGCTGGAACAACGACCCGATCGCCGCCATCTCGGTGGGCAACGGCACCCAGCTGGTCAGCCTGGTCATCATCGACAGCCCGAGCCCGAAGGCGTCCGCGGCCAGCGCCGACACGGCCTGTCGCGTCCGGGGTCCCTCACACGGGTGATGCAGCTCCTCGCACGGTTCCTCTTCGGTGTGCGCCGCGGCGTGGTGCTCGGCACGCTCCACGATCCGGATCAGGTCGGCCCTGCGTGGCCTCGGCGAGTCCACGGCGACGACCACGCGCTGGGCGGGCGCGTTCACCCGCGCCCACAGCACGCCGTCGAGGTTCTCCAGCTGTTGCTCGACCGACTTGATCAGGCGCAGGGCGTGCGGGGTGTCCAGGCCGTGCACCTCGATGTGCAGCCTGCCCGGTCGCGCCCAGACCTGCCGCCGCCGCAGCCCGATGGCGTCCTTCAGCAACCCCGCGAGATCCACCGCTTTGGGATGACCAGCGTGCCGAAACGCCAAACACCCGCGCCGGTCCGGCGATCATTAGGCTTCAGTCATGTCCGCCCCGAGACCCGACGACGCGCACACGCTCGACGAGCTCATCGCTGCGTTGCGCGCGCTGAAGGTGTGGGCGGGCAACCCGTCGCTGCGGCAGATGGAGAAGCTGTCCGGGTTGGCCCGCAGCACGCTGGCGGACGCGCTCAGTCCGAAGAGGAAGACCGCACCGGCGCTGGAGGTGTTCCAGGGGCTGCTGAAGGCGTTCCAGGTGGCCGACGCGGAGCCCTGGATCGCCGCGTGGCGCCGGGTTCAGGCCGAACCGGCGCGTGTTTCAGGCTCGGCGGTGGTGCCGCGCCAGCTGCCGGCGGTCGTGCCGGGGTTCAGCGGCAGGGCCAAGGCGTTCAAGGAGCTCACCGCGCTGCTGGAGGGCGGCAGCAGGCTCGCGGTGGTGTGCGGGATTCCTGGAGTGGGAAAGACCGCGCTGGCCGTGCAGTGGGCGCACCAGGTGGCGAACCGGTTCCCCGACGGCCAGGTGTACCTGGACCTGCGCGGTTACTCGTCCGGGCCGCCGGTCACCCCTGACCAGGCGCTGGCGCTGGCGATCCGCGCGTTCGGCGTGCCCGGCGAGGACATCCCGCTGCAGCAGGACGCGATGGTCGGCCTGTACCGGTCGATCACGTCCGACAAGCGGGTGCTGGTCATGGTGGACAACGCGCCGAGCGCAGCACACGTGCGACCGCTGGTGCCAGGCGGGCCGGGCTGCATGACGGTCGTGACGAGCCGTGACCGCCTGGCCGGACTCGTCGCCCGCGACGGAGCGCACCGGCTGGAACTCGGCGTGCTCACACCGGAGGAGGCTCCGGCGGTGGTGATCAGCGTGCTGGGCGCGGAACGGGTGCTGCGCGAGGAACACGCCGTCGAAGAACTGGTGCGGCTGTGCGGTTGTCTGCCGCTCGCACTGAGGATCACCGCAGCCAACCTCGCCGACCGTCCACATCAGACGATCGCAGAGCTGATGGCCGAGCTGACCGCCGGTGACCGCCTCACCGCGCTGGAGGTGGAGGGGGACGAGGACGCGGCGGTGCGCACGGCGTTCGACCACTCCTACGCGGCGCTCGACCCGTTGGCACAGAAGTTGTTCCGCCGCATGGGTGTCGCACCGGGACCGGAGTTGCCGGCACGTGCAGCCGCCGCGTTGCTCGACGGTCCGGGGGCCGAGGCCGCACTCCGCACGCTGGTCGCCGCGCACCTCGTCGAGGTCAAGTCGGCCGGCCGGTACGGACTGCACGACTTGCTCCGCCTCTACGCACGAGAGCGTTGTGCCGCAGAGGAAAGCGGTGCGGAGGCGCTCGGCAGGCTCTACGAGCAGTACCTGGACATGGCGGTCGCGGCGGCACGCGCGGTGCGACCGGACTTCTCGGTGCTCGCGACGATCACCCCGAAGCACGCGTTCGCCGGTGCCACGGAGGCGTTGCAGTGGTTCGACACCGAGCGCGCGACGCTGGTGACCACGATCGAACAGGCAGGGGCGCCGATGGCGTGGCTGCTCACCGACGCCCTGCGCGGCTGCTACTGGTTGCGCCGCCACACCGCGGAGTGGCTGGCCGTGGCGAAAGTGGGCCTCGCGGCCGCCGAGCAACGCGAAGACGCGAGCGCGTGTGCGGCGATGCACCTCTCGTTGGGCACCGCGCACTGGGGCACGGGCGACTACCGCGCCGCGGCCGGGCACTTCGAGCACGCCGTCGAGTTCAGCCGTGCTGCGGGGGACCGGTTCCGCGAGTTCAGCACGCTCGGCAACCTGGGCGGCGTCTACGCGGAGCTGGGCTCGCTGGAGGACGCGGTCGGCTGCTTCCGGCGCGAGCTCGCCTATTACACCGAGACCGGTGACACGGCCCGGCGTGCTCGCGCGCTCGGCAACCTGGGTCAGACCGAGATGCGGCTCGGACGGCTGATCGAAGCCGCCGATGACCTGCGGGCGGCCGTCGAGCTGCGTGAGGAGATCGGCGAGGCCCGCCTGGCCGCGAACTCGCTGGGCGCGCTCGGCGTCGTGCACCGCTACCTCGGCGACCTTGACCAGGCGGCCGGATTCCTGGAACGGGCCCGGCAGCTCAACCACGACCACGAGGACCGGGTCAGCGAGGCCGCGGCTTTGGACGATCTCGCCCGCGTGCACCGCGACGCCGGTCGGCGGGACGACGCGCTGCACTGTGCGGAGGAGGCGTTGTCGCTCGCGAAAGGCTCGGGCCGGGTCGAGATCGACGCGCTCATCACGGTCGCCGCGATCCGCGGCCGCAGGGACGACCTGCGCCGCGCGTGGCGGATGGCCGTGGCCATCGGGTACGGCCACGGTGTGGCGGACGCGTTGGTCGAGCTGGCCTGGTTGGATCTCGCCGCCGGCGACGTCGAGGCCGCGCTGAGGGACGCGTCTCAGGGGTGCGAACGGGCGGCGGAGACCGGCCAGAGCATCATGGCCGGCCTCGCGCTCGTGGCTCTGACCAGGGCACACGAGGCCAATGGCGACTTGGTCGCTGCGGAGGAGACCGGTCGCCGAGCCACCGAGGTGCTGGAGGGCGCCGGCTACCGGGGTGTCCGGGATCGTCCGAACAGCTTGTGAGCCGGTGCCGCTCTTGGTACATCCGTGGGCAAAGGGGGGCTCATGAAGAAACTGTCCGTGTCGATGGCTGCTGCCTTGGCTCTTGGCGTGTTCGTGGCGCCGGCCGCGCAGGCCACCTGTGATCCCGTGTACGACCCAGGATCGGGTTGTCCCGGCAAGTTCGTCCTCAGACCTGACACGCCGCCCGGCAGCGAGGCGTACGTGGAAGGCCAGTTCGCCGCCGAGCTCTCGGTGGCGCTCCGCAAGCCGTCGTACGTCAAGGACACCGCCAACGACGGTCTCGACGCCCACCTGTGGGTGCTCTACGGCCAGTGGAACGGGCCGCAGTACAAGGAACCGATCGCGGTCGCCTCAGGGCTCGGCGCGAAGACGGACATCGAGTGGACTTCTCCGGACGGGGTGCCCGTCACCTGGTTCCAGGTGCGGGTCTGTCTCGGTCCTGGCGAGGTCACCTGCAGTCGATGGGTGGGCTGACCGTGAAGAAGCTGTCCGCGGCCATCGCCGCCGCGCTGGCTCTGGGGCTGTGCGTGACGCCGGCCGCACACGCCCGCAAATGCACCGGTGACCCCGTCTACGACCCCGGTTCCAACGACGCCTGCAACTTCGCTTTGGCCCCCGCGATGCCCGGTGCCGAGGCGAAGGTGTGGGGCAGGTGGTTCGACCGGCAGCCGTTCATCGACCGGGAGTACTCCTACGTCAAGGACACTGCGGACGACGGCCTGGACGCCTTCGTGTGGGTGCGCTTCGTCAACGGCTCGGACACGCAGGACAAGTTGCTCGCCCGCGCGTCGGGACCCGGCGCGACGGCGGAGATCAGCCTGATCTTCGCTCCGTTGGTCGACGCGTTCTACACGAGGGTGTGCGTCGGGGAGAGCACGACGAACTGCTCCGCCTGGAGCCGCTGACCGGATGTGTCCGGGGTCGTCCGAACGTCTTTCCTGGTCAGGGTGCCAGGAGAAACGCTTCGGACGTGATCGAGCTGATGACGCGCTGCCGGCCCGGCCTGGGGGTCTGGACCGGCAGCGCCGACGAAGTCCCGCCGTCCAACGTGATCCTGCCCCGCAGCAGCTAGTGCTCTGGCCGATGAGTTCTGGTCGCAAGTCCGGTCCACCCTCTCGAACAGGACTGAGAGGGTGGACCGCGTGGATCTGCACAGCGTGATGTGCGTGAGCGACCTGGCCAGGTCGCTGGAGTGGTACGAGGTGTTCTTCGGCCGCCAGGCGGACGAGGTCATCGGCGAGGAGCACCTCTGGCAGGTGGGGGAGAACGCCTACCTCGTCCTCGACGACCGTGACGTGCGGGCGAAGCGCGTGGGCGGCTCGATGATCACGTTCGGGGTGGCGGGCACCGAGTTCGACGAGGCGCTGGCCCGGCTCGCCGCGCACGGCGTCGTCCACGAGGCCGTCGAGACCTACTCCAACGGCGTGCGGCACGTCGAGGTGCTGGATCCGGACGGCAACAGCCTGTCTCTGGCCGCGTTGCCTTAGTTCACCGCGATGTGGACCGACGTTCACCTGGCGCGGCAACTCGGCACGGTATGGAGATCCTGGTTGTCGTCGTGGTGGTGACCGCGTTGGTGTTCGACTTCACCAACGGCTTCCACGACACCGCGAACGCGATGGCCACCTCGATCGCGACCGGGGCGCTGCCGCCGCGGGTCGCGGTCGCGGTGTCCGCGGTGCTGAACCTGGTCGGCGCGTTCCTGTCCATCGAGGTCGCGCTGACGATCTCGAACGGGCTCGTCGACGAGACGCGGATCGGGCCGGCGGTGGTGTTCGGCGGTCTGGTCGGGGCGGTCGTGTGGAACCTCGCGACGTGGCTGCTGGGGCTGCCGTCCAGCTCGTCGCACGCGCTGTTCGGCGGCCTGATCGGCGCGACCTGGGTCGCCGCGGGAGCGGACGCCGTGCGGTTCACCGCCGTGGTCGAGAAGGTGCTCGTGCCCGCGATCGCGTCACCGCTGATCGCCGGGTTGGTCGCGGCTGTCGGCACGTTCGTCGCCTACCGCCTCACCCGAGGCACGCGCACGGCCACCCGCGGGTTCCGGTACGGGCAGATCGCCTCGGCCTCGCTGGTGTCGCTGGCGCACGGCACGAACGACGCGCAGAAGACCATGGGCATCATCACGCTCGCGCTGATCACCGCGGGAGCGCTGCCCGCGGGTGCCGAACCGCCGCTGTGGGTGATCGTGTCCGCGGGAGTGGCGATCGCGCTCGGCACGTGGCTGGGCGGCTGGCGGATCATCCAGACCCTGGGCAGGCGCATCACCGACGTCGAACCACCGCAGGGCTTCGCGGCCGAGACCGGCAGCGCCACCGTGATCCTCACGTCCTCCCAGCTGGGCTTCGCGCTGTCG
>NZ_VSRL01000376.1 GCF_012184385.1 Lentzea indica
CCAGGGCGGGGTCACGGTGCGCTCGAAGCGCTTCGCGGCCTCTGACGGCAGCTTGTGCCGGCGGACCGTGCGCGCGATGGACGCCGGGTCCCAGTTCGCGGCCTCGAGCAGGATGTCCGAGGACGAGTCCTGGACCTCGGTGGAGGCGCCACCCATGACACCGGCCAGCGAGATCACGCCGGAGTCGTCGGCGATCACGATGTCGTCGACGTCGAGAGCGCGAACCGTGCCGTCCAGCGTCGTGAGCTTCTCCCCCGCCAAGGCGCGGCGGACCGTCAGCGCGCCGGACAACGACGAAGCGTCGAACGCGTGCAGCGGCTGGCCCAGTTCGAGCATCACGTAGTTCGTGACGTCGACCGGCAGCGAGATCGAGCGCATGCCGGCGAGCATCAGGCGGCGGCGCATCCACCACGGCGTGGGTGCGGTCGGGTCGACACCGGAGACCCGGCGGGCGACGAACCGCGAGCAGCCGGTGCGGTCCTCGATGTGGACGGGCCACACGTCGCCCTCGGCCTCAGGGATCTCGACGACGCCGGGGTCGCCGAACGGCACTTCCAGCGCGCACGCGATCTCACGGGCGAGACCGCGGACCGAGAACGCGTAGCCGCGGTCAGGGGTCGGCGCGACCTCGATGACGCTGTCGTTCAGGCCGAGCAGCTCCATCGCGTCGTCACCGGGCTGCGCGGTGCCGGTGGGCAGCACGAGGATGCCGGAGTGGTCGTCGCCGATGCCGAGCTCGTCGGAGGCGCAGATCATGCCCTGGGACACGCGGCCGTACGTCTTGCGCTCGGAGATCGTGAAGTCACCCGGCAGCACGGCGCCGGGCAGCGCGACGACGACCGAGTCGCCCTCGACGAAGTTCGTGGCACCGCAGATGATCTGGTTGACCTGCTCGGGGCCGACCTCGACCTTGCAGTAGCGGATCGGCTTCTTGAACTCGGCGAGCTCCTCGATCTCGACGACGCGACCGGCGACGATCGGGCCGGTCACGGGACCGAGCGGGGTCACCTCCTCGACCTCGATGCCGATGCGGGTGAACGCCTCGGCGAGCTCGTCGGGTGTGGGGACTTCGTCGAAACCGAGGTGTTCGACCAGCCAGCTGACCGGGATGCGCATCCGGCTCAGGCCTCCGTTCCGAATGGCTGGGTGAAGCGGACGTCGCCCTCGACCATGTCTCGCATGTCGGGCAGGCCGTTGCGGAACTGCAGCGTCCGCTCGAGGCCCATGCCGAACGCGAAGCCGGAGTAGACGTCGGGGTCGACGCCGCAGGCGCGCAGCACGTTGGGGTTGACCATGCCGCAGCCGCCCCACTCGACCCAGCCCGCGCCGCCCTTCTTCTCCGGGAACCACACGTCGACCTCGGCCGACGGCTCGGTGAAGGGGAAGAAGCTCGGGCGCAGACGGGTCTTGGAGTCCTCGCCGAACATGGCGCGCGCGAACGAGTCGAGCGTGCCCTTGAGGTGGCCCATGGTCAGGCCCTTGTCGACCGCGAGGCCCTCGACCTGGTGGAACACCGGGGTGTGGGTCGCGTCGAGCTCGTCGGTGCGGAACGTGCGGCCGGGGCACACGACGTACACCGGCAGCTCACGGTCCAGCAGCGTGCGAGCCTGCACCGGCGAGGTGTGCGTGCGCAGAACCAGCTGCGAGTCGCCGGGCGCGATGTAGAACGTGTCCTGCATCGAGCGGGCGGGGTGGTCCTTGCCGAAGTTCAGCGCGTCGAAGTTGAACCACTCGGTCTCGAGCTCGGGGCCTTCGGCGATCTCGTAGCCCATGGCCACGAAGACGTCGCCGATGCGCTCGGCGAGCGTCGTGATCGGGTGGCGCGCGCCGCGCGGGAAGCGGTCCCACGGCAGCGTGACGTCGACGGACTCCTCGCGCAGCACCCGCTCGTCGCGCTCGACCTGGAGCACGGCGTAGCGCTCGTCGAACGCGGTCTTGATCGCGGACTGCGCCTCGTTCACGCGCTTGCCCGCCTCGGCCTTCGCCTTGGGCGGCAGTGCACCGATCTCGCGGCGGGCCAGCAGCACGGGCGACCGGTCACCGAGGTGTCCCGGCTTGACCGAGGCGAGTGCCTCCAGGTCAGCAGCTCCGGCGAACGCCTCGCGCGCCTTCTGCACGGCCGCGTCGAGGTTCTCGGCCGAGAGCGCCGCGACCTCTTTCGGGTCGTACGGGTCGTTGGCTCCGGACATGGTTGGTGGACAGCTCCCGTCGCGGACATCAGGTAATCAACAGGCCGATCCTAGTGGGTGCGCTCTTGACCGCTCGCGGACGTTCCTTTAAAGAGCGGCACTGGCCCCTTGGGCGTCCCTAGGATGGGCGGCATCATGTCGCACACCTTCCGCGTCGACCTGCGCGGCATCATCGACCTGCTCAGCCACCACCTGTACAGCAGCCCGCGCGTCTACGTCCGTGAACTGCTGCAGAACGCCGTCGACGCGATCACGGCACGGCGTGGGCTCGACCCGTCCTGCCCCGCGGACGTCACGATCACCTGCGGTCCCACGCTGACGATCACCGACACCGGCGTGGGCCTCACCGAGGACGAGGTGCACGAGCTGCTGTCCACGCTCGGCCGCACGTCGAAGCGTGATGACCTCGGGTTTGCCCGCGAAGGGTTCCTCGGCCAGTTCGGCGTCGGCATGCTGTCGTGCTTCCTCGTCGCTTCTTCAGTGACGGTTATCACGCGGTCCGCGCGCGGCGGCTCTGCCGTGCGCTGGAAAGCGGATTCCTCGGGCAACTACACCGTGTCTGAAGTGGACACGGTCGAGGACGTGCAGGTCGGTACGACGGTGGTGCTGACCGCGTCGCGAGGCAACGAGCACTGGCTGGAGGCCGACGTCGTGCGGCCGTTGGTGAGCGACTACGGCGACCTGCTCCCGGCCGTCGTGACGGTCGATGGCGCCGTGGTGACGCGGGGCGAACGACCGTGGGACGACGAGGAAGCCGACCTTTCCGCGTACTGCGAGCAGGTCTTCGGCTTCACGCCGTTCGAGGCGATCCCGATCGAGGTTGAGGCGGCGGGGCTGACCGGTGTCGCGTTCGTGCTGCCGCAGGGCGTGCATCCCGGGACGCGGCAGACGCACCGGGTGTACCTGAAGCGGATGCTGGTCGGGGACAACGTCGAAGGCCTGCTGCCGGACTGGGCTTACTTCGTGCGGTGCGTGGTCGACGCGTCCGCGATCCGGCCGACGGCGTCGCGCGAGTCGCTGTACCAGGACGAGATGCTGCTGGCGGTGCGCGAGGAGCTCGGAGAGCAGATCCGCGACTGGCTGATCAGGCTGGACGCGATCGAGCCGCGCCGCGCGGGTGAGCTGCTGGTGGCGCACCACCTCGGGATCAAGTCGCTCGCGCGGTCGGACGACGAGATGCTCCGGCTGGTCGAGCGCTGGCTGCCGTTCGAGACCACGGACGGCGCGATCCCGTTGCGGCAGTTCAAGCGCAAGCACGGCGCGATCCTCTACATCCCGGACGTCGACGAGTTCCACCAGCTCGCGCCGGTCGCGGCCGCGCAGGGCCTCGGGCTCGTGAACGCCGGCTACGCCTACGACATGGAGCTGCTGAACCGGCTGAGCGCTCTGGACGGCCCCGCCGTCGCGCGCAGGGTGGCACCTTCGGAGTTGCTGGCGGCGCTGGCCGATCCGGAACCGGACATCGAGACGGCGTTGCGGGTGCGGCTGTCCGAGGGCGCCGCGGCGCTCGACCGGCACGACTGCGACGCGGTGATCCGCGACTTCGACCCGGTCTCACTGCCCGCGCTGCTGATCAGCAACGCCGAGCAGCAACGCAGACTCGACACCGAGCAGACCGCCGAAGAGGCGACGGATCCGTTGTGGGCAGAGCTGCTGGGGCAGCTGACCTCCGGCTCCGGCTCGGCACGGCCGGAGCAGCTGGTGCTGAACTGCCGCAACCCGCTCGTGCAGCGGCTGGCGCGGCTCAACGACCCGGCTCTGGTGGAGCTGACGCTCGAATCTCTTTACGTGCACGCCGTTCTGCAAGCGCGGCGGGCAATGCGACCGAAGGACACGGCGGCGCTGAACCGCTCGTTCCTGGAACTGCTGGACCGCGCTGTCGGGGGTAGATGACATGGCCGACTTCACCGCTGAGGACGCGGAAAGAGCGTTCCTCGAGGCGTACAACATGCCGACGGGCATGCCGAAGCACGAGGCGCTGGAACGTGCCGCGCGCATGGCCGACGAGCTCGGGCACCTGCCGCTCGGGGTGTCGTGCCGGATCTCGTTGATCGACTCGGCGTACTACCTGGCGCGCTACGACCTGATGCTGGCGCCGTTCGCGTGGGCGCGCGCCGCCGAGGAGAAGGACCCCGAGGCGTTCAACGACTACGAGCGCCACTCGCTGAACTGGTCGCACAAGTGGATCGCGACGGGGCTGCGCCGGGACCCGCGGTTCTCGCTGGAGCAGCTGCGGGCGGTGATCGGGCAGCTCGCCGACCGCTACGGACGGCTCGGTTTCTCGGTGCAGCCCGTGCACGGTGCGCGCGCCGAGTTCGCCTACCACGTCGGTGACATGGTCGGCCTCGCCGAGCACCTCGGGAAGTACCTCGCCACCGAGTCCGGCCCGATGGCGGACTGCGAGGCGTGCGTGGTCGAGGAGCAGGTCTGGATGCTGGCGCGGCTGGGCCGTCACCAGGAGGCCGCCGCACACGGCTGGGAAGGCCTGACCGGCAACACCAACTGCGCCACGCAGCCGCAGGGCATCCTGTCCGCGCTGCTGTGGCCGTTGCTGGAGATCGGCGACGTCGAGCGGGCAGCGCAAGCGCACACGACCGCGTACCGGTTGATCAAGGACGACGAGATCACCTCGTACGTGCACGAGCACATCCGGTTCTGCGCGTTGACGGGCAACCTCTCGCGCGGCGAGGACATCCTGCGACGGTCGCTGCACAAGATGACCGCCACCCAGCTGCCGGCCGACGAGATGTCGTTCGCCGAGTGCGCTTCCGTTCTGCTGCAACGGCTTCCGGCCGACACGGTGTTCGAGGTGCCCACGCTCGGTTCGTTCACCGCCGCCGAGCTGCTCGACCGGCTGTCGACGCGGGCCGTGGAACTGGCGAAGGCGTTCGACGCGCGCAACGGGACGCCGGCGTGGCTGGACCGGGTGTCGAAGTCGCTGGAGCAGGCCGACTACCCGCACGTCGAGCTGGCGGTTCCGTCCGCGCCGGTGGTGGCTCCCGCCGAGGAGCCCGTCGTGTTCGGCGACCCGGTGGAGATCGCAGAGGCGATGGTGACGCTGTACGAGCAGGGCGACTTCGTGAAGGCGCGGCGGATGCTCGACTCGCTCCCCGCGGACATGGACTCGTTGCTGCCGCCCGATCTCGCGGCGCACGCGGGCATCCGGCGGATGACGACAGGGCTGGTGCCGTTCGACCCCTCGGTGTTCGAGGAGCTGCTGACCGCACTGCCGGCCGACCTCGCGCTGCGGTACCAGGCACGGCTCGCGATGGGGCTCGAAGGCGGCCTGGAGCTCGCGGAACGGTGCCTGGCCGAAGCTTCGTCGGACTACACACGGGTCGTCGCGGCGTTGACGCTGGCCGAGCTGCTGGACAACGACCACTCGCACGAGCGGGCCAACGAGATGATCGCACTGGCGTCCTCTTTGGACGTTCCGGAGCTGCGCGGCCGCGTTGCGGTCGAGACGGCGGAACACAAGGCACGCCAGCAGGATCTCGAAGGCGCGTACGCGGACATCGTGGCGATCATGGCCGGTGAGCTGCCGCTGAACGCCAGGTTCGAGGGCTTCCGGCTGAGGTTGCGGCTGGAGACGTTGCTGGGCAAGGCTTCCGAGGCGATCGCGACGGCCCGTGAGTTCGTGTCGGCGTTCCCGCTGCCGGAAGCCGCGGAGGCGCGCTGGTACCAGGTGGCGTCCATCCAGGAGCTGGACCAGGAGGGGGCCTGCCTGGGCGACCTCCGCGAGGCGGTGGCGATCTCGCGCGTGCACCTCTCCCCCGGCCACACCGCGCACTTCTGCTTCGCGCTGAGCGGCGGGTACGTGCAGACGGACCGGTTCGTCGAGGCCGCCGAGGTGCTGGAGGAGTCGCTGCGGCTGCTGCAGGAGGGCCAGGAAGACCTTCGGCTGCAGGTGGTGTTCCGGCTCGGCCAGGTGTGCCGCAAGCTGGACGAGCTTCCCGCGGCCGAGCGGTACCTGCGCGAGGCGTCCGAACTGCTGCCGCCCGAGGAGATCGGGCGGCGGGCGTTCCTGCTCGACGCGCTCGCTTCCGTGCAGGGACGCCTGGACAAGCACGACGAGGCAACCGCGTCGTGGCGCGCGGCCTCCGCGTTGTGGCAGCAGGAAGGCAACCTCACGGAGGCGATCGGCTCGTTGATCGAGCTGGCCTCGAACCTGCCCGACGACGACGTGGTCGAGACCCGCGCCGCCGTCGACGAGGCCGAGGCGCTGCTGCCGTTGCTCGACGACCCGCGCGAGGTCACGCGGCGGCAGGCGGAGATCGTCGCGATCCGCGCGTGGGTGCACGGCCAGGCCGGTGAGTTCGCGCTGGCGATGAAGCACTACCGCGACGCCGAGGCGTTGGTGGTGTCGCTGGGGGACGAGAG
>NZ_VSRL01000377.1 GCF_012184385.1 Lentzea indica
CACACGCCGTACGCGGCGGGGGACAGGCCGGTGAACGGGTGCAGCGCCGGCAGGCTGAACATCGCCACGGTGCCGAAGAGGGTGACCAGCCCGAGCGCCCTGGCGACGTCCTGCTCGTCCTGTTCGCGCACGCCGTTCATCGCGGCGACGGCCGACGCGCCGCAGATCGAGAACCCGGTGGCGATCAGCAACGACAGGCCGTCGTTCACCCCGAGCATCCTGCCGAGCCACCGGGTCGCGACGAACGTGACCACCACGGCGGCGACCGCCACCGCCAGCACCCCGTAACCGAGTGCCAGCACGTCCCTGACGACCAGTTTCAACCCGAGCAGCACGATGCCGAGGCGCAGCAGGCGGCGTCCGGCGAACTTCATGCCGGGACCGAGCGACGGCGCGAGGGGAACGACGTTGGCCACGACGGCGCCGAGCAGCACCGCCGCGGTCAGCGCGCTGACCGAGGGCAGCAGCCAGGAGACGACCATCGCGACGGTGACACCGCCCGCGACCAGGGTCAGGCCGGGTACCGGTGAGTCGGTCGCGCGCGGCGTGGTCCTGATGCTCCCCATGACAGCAACCATGACCCTGGCGACCTATGCGCAGAAGAGGGCCATTCCTTGGGGAGGCATAAGGCCCCGTTATATGTCTGCGGTCGATGCCCTCTCGGCGGAGGTGATCAAGGCGTCCACGGTGGCGCGCACGATAGGCAGGTTGATCAGGTCGGGCCAGGTGTAGAGGGCGGTCTGCCGGTGCGCGCAGGACTCCACGTCGACCGTGGTCAGGCCGGGGTGCCGCAGGAAGGACAGGACCAGCCTCGGCACCAGAGCGATGCCCAGCCCGGCGCTGACGAGACTTTGGATGGCCAGGTTGTCGTCGGTGGAACAGGTGATGTCGGGGGTGAACCCGGCCTCGGCGCAGGCCTGGTCGAGGGCGTGCCGGCAGCGGGGGCACCCCGCGATCCAGCGCTCCTGCTCGGTCTCGGACAGCGACACGCGCCCGCGGCCCGCGAGCCGGTGGCCGGTCGGCACGAGCAACGCGAGCGGTTCCCGCAGCAGCGGCACCCGCAGCATGCCGGTGACGGCGGCCTCGTCCTGCGGCTCACCCTCGTAGCTGAAGCTGATCAGCAGATCGACAGCACCGCGCCTGAGCAGGGCGAACGAGCCGGGTGGCTCCTCCTCGACCAGTTCGAGCCGCAGGTGAGGGCGTTCCTCGGCCAGGATGGCTGCCGCGGCCGGCACCAGCGAGACGGTGGCGCTGGGAAACGCGCAGATGCGGATGGTGCCGATGTCGTGCGTCGCGATCGCGCTGATCTGCTGGTGGGTCGCCGCCAGCTCGTCCAGCAACGCCGTGCCGCGTTCGGCGAGGATGCGGCCGGCCTCGGTGAGGTTGAGGCCACGGCCGGTGCGCACGAACAGCGGACCACCCACGTGCCGTTCCAGCGCGCGCATCTGCTGGCTGATCGCCGGCTGGGTGCAGTGCAGCTCCCGTGCCGCCGCGCTGAACGACCCGGTTCTGGCGACGGTCGCGAACACCTCTAGCTGGCGGGTATCGAGCACTTTCGCACCATATGCCTGATCGGCGCCCGGTTCGGGCGGCCGATCAGGTGTCACTCCTAGAAGGTCAGCTTCCAGGAGTTGATGTGGCCGGTGTCGACGCGGGCGACGTCCTGCACCTGCAGCTTCCAGGTGCCGTTCGCGACCTCGCTCGACGCGTTGACCGTGTAGGTCTCCACGACGTTGTCGGCGGAGTCGCCGTTGGAGGCCTTCAGCCGGTACGCCGTGCCGTCCGGGGCGATCAGGTCGATGACCAGGTCACCGCGGTAGGTGTGCACGATGTTGACGTCGACCTTGAGCGTGGCCGGGGCGTTGCCCGTGACGCCGGAGACCGTGATCGGGCTGGTCACCGCCGCACCGGCGTCGGGGATGGCGACGTCGGCGGTGTTCTCGAACGACTTGCCGGGAGGCGTGCCGGTGTCGACCGCGGCCAGCGCGTCGACGCGGCCCTCGCCGAAGAAGTTGTTCTTCGCCGTGGTGCCGCTGCACCGGCTGTCGGTGCAGCTCAGGTCGTCCGCCTGGGTCGCCAGCAGCCCGCGGAGCTGAGCGGGAGTGGCCGTGGGGTTGGCCGACTTCAGCAGCGCCGCCACGCCCGCGACGTGCGGGGAGGCCATCGACGTGCCCGACTTGGAGCCGTAACGGCCGCCGGGGACCGTGGAGTAGACGCTGTCACCCGGCGCCGCGACGTGGATCTTCTCGGTGCCGTAGTTGGAGAACGACGACTTGCCGTTCGTCGAGGTGATCGACGCGACGCTGACGACGCCGGAGACCTCGGTCGGCACGCTCAGGCACACGTTGGTGACGTTGCGCTGCACGGCGGTGGAGTCGTTCGGGCTGGTCGAGTCGCGGGTCTTGCTCGCGAGGTTGTAGTTCTCGTTGCCCGCCGCGGCCACGTTCAGCACGCCCTTGCCCTCGGCGTACGCAACCGCTCGCTTCACGCCCTCGAGGATCGCGTCCTGGTCGGCGTTGTCCGGGCAGTTGAACAGCCACGGGTCGGTGTAATAGCTGTTGTTGGTCACCTCGAAGCCGCGGTCACCGGAGAAGACCATGGCGCAGATCGTGTTCTCCGGGAAGAACAACCCGCTCGGCTTCTCCGCGATGCGCACGGAGGCGATCTTCACGCCGGGCGCGACACCGACCATGCCGCGGCCGTTCTTGGCCGCCGCAATCGTCCCGGCAACGTGCGTGCCGTGGGTGTCGGTGTCACGCCACGAACCGGCGCGCGTGTCGAGCTTGCCGTAGGCGCAGGACGCGGAGTTGGCCGAGTCGAAGTTCGCTTTGAGGTCGTCGTGCAGGTCGTCGACCCCGGTGTCGAGCACACCGACCGTCACGGTCGCCGAGCCCTGGTTGACCGCCCACGCCTTGTCGGCGCCGATCTGGGTCATGTCCGTGCGCAGCGGTTCGGTCGTCGCCGGCGCCGCCTGCGAGGGTGCGGTGGGGACCGGCGGGTTGGCCGCCTCGGTGGGCACGTCCGACGTGCGGGTGGCGCCGACCTTCTGCACGCCGGAGACCGCACGCATGCGGCTCGCGAAGTCAGCGGCGCCGGAGTGGGCGACGATGACGCCGATCGCGTCGTAGCTCGTCCACACCGTGCCGTCGTTGCTGCCCACCGCCGTCTTGGCGCCCGCGGTGTCGCCGGGCGCGGTGATGACCAGGTAGGCGCGCGTACCTGCGGCAGGTGCCGCGGCGGCGGGGGTCGCCGCCGTCAGAACACCGGCGCCCACGGCCGCGGCGATGACCGCGGTGCGCAGGCGTGATCGTGAACCCAGGAACACGATTCCTCCAACTCCCTAGCGGGCGATGCCCGCGCACATCGCGCGGGTGCAGGGGCCCGTTCAAGCCGTTAGAGGAGGTCGGAGGGCATTCGGGACGCGCGGTTCCAGAAATGCTCCGTTCGGTTCAGGCCGAACGTCGCACGTCAGGCGTCGGGTCGCGTGATCAGCCCGACGAAGTGGTTCATGTCCGCCTGCACGCACGCTTCGTCGGCGTGTTTGCCGGTGCAGCCCGGCGCCCACCCGCTGCCGTCGCCGTAGTCGGAGAAGTGGAACGGGATGCCCGCGGCGGTGAGGTTCGCGGCCGTCGCCAGCGCGGTTTCCCTGGCTCGGTTCTCGAGCACCGCCTGGGCCGGGTTGACGGTCAGGTCGCCGCCGTTGCCGGTGTACAGGGCGACGCCCATGCCGCGCAGCGATCCGACGTGCTGGGCAGGGCTCTGGGCGTTCCAGACGCCGTCGAACGGCCAGATCGGCGGCCCGAAGATCGCGTCGACGCCCACGGTGGGCGAACCGGAACCGGGGTTGACCTCGGTCGCGACCACGGCGGCACGGACCTCGGAGTTCCGCAGGTCGAGGCCGCCGGAGAAGCTGCCGACATAGCTGAAGAGGTCAGGGCGGTGCTCGGCGTAGTGCAGCGCGCCGAAGCCGCCCATCGAGTGCCCGACGATCGCGCGACCGGTCTTGCTCGCGATCGTGCGCAGGTTGGCGTCCACGAACGGGATCACCTGCTCCAGGTGGAACGTCTCCCAGTTCTGCGGGCCGGCGGCACCGGGGTTGACCCAGTTCGAGTACCAGCCGCGGCCACTGCCGTTGGGCTGCACGGTGATCAGCGGGACGCCGCTCGTCGCCTTCTCGACGACGCGCTGGTTCCACAGCGCGTCCGGCCGGTCGGGGTGACCGTGCAGGTAGTACTGCACCGGGTAGCGAGCGGCGGTCCGGTCATAGTCGTCGGGCAGGGTGACGACGATCGCGTGCCTGCCCGGTTCCTGGCCTTCGAGCAGGGTCGGCGTCGGCACCTGGTTCGTGGAGACGCTGAAGACGAACGTCCGGCGGGTCTCGTCGACCCACTTCGGCTGGCTCGTCACCACCAGTCCGAATCCGTCGGCGAACTGCGGGGGCGCGGGCTCGGCGGCACTCGCGGCGGGGCTGGACAACGCCACGACGGTGATCGCCGTGGCCAGGAGGCGGGGAACTGACATGGCCTTGATCATGGCGTTCGCACCGGCCGGGGAACAGGCCATTGACCGGCCATTGGTGGCCTGACTAGCCAGGAAGGTGCTCGGACAGCTCGCGCAACGCGGCGGTCGCCCGATCCAGCAGCTCGGCGGGGACCGCGGACAGCACCTCGTCGTGGGCCTTGCTGTTCGCGATCACGACCTCCTCGGCGAGCGACGTGCCGCTCGGCGTGAGGCGCACGTAGGTGCTGCGGCCGTCGGTCTGGTCCGGTTCGCGCTCGACGAGGCCTCGGCTCACCAGGCGGTTCACCACGTTGCTCGTGCCGCCGGTCGACAGCAGCAGCGACCGGCTGAGCTCGTTCGCCTTGAGCCGGTAGGGCTTTCCGCTGCGGCGCAACGCGGCCAGCACGTCGAAGTCGGCGCCGGTCAGGTCGAACCTGGTCACCGTGGCGCGGGTGGCCTCGCCGAGCAGCCCCGACAGCACCATCACGCGCTTGCCGAGCTCCGAGCTGGCGACGAGGGCCTCCGGGAGCTCCGTTCGCCACATGCCCAGCAGTTCTTCCACGCGATCCGTCACAGGTCAGAGCCTATTGCACACCGTGATAGCTTTTAAGAAAGCTTTTGAGTGAGGGGGATCTGATGGACTTCGTGCTGCGCAACGCACTGGTGATCGACACCGACCCGGTCGTGGCCCTGCCCGGCACCGACGTGCTCGTCTCGGACGGCCGCATCGCCGCGGTGGGCACGAACCTGGTGGCCGCGAACGTGATCGACTGCACGGACCGGATCGTGCTGCCGGGCTTCGTCGACACGCATCGGCACCTGTGGCAGATGCTGCTGCGGTCGTTCTGCGCCGACATGTCGCTCGGCGAGTACCTGGAGAAGATGCTGCGACCTGTCCAGGCGGTGCTCACGCCCGCGGAGCTCAGTCTCGGCACCCTCGCCGGTGCGCTGGAGTGCCTGGCTTCCGGGATCACGACGGTGCAGGACTTCTCGTTCGCACCGACGTTCGGCCACGCCGAGGCCGCTGTGCAGGGGCTGCGCGAGTCCGGCGTCCGGGCGATGTTCGGCTACGGGCAGCCGGTGTTCGGGCCGGCCTGCTCGGAGGAGGACGTGCGCCGTGGTGCCGGGCTGGGCGGCGGGTTGGTCGACATCGCGCTGGCGCCGCTCGGACCGTCCTTTTCGGACATCAGCGTGGTGGAGGAGGACTGGCGGCTCGCCCGGTCGCTCGGTTTGCGCGTGGTCACGCACATCGCCGGTCAGGAGAAGCCGATCTCGGCACTGCGCGACCGCGGCCTGCTCGACGGGAACACGACGTTCGTGCACGGCAACGCGCTCGCTGACGACGAGCTGAAGCTGATCGCCGAGGCCGGTGCGGGCGTGTCGATCGCACCCGCGTTGGAGGCCGGCATGGGGCACGGCTCGCCGATGGTGCGGCGCACCCGCGCGTTGGGCGTGCCCACCGGGCTCGGCGTGGACTCGGTGACGGCCGTGGCGGGGGACATGTTCTCGCTCATGCGCGCCACCCTGCTGTCGGCGCACCTGAGCGAGGGCGTGCACGTCACTCCCGCCGACGTGCTGCGCATGGCGACCGTCGAGGGTGCCGCGGCGATCGGCATGGCGGACCGGATCGGGTCGCTCGGCGTGGGCAAGCACGCGGACCTGGTGGTGCTGCGGGCATCCGACCTCAATCTCGTTGGTAACCAAGATCCGATTGCCGCGGTGGTCACGGCGGCCCACCCCGGCAACGTCGAGCGAGTGTTCGTGGGCGGTGTGGAGACGGAGAAGCACGACGTGGCGGGGATGGTGCGAACGACGGCGGCGCACCTGGCGAGCGTTGTCTAGTGGCGTGACGCGGCGGCGCGGGTGACCGGACCCAGTTCCGCGGCGAAGAGGCGCATCAGGCCGGGCAACCGGTAGGTGTCACCGTCACCCCACTCGGCGAGACCGAGGTCGACCAGCTGGTCCAGAGCGGCTTCGGTCTCCAGCAGGCCGGCGCCCAGTGCGGTGGAGGCGGTCGTGGCGTCGCACACCTCGTACCGGCCGAGGAGCCGGAACGCGGC
>NZ_VSRL01000378.1 GCF_012184385.1 Lentzea indica
ACTGACTGCCGCGATCTGGCACAACCGCGCCACCGGCCAGCCCGTCACCCGATCCCTGATCGCATACGACCACTGATCAGTTAGGACTTACTCGTCTAGATCACCCAAGTGGTCACGACACCATCCGCGTGCACTCCGATCACGTGTGAGTTGTCGGACGTGAAGACCAACGCGCGCAGCGGCGGGCCCAGCAGCGGTAGCACGGTCACCACGCGCTGGTCCGGGATGTGCCACAGGACAACGCCTGCCTCCTCCGCGGTGGCGAGCATCGTGGCCGCCGCGTTGAAGGCGCGGACTTGCGGTGCTCTGTTCACGCGGACGTCGGCGGGCTGCGCGGCCAACGAGGCCCAGCGGCGTTTCCACGACGGTTCGTCGCCGCCGCACGCGCGGACGTAGGCCAGGGTCACGTTGAGCGTTGGCAGCTTGCGTCCACCTGCGGCGTCGGACAACGTCGCCGGCGAGTAGTGCGTCAACGCTCCGAGCTGGCGATACGTCGGCGTGCCCGCGGCACGTCGCAGTGCGCGCAGGTCCGCCGCGAACCGGAGTAGCGGGTCGTCTCCTTCGTCGAGTGGGCGCTCCTTGCGAGCCATGGTCGGTTACCTCCCCCGCTGCCCATTTTGTTCAGGCTTCGTCGTACAAGTCCAGGCGTGGTCCACCGAACAATCCGTTTCGGCAGTACAAAGGCCGAGAAGGCACCGAAACACCCGCTGACGTGGAATAGGGGAACCATGTCCGACGAGTACCACCGCGACGTGCTGGAGAAGCTCACCGAACTGGTGCGCGACGAGTTCCTCGAGGGGGAGGACGAGGAGCTCACGGCCACGACACCGCTGATGGAGTGGGGGATCCTCAAGTCGATCGAAACCACCCGGCTGGTCACATACGTGCGTACCGAATTCGGTGTGCGCGTCCCGCCGGCTCAAGTCACGACAGAGAACTTCCGGGACCTGGAAAGCATCGCCGGACTCGTCACGGCATTGCGCGGGTGAGCCGGATGGAGTTCGGGCAGACGGTCGCGCAAAGAGACCGCTACCAGACAATTCGGGACGCCGGCGAATACGACTGGCAACGGCTCGGCGAACTCGGCGTGCTCGGCGCCGCGATACCCGTCGAACACGGCGGTCAGGGACTCGGCGCGCTCGACACGGCGCTGGTCTTCGAGGCCGCCGGGTACGGCTGCCACGACACCGGGCTGATCTTCGCGGCCGGTGCGCACCTGTTCGCCACGGCGCTGCCCATCGCCGAGTTCGGCAGCGACAGTCAGAAGAAGAAGCTCCCCGCACTGTGCGACGGCACCCTCATCGGCGCCAACGCGATGACCGAGCCGGATGCCGGATCCGACATCGGAGCGCTGAAGACCACCGCCGTCCGCAAGGACGACGGGTACGTGCTCAACGGCATGAAGAGCTTCGTCAGCAACGGCCCGATCGCGGACGTCTACGTCACCTACGCCGTCACCGACCCCAACGCCGGCCACCTCGGCACCACCGGTTTCGTGGTCGACACCGGCACGCCCGGACTGGTCAGGAGCGAGCCGTTCGGCAAGCTCGGCATGAACGGCTGCGCGGCGGGCACGGTCGAGTTCCGTGACTGCGTGGTGCCGGACGACGCGGTGCTGGGCAACGGCAGCCTCGTGTTCCAGCACGGCATGCTCTGGGAACGCGCCTGCCTCTTCGCGATCTACCTCGGGGTGCAGGACCGCCTGATCGAGCGTTGCATCCGGCACGTCAAGCGGCGCAAGCAGTTCGGCAAGCGGCTCAGCACCTTCCAGTCCGTCAGCAACCGGATCGTGGACATGAAACTGCGGCTGGAAAGCGCCCGATTGCTGCTCTACAAGGCGTGCTGGGCGATCGACCAGGACGACGTCGCGGTGCTGCCCGCGGCACTGTCGAAGCTCGCCGTCTCTCAAGCGGCCGTGCAGACCGCGCTGGACGCCGTCGAACTCTTCGGCGGCCGCGGTTACCAGACCGACGAGGGCATCGAGGAGCACCTCAGGGACGCAGTTGGAGGCCTGCTCTTCTCCGGCACGTCGGACATCCAGCGGCAGCTCGCGGCACTGGAGCTGGGCCTGTGACCGCGCTGCACCGGCTCGTCAGCGAAGCCGCTCGACGCACGCCACAGCGCCCGCCATCCACGACGGCACAACGACGACCACCTACCGCGAGCTCGACGACCACGCGAACCGCATCGCTGCGGGCCTGCAGGCGCAAGGCATCGGCAAAGGCGACCGCATCGTCATCCATGCCGAGAAGAGCGCGGGCACCATCGCCGTGATGCAGGCCGCGCTGCGGATCGGCGCGATCTACGTCCCGGTCGCGCCGGCCAACCCGCACGCACGCGTCGAAAAGATCATCAAGAGTGCGCAACCGAAACTGGTCGTCACGGACCCGCACGACGCGCCAACCGCGGACACAGCACCGGAAATCGACGGGCCCGAACCGGACGACCCGGCCTACGTCCTCTACACCTCCGGCTCGACCGGCGAACCGAAGGGCGTGTGCGTCAGCCACCGCAACGCCGAAGCGTTCGTCACATGGGCTGCCGAGGAAACCGGTCTGCACCAAGGAGATCGGCTCAGCAACCACGCGCCGTTCAACTTCGACCTGAGCGTGTTCGACCTCTACGGCGCCTTTCACGCGGGCGCCGCGGTCGACCTCGTGCCGGGCGAACTCGCCTACCGCCCGGCGGAGCTCACCGAGTTCCTCACCACCCGCGGCATCACGGTCTGGTACTCCGTGCCGTCCGCACTGCTGCTGATGATGCGGCAAGGCGGCCTTCTGCAACGGGACAACGCCCTGCGCGTCTGCATCTTCGCAGGCGAACCGTTCCCGTCCGACCAGGTGCTCGAACTGCGCAAGGCGTGGCCGAACACCAGGCTGTTCAACTGGTACGGGCCGACGGAGACGAACGTCTGCACATCGCACGAAGTGCACGACGTCGATCCGAGCCGCCCGCTGCCGATCGGAACTCCCAGCTGTGGCAACGAAGTCGAGCTCGACGAAGGCGAGATCGTCGTCGACGGCCCCACTGTCATGCTCGGCTACTGGGGCGAGCAACCGCAGCGAGGCCCGTACCGCACAGGAGATCTCGGCAAACTGACCAACGGGGTGTTCGAGTACGCCGGCCGGCGCGACGCCATGGTCAAGGTCCGTGGCCACCGCGTGGAGCTCGGCGAGATCGAGACGGCGCTGGCCAGTCATCCCGATGTCGGCGCCGTGGCCGTCGTCGTCACGGGCAGCGGCCTGGAGGCGAAGCTGCACGCCGTCGTCGTGCCACGCAACAACAAGCGCCCGGGACTCATCGGCCTGAAACGGCACTGCGCCGAACGCCTGCCCGGCTACATGATCATCGATTCGCTCGCCGTGGTGGCCGAACTGCCGCGCACGGCGAACGGCAAGACCGACCGCACCGCACTTTCCAGGGGGATCCAGTGACGTTGTTCGGCAAGTCGACGGCCCTGTACGACGAGTGGGAGGACGAGGGTGTCTCGCCGTTCTTCCCGGTGATCGAGACCAACCGGCACCACCACGTCACGACGGCCAAGCACGGTGACCTGCTCATGTTCGGCTCGTGCGACTACCTCGGTCTCTCCCAGGACCCGGCGCTCAAGGAAGCCGCGATCGACGCGATCCGCGAGTTCGGCACGAACACCTATGGCGCGCAACTGCTCTGCGGCCGCACCCGGCTGCACGACGGCATCGAGGCGAAGCTCACCACGTTGTCCGGCAAGGAGTCCGCGATCCTCTTCCCGTCCGGCATGGCCGCGAACCTGGCCGTGATCTCGACGATCGCCTCCGCGGAGGACGTCATCCTCTGCGACCGCACCGCCCACATCTCGATCTACATGGGCAGCTGGTTGTCCGGCGCCGAGCTGCGGACGTTCCCGCACAACAACGTGAAGAAGCTGGAAGCATTGCTGCGCAAGGAAAAGGACAAGCACCGGCGGGTGATCCTGGTCGACGGCCTGTACAGCGCCGACGGTGACTTCGCGCCGCTGGACGAGATCACCGCGCTCGCACGGGAACACGACGCACTGGTCGTGGTGGACGAGGCGCACTCGTTCGGCGCGATCGGACCGAACGGGCTGGGCGTCGCCGACCACTTCGGAGTGCTGGACCGGGTCGACGCCGTGGTCGGCACGATGAGCAAGGCGCTCGGCAGCGTCGGCGGGTTCGTCCTCACGAGCAAGGAGTTCGAACGTCAGCTGCGTTACCTCGCTCCGAGCTACACGAGCTCACGCGGCAGCGCACCCGGTGTCGCGGGCGCGAGCCTCGCGTCACTCGAACTCGTCGAGGAACATGGCGGCGACCTGCGCGCCAAGCTCGACGACAACGTCAGGTTCGTCATCGACGGCCTCACCGAGGCCGGGCTGAACCTGATGCGCACGACGAGCCACATCGTCCCGGTGCTGGTCGGTGACGAGCACAAGACCGTGGCCGTCTCGAACTGGCTGATGGACCACGGGATCTTCGTCGGAACGTTCGTGCACCCGCACGTGCCGTCAGGAGAAGGCAGGCTGCGGATCGGTGTGACCAGCACGCACACTCAGGCCGAATGTGCGTTGCTGGTCGAACGGCTCACCGAAGCGAGAAACAAGTTCTCGCTGTGATCGGAGAGATCACTTCTTGCCGGCGCCGGCCTTCTTCTTCTCGCGCACACGCACGGAGATCCGGACGGGGCTGCCCTCGAACCCGAACTCCTCACGCAGCTTGCGCTCGATGAACCGGCGGTAGCTCGCCTCCAGGAACCCGGTCGTGAACAGCACGAACGTCGGCGGCCGGGTCGAGGCCTGGGTCGCGAACAGCACCTTGGGCTGCTTGCCACCGCGCACCGGCGGCGGGGTCGCGGCGATCAGGTCCGACAGCCACTGGTTCAGGCGGCCGGTCGGGACGCGCGTGTCCCACGAGTTCAACGCGGTGCGCAGCGCGGGCGCCAGCTTGTGCACGGCGCGGCCGGTCAGGGCGGAGATGTTGACCTTGTCCGCCCACGGCACGCGCACCAGGCCGCGTTCGAGCTCGCGGATCATCTCGTTGCGGCGGTCCTCGTCGACGAGGTCCCACTTGTTGAACGCCAGCACGCACGCGCGGCCCGACTCGACCACCATCGTGAGCACGCGGAGGTCCTGTTCGGACAACGGCTCGTGCGCGTCCAGCAGCACGATCGCGACCTCGGCGGTCTCGATCGCGGACTTGGTGCGCAGTGAGGCGTAGTACTCGGCGCCGCTTTCGAACTTCACCCGCTTGCGCAGGCCGGCGGTGTCGACGAACCGCCAGATCTCGCCGTCGAGCTCCACCAGCGAGTCGACCGGGTCGACGGTGGTGCCCGCGACCGCGTCGACGACCGAGCGCTGCTCGCCGGTCAGGCGGTTCAACAGCGACGACTTGCCCACGTTCGGCTTGCCGACCAGCGCGACGCGCCGAGGGCCGCCGCTGCCTGCCCCGAAGTCGTCGCGCGGGGTCTCCGGCAGCCTCTTCAGGATCTCGTCGAGCAGGTCACCTGAGCCGCGGCCGTGCAGACCCGACACCGGGAACGGCTCGCCGAGACCGAGCGACCACAGTGACGCGACGTCGGCCATCAGCCGCTCGTCGTCCACCTTGGACGCACAGAGGATCACCGGCTTCTTCGACCGGCGCAGTACCTTCGCGACGGCCTCCTCGGTCGTCGTCGCGCCCACCGTCGCGTCCACGACCACCAGGATCACGTCCGCGGTCGCCATCGCGAGCTCCGCCTGCGCGGCGACAGCGGCCTGCAGGCCCACCGCGTCCGGCTCCCAGCCACCCGTGTCGACCACGGTGAACTTGCGGCCGTTCCACAGCGCGTCGTAGGCCACGCGGTCACGCGTCACGCCCGGCACGTCCTGCACCACGGCCTCTCGCCGGCCGATGATGCGGTTGACCAAAGTGGACTTGCCGACGTTCGGCCGCCCGACCACCGCGATCACCGGCTGCGGTGGCGCCGAGTCCTCACCGTTCTCGCCGTCGAGGTCGCCGAAGGCTGACCAGTCGGCCTCGTCCTCCCAGGTGCCGTCCAGGTCCGTCATCGTCTTCCCTCATTCATACGAAGTCCATCGAGTTCGGCGACCAGTGTCGCCAGGCGATCGCGCACCTGCTCGGTCGCAACGCCGAGAGCCGTCCGTCCCTTCCCCTCGGGAAGGTGGAACGGCTCACCGATCAGCACGTCGACCTCGGGCCGCCAGCCCTTGGCCTGGTACGTCCCGCGGCAGGCGATCGGCAGCACCATCGCGCCGGACGTCTTGGCCAGCCACGCCGCACCGTTCTGCGCGCTCGCCACGCCGCCGTCGCCGCTCACCAACGCCGCTCTCGTTACCGTAGGCAGCGGCGGTGTCGATGCTGCGATAACCGGCCTTCAACGCCTCCGCGACGACGGATGCGGCCTCTTCGTC
>NZ_VSRL01000379.1 GCF_012184385.1 Lentzea indica
TCCAGACGGACCAACGCCTGGGCCATGCGCTGGGCGCTCGGTGCCGTGGTGATCTCGGCGGCGGCGAAGTGGCCGACCAGCGCGCCGCGCAACGACCGGTGCAGGCCGAACAGCGACATCATGTTGACGATCGCGATGGCAGGAGCGGGCACGTCGTCCACGTAGTGCAGGTAGTCCGCTGACATTCCGGCGCCTTCGAGCAGATCCGCGTAGAGGCGGGAGTGCATCCGGTCGGCCCTGCCGCCGCCGAACTCGTCGAACTCCACCGCGACCAGCGCCGCCTTCGCTCTGCCGCGCAGTCTCGGGATCACCCACGCGTGCGGGTCCGCTTCCTTGTGGTGGTACACCGACCTGTGCGCGAGGTACTCGCGCATCTCGTCCCAGGTTCCGTTGTCCCGCAGGTGATGCGACACACCGCTCCCAGGGACGTGCTCGACCAGCAACGCGTCCAGCGCCGCATTCAGGTCGTCGCCGCCGTCCACATCGGACCGCAGCGCGGCGAGGAAGACGATCTCGGCCTGGGCGCGGAGCTCGAGGAGCCTGGGATCCCACTCCCAGGCGGGGTGCACGTCGTCGAACCCGCAATAGTGCAGCTCGTACAACGTGTGCAGCGCGATGGTCAGGTCCTCGCCGTACGGATCGGCGTCGGTGAACGGGATCGGCCGGCCGTCCGGTTCACCGCTCAGCGTGCCGATGACGGTCTCCGAAAGCGGCCCGCGGGGCGAAGGAAGCTTCACCACGGTGTCATACCCGCTGGTCGACGAGGTCATGCACGAGCACGAGCTCACCTCGTGCCTCCAACGCCGGCGTCACGTGCTTCAGCAGCTCCTCCAGCAGCGCTGTCGCGGGCACCCGGCACTCACGCCACGGGTGGACGCCGGCGCCGTCCAGGCCGTACCGGGAGGCCGCCCAGACCGCTGCCGCGCACACGTCGTCACGCACCGGCGGGGATTCGTCCACGAGGCATGCCGTGTGGACGAGAGCGCGGGACAGGGCGGCCTGCAGGACCGCGTCGTCCACCGTCTCCGCCGCGTCGGCCACGCGGAACTCCACGGTCGGCAGCTTCGGCGACAGGCGGGCGAGCCAGAACGACTGCGCGCGGTCCACGAGCGTGCCGCACGTGACCATCCGGGCGACGTGGGCGTCGTAGTCGGCGGGGCCGGCGAACACCGGTGGCACCCCGGAGCCGGGAAAGCGGGACTGCTGGACCATCCGCCAGCTCGCGTAGCCGTTGTCAGGGGAGTTCGCGGACAACGCGAGCAGCGTCGGCAGCCACGGCCGCACGTGGTTCAGCACCCGCACACCGGTTTCACGGTCCGGAACGCCCACGTGGACGTGGCAACCGCAGGCCTCGTAATGCTCGACGACGCCGGCGTAGGCGTCGAGGACGTGGCGGAACCGCGGGTTGTCGTGGGACACGATCGGCTGCAGAGACGGCTTCACCGGCGTGCCACGGGAAAGCAGCCCGACGCCGACCTCCTCCGCGGCCTTCGCGAGCATCGCGCGGGCTTGCCGCAGGGCCTCGCCGAGGTCGGCGGCCGACGTGCACGGCCCGTCGCGGCCTCGACCTGCGTGGCCGCGAGCTCGGCGTGGAACTTCGTCAGCCCGGTGTCCTGGACACGCGCCAGCACGGCGTCCGCACGCACCGAGGTACGTCCGGACGCCGTGTCGACGAGGAGGAACTCTTCTTCTACGCCAACGGTGTCAGCGCACTGCGGCACGCCGGCCAAGCGCGGCCCCCAGTCCGATCATGCCGAGGCCGAGAACCAAATGCAGCCAGTCGTCGGCGCCGTTGAGCGGCACGAAGTTCGCGCTGCTCGTCTTGTCGATCACCAGTCCGTACAGCCACAGCACGAGGTAGACCGCGCCGCCGCCGATCAGGAACGCCCGCGCGCCGGCCGCCGTGCGCGCGGCCAGGAAGCCCGCGACGCCGAACAGCAGGTGCACGATGTTGTGCAGCATCGACACCATGAAGATGCCCAGCAGCATCGCGCCGGACTCGTGACCCGCGAAGGTCATCTGGTCGTAGTCCGTGGTGACGCCCGGGATGAAGCCGAGCACACCGACCAGTGCGAACACGGCCGCGACGACCAGCGCGGCCTGCTGGACCCGCGTGCGGGTAGTGACGTCGACCATCTTGGTCACCTCGCTTGGTGATGGACACAGTCAGTGACCGACTACCCGGCCGGGGTAGACGCAAACCCGAGCGTCAGCGGCTCAGCGCCGCGGCGTACGCGGACAGGGACTCCCGATCGGGCTGACCCGTCTTGGCGATCAGCGAGGCGACGTGCTTTTCCACCGTGCGCGGCGAGATGTGCAGGCGGGTCCCGATGGCCTTGTTGCCCATCCGGTCGGCCAGCAACACGAACACCTCGAACTCGCGCACTGTGACGCCGTGCCCGCGCAGCTGCCGGGGCACCTGCTCCGTGCCGCTGCGACGTTGCTGCACCGGCGCTCCGGCCTGCCTGAGCAGTCCACGGCACGCCGACGCCACAGCCGCAATCCCTGTCTGGTGGAAGTACTCCTCGGACGACCGCAGCCAGGTCACCGGATCGCCCCACCCCGAGGCCTCCGGCGCGACCAGCCGCACGCCCAGGTGGCGGGCCATCGGGTACAGCGCGGCGGCCTCCTGGGCGCGCTCGAAGGCGGCCAGCGCCTCCCCGCACCGGTCGTCACGGCCCAGGAGCACGGCGTGCGCGAGGTCGGCGAACTGCCGGTTCCACCGCATGCCGGCGGCGGAAGCCGTTGCCAGGGCGTGGTAGTCGGGCCAGCCGAAGCGGCCGTCGAGCACACCGAGGAGCACGCGGATGCCGTGCGTGCCGGAGAGGTGGAACGTCGTGGGGTTCTGCGACTCCAGTTCGAGAGCGTGGTCGAGCTCCTGGGTGGCCAGCGCGTGGTTCTCTTCCAGCAGGGCGCAGAACGCGCGGGCGAGCCCGTAGCAGAGCGGGTGCTCCTGCGCGCCGCTTTTCGCGACCGCCTCGAACTTCCTGATGGCGTCGTCGGTTTCGGCGCGGTGGCCGCGGTGCGCGGCCAGCGTCGCCTTCGCCATCAACAGATAGCGGGTCAACGCGTGGAACCGGAGGCGCGCTGTGGTCCGCAGGCACCTGTCGATCTGCTCGGCGGCCACGGCGTGGTCACCGGTGAGCACGGACTGCAACGCCAGGATCGCGTCCACGTTGTGCGCCACCGTGATCGCGCCCGCCCGGCACGCCTCGGCGTGGGTGCGGTCCAGTGCGGCGGTGCTGCCGTGTGCGAGCCAGTCGTTGCCCGCCAGCCGCACCAGCGCGTAGATGTGCTGGATCGGCATCCGGTGTGTGTCCGCGAGCGCCCGCGCCTTGTCGAAGCACGTGTTGGCTTCGTCGAGGTCCTGTTCGCGCGCGATGATCCCGAGCAGTTGCCACGCCTCGCACGCCACCACCGGCAGCTGTGCGCGGTCCGCCGCGAGAGCCGCCTGCCTGGCCAGGCCCGCCGCGGAGGAGATCCGGTCGGTGCTCGGGATGTTCAGCGCGAGATAGGCGGAGTTGACGTCCAGCTGGGCGGTCAGCTCGTCGCACGCGTCCGTGCCGAGCAACGTGCGGGCGATGCGCACCTGCTCCACGCCCTCGGTGAACCAGCCGGCCAGGTAGGCGACGCGCGAGAGTCGCGTGTGGAGCTTCGCGCGGCGCGGGCTGTCCAGGCCGTGGAGCTCCGTCACGTCCAGGGCGAAGGCGCGTTCGAACTCGCCCGTCTCGGCGAGAGCGGGAAGTAGGGTGTCGAGGACGTCGGCGCGGGCGGTGATCTCGTCCGTCAGCAGGCGTTGTGCGCGATCGAGCAGCGTGACGGCCGAGCCTGCCGCGCCGCCCGCCAGCGCGCGTGTGCCCGCCTCCGCGAACAGCCTGCCGGCCTGGGCAGGTGATCCGGCGTCGAACCGCAGCTTCGCGACGAGCGGGCACCAGTCACCGGGCAGTCCCGGATGCAGGTCCTCGACCGCGTCGGCGGTGCGCCTGGACAGTTCCGCACGTTCGGCAGGGGTCAGCTGGGCGAGCAACGCGTCCG
This sequence comes from Lentzea indica, assembly GCF_012184385.1. GTDB lineage: Bacteria > Actinomycetota > Actinomycetes > Mycobacteriales > Pseudonocardiaceae > Lentzea > Lentzea indica. Next base: position 4,036 of record NZ_VSRL01000379.1, read on the forward strand.
CGGTGAGCGGGTGGCGGAACGAGTACCAGTCGGGGGTGGGCTCGTCCGGCGTCACGAGCTGCGCGGCGACACCCGCGTGCAGGTGGCTCAGCAGCTCGCGGTCGTCGGTGCGGGTCACCTTCTGCACCACCGAAAGCGGGAACCGATGGCCCAGGACCGCCGCGATGGACAGCACTTCCCTGCCCTGCGGCCCCAGCCGGTCGGTGCGGTGCGCGACGCTGCGCACGAACGCCGCCGGCACCGGCAGCTTGAGCTCGCCGAGCACCTGCCAGCCCAGCGCCCCTGACACGAGCATCCCACCGCTCACCATGCCGTGCAGCAGTTCCTCGACGACGAACGGGTTTCCGGCGCTGTCCGTCCACAGTCGATCGGTCAGCTCGGCCGGAATCCGCGAGCTTTCCAGGCAGGCCGCCGTCATCTGCGCGACCTCGTCCTGGGACAACCTGTCCAGTTCCAGCAGCGTGCCGCAGCCGCGCTGCACGATCCGGTGGACCAGCTCCAGCGCGTTGCCGGGCTCGGTGCGGATCGTGGCGAGCAGCAGAACCGGTTGGTCCTCCAGGTTGTCCGCCAGGTACTCGACGACGGCGAGCGTCTCGGCGTCGGCCTCGTGCAGGTCTTCGAGGACGAGCAGGCACGGCGTCTTGCGCGCCACGGACGCGAGCAGCCTGAGCACCGCCTCGGCGAGCACCACCACCGACTCCGTCGTGGACCGGTGGTCGTGCCATTCCGGGATCAGCGTGCCCAGCACGGGTTTGTAGGGCCCGAGCGCGGAGTCGTCCGGCGGTTCGCCGCGGAACAGACCGAGAAGGGCTTCCGCGATTGGACGAAACGGCACCATCGGCCCGATCGTCGTGCCGCGTCCTTTCAGCACCCGCATGCCCTCGTCGAACGCCTGACCCGCCGCGAACCGTGCGAGCCGCGACTTGCCGATGCCGGCCTCACCGGTCAGGAAGACGGCCCCACCACGGGATTCGCGTGTGTGCGCGAGCGCCCCCGTGATGGCCGCGACCTCTCGGTCGCGGCCGACCACGTGCGCCCGGGTCTGCATGTCTGGACCCTAACGGCCTTGTGAAGGTCTCCGTGTCGGTTGCCCAGGCGTATTCGGAACGAAAGTTTCTTCAGCGTGAAAGCGTTACTTGTCGCTGACGGTCGTGTCCGACAGCGTGGGTGTGATCGCCGCGAAGGCGCTCATCGCGAGCGTGAGGCCCATCAGGGCGCGCGCCCTCGCACCCGCGAGGACCTTGGGGGCGAGCTCCATCTCCCCGATCGCGTGCTCGGCCGGCTCCGGCTGGTGCAGGGACTCGTTCATCGGGTGCACTCCTCAGGTGTTGGTGTTGTGTTCCAGCAGCAGGACCGATGGCACAGGAAACCCTTGGCGCAGCAGGCCGTGCCCGATGCCGGCCAGGCCCGTGAGCAGGCCTGGCGACGGGACGCCGCCCGGTGTGGCGCAGCGGGCGCCGTGTTCCTCCAGTGCTCCCAGCAACAGCGCCGTGCGGCGGGTCGCGGCGCTGGGGTGGTGCGCGGCGAGTGCTTCGACGACGCCCAGTTCGCCGTGGCACAGACTCATGTCCCGCAACGGTTCCCGTGACGCCAGCAGACCGGCCAGGCGTTCGTCGTCCCGTGCCAGGGCGGCGCCGGCGAGGCCCGCGCACCAGCCGTTGTCGGTCGGGTCGATGGCGTCGCCTTCCAGAAACGCTTTCGCTGCCGCATCCGACAACTCGTCGCGAACCGTTGCCGCGTAACGCCGCAAAGCCCATCCGATTCCCGCATGGCCGCGGGCGAACCCGTTCGCCGTGCTCGTGGCGCCACGCAGAACGGCCGCGTAGCGATCGGCGAGTGCCAGCGATTCCGGCGTGCCCACCGCGAGCATCGCGGCCAGCGATCCCGCGACACCGTCCACGACGCTGATCGACGAGTCTTCCCTCGGCATCACCGACACGGCCGACGACAGCAGCGAAGGATCAAGGCCGAGCAGCGGCGTGAGGCGCGCCAGCCCGTAGCAAATGCCGCCCAGGCCGTGGAACCCGCCACCCGCCGCCGCGGCCAGCTCCGGTTCCGCGGCGAACATCTCCAGCAAGGACGGCAACGGCCGGATGGCGTCGCGGGCGAAGTCGACGTACCTGGCGGCACCCGTCAACGCTCCCAGCTCCGCCAGGAAGAGGGCGACACCTGTGTAGCCGTTGGACAAACCAGCACCGAGCGGCTGCACAGTCCAGTGCCGGTCGTCGACGAGCTCGAGCCCGAGCCAGTTGACGCGGTCCCTGCCGGTGACGGCGTGCGCGAGGATCTGGTCGGCGATCCCGCACGCGGCGACCAGCAGCCGCGCCGGATCCGGTCGCCGCGGC
>NZ_VSRL01000037.1 GCF_012184385.1 Lentzea indica
CGCGGCCGCTGGTCGTCACCGAGGACCGCTGGTCCGGCCGGCTGACGTCGGCGGACTTCCCTGCGCCGGTCGAGGTCCTCGGCCACATCAAGCTGCCACGGCAGGTCGACGTGCGGTCGCCCAAGTCGCGGCGCGACCTGGCGTCGACGATCCGCAACACCGGCATCACCGTGCCGTCCCGCGGCCGCAAGAAGACCACGGCGGACGACGACCCCGAGCTCGCGACGCTGCGCCGCGCCCTGCGCGTGCACCCGTGCCACGGCTGCGACCAGCGCGAGGACCACGCCCGCTGGGGCGAGCGGTACCACCGGCTGCTGGCGGAGACCGAGCAGCTGGAGCGCAAGGTCGCGGCGACCACGCACTCGCTGGCGCGCCAGTTCGACCGCATCCGGGCGTTGCTGCGCGAGCGGGGCTACCTCAGCGAGGCCGAGGAGGTCACCGACGACGGCAAGCGCCTGACCAGGCTCTACAGCGAGTCGGACCTGCTGGCCGCCGAGTGCCTTCGCCACGGCGTGTGGAAGGGCCTCAAGCCGGAGGAGCTCGCGGCCGTGGTGTCGTCGCTGGTCTACGAGGCGCGCCGGGACGGTCCCGTCGAGGCGCGGCTGCCGCAGGGAGCGGTGTCGGACGCGATGCTCAAGACCGTGCGGCTGTGGGCGGAGATCGAGGACGACGAGCGCCGCCACAAGCTGGAGCGCATCACGCGTCAGCCGGATCCGGGCTTCGCCTGGCCGGTGTTCCGCTGGGCACGCGGCGAGTCGCTGGAGAAGGTGCTCAGCGCCGCGGAGGCCGGTGGCAACGAGCTCGGTGCTGGCGACTTCGTGCGCTGGTGCCGCCAGGTGATCGACCTGCTGGACCAGATCCGCGACGTCCTCGGCCGCCAGGACCCGGTCGGAGCGGCGGCCGCCAAGGCCGTCGACGCCCTGCGGCGCGGTGTTGTGGCGATGATGTGACCCGGAGATGTGACATGGGCCTGACAAAGGTTTTGCGAGTCGGAGTAAAGACTGACGTCAGAGGTGTGGTTGGATCGCGCCGCAACGTCGTACACACGGAGGTCGACAGATGAGCAGCCCGTACGGACCGTCCGGAGGGAACGATCCGCAGCAGCCCTGGGGCCAGCCGCAACAGCCGCAGCAGCCCTACGGTGGCGGTTTCCCTCCCGGCACACCGTCCGGCGGCTTCCCGGCTCAGAACCCCTACGGCCAGCCGCAGCCCCAGCAGGGCCAGCAGCCGTACCCCGGTTTCGATCCGTCACAGCAGCAGACGCAGCAGTACGGCGTGCCCCAGCAGCCGCAGTCGAACCCGTACGGCACGCCCGTGCAGGATCCCTACGGCCAGCAGACGCAGCAGTACCCGGGCCAGCAGCCCAACCCGTACGGACAGCAGCCGGGCTACGGCCCGCCGATGCAGCAGAAGAAGAAGTCCAGCGCGGCCATCTGGGTCGCCGCGGTGGTCGTCGTCCTGCTCGTCGGTGGCGTGCTGTTCGCCGGGTTCGTGACGCCGGCCTTCTTCAAGAAGAAGATCTTCGACAACACGGCCGTGCAGAACGGGATCGTCCAGATCCTGAAGGACGAGTACAAGATCTCCGACGTCGGCGCCGCGACCTGCAGCGGTGAGAACGAGGTCAAGCCCAACACCTCGTTCGAGTGCAAGGTGCAGGTCGGCGGCAAGGACAAGAAGGTCAAGATCGTCGTGAAGACCGCGGACGGCGAGTACGAGGTGGGTCAGCCCACCGGCTGATCTTCGCCGGACCAGCGTGGTTTGCGTTAACCTCCCTCAAGGACTTATTGGCCTTGGGGGAGGTTTCGTGTCCGAGCACTTCCAGTGGTACGTGATCTGGGACGAGAACGACTCGATTCCCGCGGGTGTGGTCCGCGTGCACGCGGACCACACCGAGGAAGCGTTCACGCGGGATCTGGTGTGGGAGCGCTCAGACCTGCGGCACCGCACACCCATCCCGGCGCGGTGGGCCTCGCCTGATGACGCTCAGCGCGCGATGAACGAGATGATTCGCCTGATGACGTTGTGCGGGCGGCGGGACTGGGACGGTCCGTACCAGTACTACGGGATCTTCCACCACGAGCGGGACTCGGTGGACGTCATGAACGCCTACCAGCTCGTCCGGCACCCGCGCGAGAACAACTGGGACGCGCAGCGGTGGGACTTCGCGACGGAGGACGGCTGGTCTCGGACGGATGTGCTGCGCCAGATCGATCACGCGAGCATCAACAGCGAGGCGGTGCCGATCACCCCGGCCGAGGCCGAACGGTTCATGGCGGCCCACCTGGAGAAGCACCGGGCATCCGGAAACTGAGGTGCGCCCGCGGACGCGCTGAGACACGATCGCGGGCGTGACCGAGATCCGCGTTCTCACCGACGAAGCGCAGTTCCGCGCCCACACGTCAGTCTTCCGCCGCGCGATGCACTGGGGTCCGCCCACTGACGAGCAGTGGCAGGTCGTGCTGCCCTCCTACGAGCCCGATCGGGTGCTCGCCGCGTTCGACGGCGACGAGATGATCGGGACGACCCAGTCGTACGGCTCCTCTCTTGTCGTGCCCGGTGGCGCCCTCGTGCCGCACGCCGCCATCTCACGTGTGGGCGTCCGTGCCGACTACACGCGCCGTGGTGTGCTGACCGCCCTGATGCGCGAGCAACTCTCGACGCTGCCCGACCCGGTGGCCACGCTGCGCGCCTCTGAGGGGCGCATCTACGGCCGTTTCGGCTACGGCCTGGCCGGGCGGTGGCGGACGGTGGAGGTCGACGCCAACCGTGCCGTCATCGCGGGCGAGATGACCGGCCGGGTGCGGATGATCGATCAGGACACCGCGGACAAGCTGCTGCCGGAGCTGCACGAGGCCGTCGGGCGGACGCGGCCGGGGCAGATCGGCAGGTGGGCCGGCTGGTGGGCGCGGGCGCGCGACCGCAAGAGCGAGGCGGAGAACTCGGTCACCGTCGTCCACAGTGGACCTGACGGCGACGACGACGGTTTCCTGACCTACAAGGCGTCCGGGTACGAGGACTTCAAGCACCGGATGTCCATCGAGGACTTCGAGTGGGCGAACGACGACGCGTGGCGCGACCTGTGGATCTACGCGTCGCGGCTGGACCTGGTCGACAAGATCGAGATCGACGTGGCGCTCGACGAGCCGGTGTCGTGGCTGTTCGAGGATCCGCGCGTGGTCCGCACCAAGGACGTGTTCGACGAGATCTGGCTGCGACTGGTCGACGTGCCGCGCATGCTCCAAGCCCGCACGTACGGCTCCGCTGACCCCGTGGTGATCGAGTTGCGGGACAGGCTCCTGCCCGCCAACGACGGCCGCTACCGGGTGTCGCCTGGTGGCGTCGAGCGCGTCGAGGAGCAGGCCGACATCACGATGCCGGTCGACCTGCTCGGTGCCGTCTACTTCGGTGACACCACGTTCTCGCAGCTCGCGGCCACCAAACGGATCGCAGGGACCCGGCTGTCCGACGCCGACGCGTTGTTCGCCGTGCCCCAGAAGCCGTACTGCGGCACCTTCTTCTAGGAGCTGTCGATTTCGCGGGTCGCCGTTCGTCTTACCGCGACAGTTCTCCGGCAGATGAGAGGGCAGCGAATGAAGTACGTGATGCTGATCTACCAAGGCGGCGCGCTCGACCAGCAGGCGGCGCTCACCGAGGAGGAGCAGAAGCAGGTCCGCGCCGACTACCAGGGCATCAACGAGACGCCGGGCGTCACGCCAGGGCTGCCGATGGGACTCCCGGAGAACGCGACGACCGTGCGCGTCGAGGGTGGGAGGACTCTCACCACCGACGGGCCGTTCGTCGGGATGAAGGAGGCGGTGGGCAGCTGGTTCATCCTCGAGGCCGACGACCTGGACGCGGCCATCGAGGTCGCCTCCCGCGTCCCGGCGGCGCGCTACGGCGGTGCCGTCGAGATCCGTCCCTCCGAGGTGTATTGGTAGCCCCGGTCGAGCAGGTCTTCCGGGAGGAGTGGGGCCGCGTCCTGGCCACCCTGATCGGCTTTCTCGGCGACTTCGACCTCGCCGAGGAAGCCGCGCAGGAGGCGTTCGCCATCGCCGCTGACCGGTGGCCGCGGGACGGCGTCCCCGGTAATCCACGGGCCTGGTTGATGAGAACGGCGAGGAACCGGGCCACGGACTGCATCCGCCGCGACCGGGCGCTCGTCGCCAGGTACGGCCTGCTCGTCACCGATGACCGGGTGGAGGAGGCGGCTGTGACGTCGTTCCCGGACGAGCGGCTGGAGCTCATCTTCACCTGCTGTCACCCGGCGCTCGCCGTCGATGCCCAGGTGGCGCTCACCCTGCGCACTCTCGGCGGACTGACGACCGACGAGATCGCCCGCGCGTTCCTGGTGCCGGAACGGACGATGGCGCAACGGCTGGTACGGGCGAAGCGCAAGATCAAAGCGGCGGGGATCCCGTTCCGCGTACCCCCGGATCACCTGCTCGGTGAGCGTCTGGACGCCGTGCTCTCCGTGCTCTACCTGATCTTCAACGAGGGCTACGGCGGCCGCGACGAGCTCGCGGCCGAGGCGATCTGGCTGGGGCGCGCGCTGGCCGGGCTGATGCCGGACGACCCCGAGGTGCACGGGCTGCTGGCGATGATGCTCCTGCACGACTCCAGGCGCGAGGCGCGGTTCAACGACGGCGAGCTGGTGCTGCTCGCCGACCAGGACCGGTCCCGGTGGGACACGGGACAGATCGCCGCCGGGCGCGCCGAGCTCGACCGCGCGCTCGCACTGGGCGGCCGCGGACCCCACGTGCTGCAGGCCGCCATCGCCTCGCTGCACGCCGAGACGCCGTGTGACTGGGCTGAGATCGCCGCGTTGTACCGGGAGCTCGCCCGGTTGACCGGCTCGCCCGTCGTGCGGCTCAACCTCGCCATCGCCGTAGCGGAGACGGACGGACCGCAGGCCGGCCTGAGCATCGTGGACGACCTCGGGCTCGACGATTTCCGCTACCTGCACTCGACGAGGGGCGAGCTCCTGCACCGCCTCGGTCGCAACGACGAGGCGCGGGAGGCTTACCGGCGTGCGCGAGACCTCTCGAGCGACGGTGCCGAGCGGCGCTTCCTCGACAGGAGGCTGGCGGAACTGGCTAAGGCCGTGTCCTGCAAGTCTCGTCCGCGATAGTCGCGCCCGAGGGGGTTTCTGACGGCACCGCCGCGAAACCCGAATACGCCCGGTATGAGGGCTCCGCGGCGGCACCGTCAGAAACCCTCTCGAACGTGACTCTCATCGAACGGACTGGCAGGACACGGCCTAGCATCTCCCCCATGTCGGACGTCGGTGTACTCTCCGCGCACCTGCTCTCGGGCTTCCAGAAAGAACTCTTCACCCGCCTCGCCGAGGCGGGCCACGAGCAGCTGCGCCCACGCCACGGCGCCGTCATGGCCTACATCGCCCCCGACGGCACCCGCGCGAGCGAGCTGTCCGAACGCTCCGGCCAGCACAAGCAGGTCGTCGGCACGCTGATCGACGAGCTGGAGCGCCTCGGCTACGTCACCCGCAGGCCAGACCCGGCCGACCGCAGGGCGAAGCTGGTCGTGCCCACCGAGCTGGGCCGCGACCAGATGGCCCAGGCCGCGAAGATCATCGCGGACATCGAGGCCGGGTTCGCCCGGCAGGTCGGACCCGAGCGGTTCGCCGCGTTCAAGGAAGTGTTCGCGGAGCTCACTGACCGATCGTGATCTCCGCGCGGTGCGCCGCGAGGAAGTCCTTGAGCGTCATCCACGTCGGCACGATCGAGCGCGTCAGCTCGGCGTCGCGGCGGGGCAGGATGTGCTCGGGGAACTCCGCGTAGTACTGGAACATGTTGCCCAGCTCCACCGCGGCCGGGAACCCGAGCGCGCGGAAGTCGTTGTGGGACATGGGCTCGTACTTGACTTCCTCACCCAGCACCTCGCTGAACGCCTGCGCCACCTGCTGCCCGGTCAGGTGCTCACCGCTGAGCCCGAGCGTGTGCCCGATGGTCTCCGAAGGCCGCTTGAACACGCTCATGACCGCCTTGCCGATGTCCTCGCCGGCGATCCCGGAGAGCTTGCTCTCCCCCATCGGCAACGACAGCGTCAACGTGCCGTCAGCCGCGCGGCGCGGCGCCAGGTCGCGCAGCAGGTTGTTCCAGTAGAACGACATCCGCACGTACGTCGTCGGCAGGCCCGCCTGCTCGAACAACGCGTCCGCCTCGCCACCCTTCACGTCGAAGTGCGGCACCTTGTACTTCTCGTCGAGCGTCGGCATCCGGTCGTCGTCCAGCGCGATCACCTCGCGGGTGTCCTCCAGCGTCGACCACACGACGTGCCGCAGCCCCTTGGCCGCGTCGACGAGGTTCGTGACCTCCTCCAGCTCCTTGGCCGCCGAGAGATGCGTGAAGAACGGCGTCACCAGGAAGGCCCCGTACGCCCCGTCGAACGCCTTCCGCAGGCTGTCGACGTCGTAGAGGTCGGCCGCGACGACCTCGGCCCCCAGCTCCGCGAGCTTCTGAGCAGCGGCCGACGCGACCGAGCGGGTCAGCGCGCGCACCGCGAACTCCCCGTCGGCCAGCAACGCCCGCGCCACGGCTCCGCCCTGCTCGCCGGTCGCACCCACCACAGCAATGATCTTCTTCTCGCTCATGCCTCCACCATATAGTCACTTATTAGTGACTATCAACCTGGATGACTACTTCGTTTGGGTGTAACCCGTGCCACACGGACGGCGATGGGGATACCAGTCGCCCAGCGGAGGTAACGGATGTCGCGCCCAGCCCTGTTCTCCTACGAAGGCGCGCTCCGCGTCCTGGGCAAGTACGAGCGTCCGTTGCTGGACAAGGCCGACACGTTCCTCGGCGTCGGCATCCTCGTCGGCGGCGCGATCGAGCCGAATCTGCTCGACCTGGTCGACCCGAAGAACGAGGCCACGGCGTGCCTGCGCAAGATCCTCGACGGCATCACGGACAAGCTCACCGGCCTCTCCGGGACGCATCGGCACGAGCAGATCGCCGCGGCTCACACGATCATCGCCGTCACGTCGGTGTTCGAGGCTTTCCGCGAGGAGATCGGCGACGACTTCGACAAGTTCAAGATCACCGACAGCGAGAAGTTCCGCATCTTCAGCACCGAGCCTCCTGCCAGGAGGAAGGAGGTCTCCGCCCTGCCGAGCCTCACGGCGATCGCCGTGCCGTCCCCGAGCGCCACTCGAGGCTTCCACGAGAACCTCGAAGGCGCACTTGGCCCGTTCCTCGGCAAGGCAGTCGCAGACGTCTGCAAGTTCCTCGACGGACTGGACGCCAAGCCGGCGCGTATCAGCACTCTTGAGTTCGTATCCGCGGTAACGCTCAAAGCACGCAGCTCGTACACGCATCACTACCTCGGGATCGCCGCAGCCATCCCGGAGTTCCAGATCTGGGCACTGCTCGGGGAGCACGCCGCGACACGTGCCGTGATCGAGGAGAACAACGTCGAGCTGGCACGGGAACTGGCGGCTGTCCGAACGGAGTCACTGGAGCTGTTCTCCCGGCTGATGGCTCTGCTCTCGTCCGGGCAGACGCCGCCGGGCCAGAAGTACCGCGAGAAGCTCAAGACCGTCGCCGAAGCGGCCCTGCGCAAGCCGTTGATCGGCTCCAACATCGATCCGTCTTCGGTCGACGCGGTGTTCCCGAAGGTCGAGGACGGGTTCATCGTCCCGAGCTACCGGCTGACGGTCTACGACGAGTACACCGGGGCGTCTTCAGGGGAATGGTGGAAGCACCACACCGAGGTCCGGCAGGACCTGGACGCGTTCCTGGCCGCGCATCTGGCGGGAGCGGAGAGCACCACCTGTCCCCTGCTGGTCCTGGGCAATCCAGGAGCGGGCAAGTCGCTGCTGATGGAGGTGCTCGCCGCCCGGCTGCCGGCCGATCAGTTCACTGTGGTGACTGTTCAGCTCCGCAAGGTTCGAGCAGAGGACCGCATCTGCGACCAGATCGAAACCGCCCTGCGGGACGTCCTCGGAAAAAACGTCGACTGGGAACAGCTGGCCGAGGCGTGCGGAGACAGCGTTCCCGTGGTCCTGCTGGACGGATTCGACGAGCTGATCCAAGCGAGCGGGGTGCACCAGTCGACCTACCTCAAGCAGGTGCAGGAGTTCCAGCAACTGCAGGCAGACCTGCGACATCCGGTCGCGGTGGTCATCACGTCGCGGATGCTCGTCGCCGACCGGGCGCGCATTCCCCACGGAGTGCCGATCGTGAAACTGGAGGAGTTCGACGACGGTCGCATCGAACGCTGGCTGAACACCTGGAACGCGGAGAACCTCAACACCCCGGGCTTCCGGTCGCTCGACCTCGCCGCCCTCAGCCACCACGCGGATCTGGCGAGGCAACCGTTGCTCCTGCTCATGCTCGCGATCTACGCGACTGATCCGGACCAGCCACCGCTGGACGACCCGAACCTGTCGAACTCCGAGTTGTACCGCCGTCTCATCCAGTTGTTCGTCATGCGGCAGGTCGGCCAGAAGGGTCCGGCGCCGCTCGCCCCGGCGGTCGTGACGCGGCTCGCGGCCAAGAGCTCCTGGCGGCTGGGCATAGCCGCCTTCGCGATGTTCAACCGCGGACACCAGTACGTGACCGCGGTAGCACTCAACAAGGATCTCGCCGTCTTCGCCCCTACCCCGAAGCCGAACCCAGGCACCAGTTTCGACACGCCGATCGACGATGCCGACCGCACCGTGGAGAACTTCTTCTTCGTCCACTCGCCGACGCTCAACGACGGAGCCTCACCCGGCCTGCGCACCTACGAGTTCCTGCACGCCACCTTCGGCGAGTACCTGATCGCCGAGGTGACGATGAACCTGCTTCGAAGCATGGCCACCGCGGGAGCCCTGCCGACCGCCGATCCGTTCGAGGAAGCCAGGCCGCCGGACGAGCCGAAGCTGCTCGCTCTGACATCACATCGGGTGTTCGCCAAGCGGAAGCCGATCACCGAGTTCGCGCGGGGCTTGTTCAGCTCCCTCCCGAAGACCGAGCAAGTACGCGTGTTGCAGACGCTCGACGATCTCATTCGGTCATTCCACGACCGCACGCTCAGCGATCCCCATCCGGCCTACAGGCCGACATCCGCCACGGCCGTCTCGCGCATCGCCACCTACTCGGCCAACCTCGTCTGCTTGCGGGTACTGCTGGACGTGACCGCCCCGCCGCCCGTGGACAGCCTGTTCCCGAGCTACCTCGGCGAGGTCCGGCTGACCCGATGGCGTGCCACCGTCAGGTTGTGGCAGTCCGGTTTGGACCTCGACGGCTGGGACGCGGTGTGTGGCGCGATCACGCTCGTGGAAACCGATGCGTGGTACATCACCGAGCAAGAGGACAACTTCCCACGGCAGGGAGAAGCCAGGCTGCTCGGCGACGCGAGGTTGGAGGCAATGCTGAGCATCGGCGGGAGGTTCGCCAGCAGCGATGTGGGATCCGGCCAGCAGGAACAACGACTCCTGTCCGACCTTGCCGACTGGTTGCTCAATTCCGTCGGAACTGGAGGCACCGGTTCCAGCATGCCACTCGACGTGGTCCGACTGTCCAACGTTCTGCAATCACTGGACGAGGGCGCCCCGATGAACCACAGTGCTCGAGCCATCATGGCGGTGGCACTGTCCAGAGAAGCACCGCGTCTGCCGCGATCGACCGTGGAGCGGGCGTTGAAGCACATCATGCCGCGCACTTCGGCCCGAGGCCGCGCGACCAGGAGGCACGCATTCGACTTGATCTCCGTGATCTGCGCTCATCCCGAACTGGCCGGAAGCGAAGTGGTCCCGGTCGAGTTGCTGCCTGCGATGTTCGAGTTCTCACATGGAGATGCACTGGGCTCGCTGGTACTGGTGTGGACCGCGCTGAACTCGGACCTCGGCCGTGCGAACGATTCCTTCCGAGCCTTCGCAACTCAGGTGGAAGAGGCTGCTGCTCCTTACCTCGATCGAGTAAGCATCTCCCTGCTTCCGGTCGGAACAATCGAGTATCTCGCCGAACCGAGGAAGACCGAGCCGACGCTGGACCGGTCTCTTTTCGCGAAGCTCGCCATATGCGCAAGAGCCGGCGCGAATCAGGTCAGCCCGCAGGCGGTGGCGAAGCTGCTCGAACGCTTCAGGGGCAAGGTCGACGAAAAAATGATCTTCGTGTTCGCCGAGAGATATCTGGACAAGCGAACGACGGAGTTTCCCGCATCGGATCAAGAGGCGGTGTCGACTCTGCGGCAGATCGCCCAGCGACGACCGGACTAGCCTTCGAAGCGCCGGCGGGCCTGCTCGATCTCGCCCAGGTACCGCTGCGTCCAGTCGCACATGGCGTCCACAGTCGCCCGCAGCGCCTGCCCCGGCTCGGTGAGCGTGTAGTCGACGCGCGGCGGCACGGTCGGGTGCACGACACGCAACACCAGCCCGTTGCGCTCCAGCAGCCGCAGGTTCTGGGTCAGCATCTTGTGACTGATGCCGTCGACCTCGACCTTCAGCTCCGTGAAGCGCTTGGTGGAGTCGCCGATCGTCTCGATGATCAGCAGAGCCCACTTGTTGGCGATGTCCGAGAAGATCTCGCGGGCCAACGAATCCGCCCGCGCCAGATCCCCGCTGAGCTGCTTGCTCACCTTTTGGTTCCCCACTCACGAAAAAGTGCGTTCTTCCAGGTCAGCGCTCACTCTCCTATGGTTTGCCAGTAACCACAAGAGAGCGAAGGATAGAGCCTTGATCGCCCACGTCAACCCCGACCAGCTGCCGAAGATCGACGTCTACCACCAGGTGGCCATCGCGACCGGCACGAAGACCATCTACGTGGCCGGCCAGGTCGCGTGGGACGCCGAGCCCGATCTCGCGACCCAGACCGAGCAGGCCTACATGAACGTCCACACCGCGCTCAAGGCGGCCGGGGCGACGTTCGCAGACCTCGTGAAGGTGACCATGTACGTCGTGGACTGGACCCCGGACAAGATGCCGCAGCTGCTCGAAGGCATCACCCGGGCCGCGACCAGGGCCGGGGAGACGCCGGTCCCGCCCGCCACGTTGATCGGCGTGGCCGCGCTGGACGTGCCGGAGCACCTGGTCGAGATCGACGCGACCGCCGTGATCGACTGATTTACCGGCGACTAACCAGCGCATCGGATGCTCCGTGGCAAACGAGGAGGAGCACCATGCGCAAGATCCTGGCCGCGGCAGCCGTTGCGACAGCAGCGGCCGCCGCACTGACCGGCACCGCCCACGCCGAGACGAACCCCGCCTGCCCCGGTGCCGACCAGATCGGGTCGACGGCGTACGTGAAGAACAACGGCACGACGGTCGCGTCGGTCAAGCAGTACGCGGGCTGCGGCAAGAACTACTCCTACATCTACGTGTGGGACTCGTGGATCGCCAGCCACGGCAGGGACTTCACCCTGCGCACGTACGTCCAGACCCGGCCGAACCTGACGCACGGGTACAAGACGGGTGCACGGGGCCAGCGGGAGCTGTGGTCCGGCGGCGCGGACACGCTCGACCAGTGCACGCGCGCGCACGGCGAGGTCGACGGGAGCAGCTACTTCCTGTTCGCCAAGACCGGCGAGCGCTGCTGAGTTTCAGCGGAACTCCGCGAGTCCGTCCACCAGCTCAACGGTGACGGTGGTACGCCCGACCGGAGTGTGCCGGTCGGGCCCGTACTCCGGCAGCAAGGTCTTGTTCGCCCTCACGTTCGACTCGTAGGCCCGGACGTGCTGGGCGCACTCGCACTGGTGGTTCAACGGAGAAGCGCACGCGAAGAGGGAACGCAGCCGGTCGACGTCCTCGGAAACGAGGACCGACGACCACACCATGACGTCGTCTTCTTCGCCGAACACCACGAAGTCGTCGTAGCTGAAAGCTCGCAACTCGCCCACGTCGCAGGCCGCACAGAACAGCACGCGCGCGTAGTCGTGCATCCGCTCGTACGGCCCCCGCTCCCGGATGCCGATGACGATCTCCTGTGCACCGGAGCAGATCAGGCAGTTGTCCGACGGCACGTGCCACTTGCTCATCGGCGCAGGCCGATCAGGAGCGCCAGCCCGGCCGACAGCGCGACCACTCCTGAAACAACCAGCTGGTTGAGCCACACGACCGGACTCCCGCCTGCACCCTCACCCAGCGCCACGATGATCAGCCACAAGGCGAGGACGATCGTCACGGGCCGCAGGAACGGCACGTCCAGCGGCGCCATCGCCCGCACCATGCCGAGCAGCATGATCACGACGGCCAGGCCCATGGACACCCAATAGGGCCGGAAGGCGTGCGAGGACGCGCTGAAGTGCAGGATCGGTGGCGCCGCGATCAGCCACACGCCGGCCAGGAAGGCGGCGACACCGGCCCTGCTTTCGGTCGTTCGTGCGTGCAGATCCCCCACGCGAGTAATTCTCACCTCCGGACGACCGCCTGGGAACACCTCATTCGTTTCGGTACGCCTTCATGTTCCGCAGCAACAGGTAGGTGTCCTGCAGTTGCCCGGAGTCACCGAGGGACCGGTAGATGCCCCACTTCGGATGCGCCTGGTCACCGCCGAGCCACATGTCGAAACCGGACCGGGACGCGTTGACGACGGTGGTGCCACCGTCCTTGAGCGAGTACCGCAGGCTGCCGGAGTCGCCGACCTTCATCTCGATCTCCACGTCGATCCACTTGTTGCGCAGCGGTGCGAGCGGCGTGCTGCCGAGTTTCGCCTGTCCCGCACCGAACAGCCGCATCTCGACGGTCTCGGTCGAGCCGGAGCGGAACAGCGACATGGTGACCACGGGCGAGGCGACGCCGGTGTGCTTGACCTGGAAGATGTGCGTGAAGCTGGAGGTGCCCTTCAACGAGCTGGGAATGTACATCTGGTAGTTGAAGCGCCAGGTCTCGTTCTTCTTCATGTCGTGGCGGGTGCCGTTGGTCTGGATCGCGCGGACTTCCTGGCGCTGCCGGTCGGATCCGTCCCGATCGGACTTGTGCATCACGAACCGGTACTGGTCGCTCTCGGCGAAGATGTGCGTGGCGGACGGGTGCGAGTTGGCGCGGTCGTCCTCGATGCCCACGAACGCCTTCAATCCGGCCGAGCCCGGGTTCGGAGCCCACTTCTGCACGAACGCCATCGCTCCCACGTCTGCGGACGCGACGCCGGCCACGAACGGCGTCGTCGCGATGGCGAGCGCTCCGCGCATCGCTGTGCGGCGGTTGAACAACTCCATCGTTTCCTCCTCGAACCAGGGCGGCGGTTCGAGGCGGCGGTACGCACCACGATTGCGACAGACCTCCGATGTGTCAAGGGCTCGCGCTTGTGGAGGAAACGTGCAGATCCGGTGAAGGTGTTGCCGGGAAACGGGCACCGCCCGGCCGGCCGGTTCTACCGTCAGGCATGGACACCGTGGACGTGCTCGTCGTCGGCGCTGGGCTGGCCGGCCTCAACACCGCACGCCTGCTCGCCGAAGCAGGCCTCGACGTGGCCGTGTGTGAACGCAGGGCGAGCCTCGACACCGGCATCCGCACCACCGGTATCTTCGTCAGGCGCACCCTGGACGACTACGACCTGCCTCACCTCGGTCCGGCGGTCCGGCGCGTGCTGCTCTACCCGCCGTCCCTCAAGGAGCCGGTCGAGCTGCTCAGCACTCGTGACGAGTTCCGGGTCGGCGACATGGCGGGCATCTACGCCCAGGCGGTCGAAGACGCCGAACGTGCCGGTGCGCAGGTCAACCTGAACGCCGGTTATCCCGGGAAGTCCGCGAAGGCCCGTTTCACCATCGGCGCGGACGGCGCCCGCTCCACGGTCGCGAAGAAGCTCGGTCTGGACGTGAACCGGCAGCTGATCACCGGCATCGAGGAGGTCTACCCGGTCAGGACCGGCTCGACGCCGACGTTTCACTGCGTGGTCGACCCGCGGCTCGCACCCGGTTACATCGCGTGGGTCATCGACGACGGCGACACGCGCACGTCGGGCTGGCCGGCCGCGCCGACCGGTTCAGCGCGCCACTCCCCCAGTTGCTGCAACGGTTCCGCGACAGCTTCCCGACGCCGGAGCCCGCCGGGCCGGTCAAGCGCCGCGGCGGGCCGATCCCGGTCGGCGGGCTGCTGCGCCGGATCGTGTCCCCTCAGGGGCTGCTGGTCGGTGACGCGGCGGGCGCGGTCTCCCCGCTCACCGCAGGCGGTCTCGACCCGTGCATGCGGATGTCCGAGCTCGCGGCGTCGGTCACGTTCGACTACCTGCGCAGCGGCAACAGGTACGTGCTGGAGCACTACGACGGCGCGGCGCTGCGACGCCGCTACCGCATCCGGTCGCTGATGCGGCGCGGCCTCTCGCTGGTCCGCGAGCCCAGCCTGGCCGAGTTCGCGTTCGCAGGGCTGCGCACGCCGATCGGAAAGGCTGTGGCCAAGCGGATCCTGTTCACCTAGGACGGTTCGAAGACCATCCCGAGGAACGCCTTCCAACCGACGGTTGGAAACCGCAGCCCAGGCTCGGCATTCTTGCTGTCGCGGACCTGGACGCCGCTCTTCGACAGACACACCTCGACGCACTGACTTGCAGTTCCACTTCCGCTGCTGGCGGTTGACTTCCTCCATCGCATCTCTGTCATCGCTGCTCCCTTTCCTCGCTCTCCAACGCGGTGGAGAGACGAAGCGTCGCCGCGTTCACTCCGCCGACATCACCAACAGCCCGACAAAGCTCCACAGCTCGACGGTGAAAAGGCACGGCGTCGGACTGGCGACCGAGCTCCTGGTAGGCGATCCCGGTGACGTCCAACCCCTGTGCTTCCACGGTGGTGACGCTGAACTGCTGGGCGATGACGATCGCGCGCTGCGCCGAGACGAGTGCGTCCGCGGGCGAGCCTTCAGCGATCTCCAGCCGCGCGAGTTCGAGGAAGACCTCGCACTCGGCGATGAGGTTGCCTGCGCGACGGATCAGCTCGACCGCCGTCTGGAAGGAGGCTCTGGACTCGGCGAGCATCCCCAGCTCACGCTGAGCAACTCCCTGCACCCGAGTCGCCACCAACTCCACAATCACATCGTCGAGCCGCCGCAGAGTCGGCATCGCGTCGGCGACGCACCTCAACGCCTCCTCCGGCGAACCGAGTTTCAGATGCGTATCGCCGAGATTGACGGTCGCGAGCGCCCGCATCGACGTTTCGCCATCGCTCAACGGTTCGGCCGTGATCGCCCGCTCGAACGAAGCTCGGGCTTCCTGGAGCCGTTCGGCCTCCATGTGGACCACCCCCATGCCGTTGGTGACCCGTGCTTTGCCGAGCCCGTTTCCCAGGAACTCGAACACCTCCAATGCCTCGCGGAAGCAGTCAAGTGCTTCGTCCGCACGCCGCAACTTCCGAAACTTGATCCCCTGTCTGTCGAGAAGCACACCTTGTCCATAACGGTCGCCGACACGCCGAGCCGCCTCCAACGCAGCCCGTTCGGTGGCCAACCACACGTCCGCGGAGTCATGGTTGTCGTAGATGACCGCGAGCGTCCCCGGTATCTGCCAGGCGATGCGATCGAACCCGCACTCGGCGGCGACTCGCGTGGCCGCCATGAGATTGGACCGTTCCCTTCCGTACCAGGCCAGGGCCTGCTCACGATCCGCGAACGCCTCGGGGGCCGAGGGCAGCTCAGCGGCCTCCACGTCGATCTTCAGGTGCCTGCCACCGCGCGACACCGACAGGTAGGCCTGCTCTGCCGCGCTCAGGTACCAGCTCAGCAACCGGAAGATCGCTGCCCGCTGTTCATCAGGGGGCTCGTCGTGGCGGACCTGATCGATCGCATAGGCGCGCAGCAGGTCGTGCAGCTGATACCGGTCAGGGCCGACCTGTTCGAGCAGATGGCCGGCGAGCAGGACGTCCAACACGTGGCGGGCGGCACCCGTGTTCAGTCCTGCCAACGCGGCAGCCGCGCCGAGGCCGAACTCCGCGCCGGGATGCAGTCCGAGCCGGCGGAAGAGCTGTGCGGCGGCGTTCGGCAGCGCCCGGTACGACCACGCAAACACAGTCCGGACGGCATCGGCCTCGTCGTCATCCGCACTCGACAGCGCTCCCCACAACGCGGACTCGTCCCGCAGGTCGTGGATCAGTTCCGACAGCGCCATCCACGGACGAGTTGCCGCTCTCTCAGCCGCGATCCTCAAAGCGAGTGGCAGACGCGCGCACAGGTGAGAAAGTTCGTTCAGCTCTTCCAAGTCATCGTCTCCGCGATGCTCCTCGACGAGGTTCCGCAGCAACGTGACCGCCTCGCTGTCGTCCAGCACGTCGACAGTGACGCGAACGGCACCGTCCCTGGAGACCAGGCCTGGCATGCGGTTCCGGCTCGTCACAAGAACGAGGCAGCTCGCCGTGCCTGGAAGCAACGGGCGGACCTGGCTCACCGTCGCCGCGTTGTCCAGCACCACGAGGACGCGCCGATCAGCCAGGAGTGACCGGTACAACATCGCCTTGGCCTGTGGGTCCGACGGGATAGCACTCGCTCGAACTCCCAGCGCCTGCAGGAACAGGTTCAACGCCGACTCGGGTGTCACGGGTGCGCCGGGGTCGTATCCCCGAAGGTTGATGTAGAGCTGACCATCTGGGAAGAGGTTCCGCACGCGCTGGGCCCAGTGGACGGCCAGCGATGTCTTGCCCACACCTGCGGTTCCGGCTATGAGCACGACAGCAGGCGCTGCGAACTCAGGTGTTCTGTCATCCAGCAGCCTGTCCAGTCGGCCGAGTTCCACAACCCGGTTCACGAAGCCCCGGACGTCAGCGGGCAACTGCCGAGGCGGACCAGCATCCGAGGACTTCGCCTGGTGCAAGTGCACGCCGCCGTGCACGTCCCCGGCCTGGACCACGTGGCCCGCGATCCCGGACATCTCCGAGCGGACAGTTGGTTGCGGGTCGCTCATCGATCCAGGATCACCGCAGGCCGACAGCCTGACTACTCGCGCGGCCCAGGTGGCCACCTTCTGTCCATGACTCGCGCACCTAAGACGATTCGGCAACGCGCTTGAGAGCGGCGTTCTCGGCCTGCATGCCGTCGCGCATCGCCTTGCCCATGAAGTGGTTCGCTCCCCCGGACAGCACACCGTCGATCAGCAGCTCGTTGGACACCAGCACGGTCCCGTCGGGCTGCGACGTGAGCGTCCGGCAGCGCTGCCCGTAGACGAACCACGAGTTCCAGCCGGCGTCCTTCCAGCAGAACCGCTGACCGGGCACCCCGTTGAGCACGACGTGCTTCGCGGCCATGGTCACCGAGCCGAGGATGACGTCGACCTTCACCTCGTCGCCCGGCGCCGTGCCACCGGCGGCCTTGGTGACCCACGGGTTCCAGCGCGAGTAGCCGGCGAAGTCCGTCAGCAGCCCGTAGATCCGCTCCTGGGACGCCGAGACGACCGTGTCGACGCGGTAGATCACCGAGTGCTCGCCCGGCTCCCTGGGATCCAGCGGGGAACCGCTCGCCAGCACCGCGAGCACCAGACCGGCTGCCAACACGTGATCACCTCGAAAGAGTTCCACCGGGACACAGACGTGAAGAAAATACGCGTTAGCGTCCCGGTGGACATCGGCCGATCAGGGGGTCAGCAGTGTCTTTCGTCCTACGGTGTCCATGGTGAACTGACCGCCCAGCTCACGTCTTCCGCGTAGGAGACCGGGTTGTCGTAGATGTGCGCGCCGCCGTTCGAGGCGACCCAGACCTCCTCCGCGTAGTGACGGACGTTGGTGCCGAGCTCGTTGACCGACTCCAGCCGCACGCCGCCGTTGCCAGGCTGGGCACAGAACGTCGCATCGCGGCGGAAGAGGTCGGTGTTGTCGTTGGTGTTCAGGCGAACGCGGAAATCCGCGTGCCGCAGGTAGTTCCCTGGGAAGTTGCGAGACTCGAGCGAGTAGCAGGTCGGGTCGGAGAGCCCGCGCCTGACCACGAACGTCGCGTCGGCCTTGAGCAGGCCGTCGCTCGCGCTCGTCACGACGTCCGTGCGTGCCAGACCGTCGCGGTGCCGCAGGTAGCGGTCGGTGAAACCGGGCGTGGTCACCCGGAACGACCGGGCCTGGTCCAGCGGCAGGTCCGCGCCGCTGCGCCACAACGCGACGCCGATCGCCCACGTCGTGTCCGCGGCGAACGAGTTCGGTGTGTCCCAAGGGTTCGGGCCACCGGAACGCGCCAGGTGGACGGCCTCGTTGTAGTGCCGCACGAACGAACCTCGCTGGTTGTACGACTCCAGCGCGGTGCCGCCTGAGCCTTCCCGCGCGCAGAACGTGGCGTCGGCCGCAATCGTGCCGTTGTTCACGTCTTTCCGGATGCGTCCGTTGCTGTGCCTGAGGAATTGGCCCGGGAAGTTCCGTGACTCGAACGACAGGCATGCTGCATCAGCGAGTCCTGGACGCACGTGGAAGGTGGCGTCCAGCCTGCCCAGGTCCGTGCTGATCACGTCGGTGCGGGCGAGACCGTCCTGGTGGCGCAGGTAGCGGTTGGTGTAACCGGTCGTCGTGACGCGCAACGAGACCACGTCGTCCGGACCCACCGCCGTGCCGCGCGCGATCGCGAGCACCTTCTGGTTGATCTCCCGCACCCGTGCCTCCGTCATCTTCAGCACGCGGCGGTCGTAGGTGTAAAAGCCGTTGACCTCGTTCTCCACGTCGTACGGCTCGGTGTAGACCGACGCGGACAATCCGCGCGTGTGCACCAGCCGGGCGACCTGCTTCACGATCTCCTCGTACCGCTTGGTCAGCGACTGCTCGTCCGGATACAGGGCGCCGTAGGCGAATCCCTTGCCCGGCTCGTACTCGTGGCCGACGACCCGGCGGCCCAGACCGCCGAACTCGCCCAGCATCGCGACCCTGTTGTTGTCGGGCGGCCGGGTGGCGGTCGTGATCTGGTAGGCGTGGTCGTCGATCACGTCGCCGTTGCCGGGATCGGGATCCGAGACGCAGCAGTTGGAACCCGAGTTGTGGTTGATCAGGCGGGTGTTGTCGATCGAGCGGACCAGGTCGACGATCCGGCCGGCGTCGTACTCGCCCCAGCCCTCGTTGAACGGCACCCACTGCACGATCGACGTGATGCCTTTGAGCTGGTCGAGCATCCGGCGCAGCTCGGACTCGTAGTTCGCGCGCCCGTTCGGGACCTCGTCGACCGCGTCGAGCGACGGCATGTCCTGCCAAACCATCAGCCCGAGCCGGTCGGCGTGGTAGAACCAGCGCGCAGGCTCGACCTTGATGTGCTTGCGAACCATGTTGAACCCCAAAGCTTTCTGGCGTTCCAGGTCCCAGCGCAGCGCCTCGTCGGTCGGCGCCGTGTAGATGCCGTCCGGCCAGTAGCCCTGGTCGAGCGTGCCGATCTGGAAGACGAACTTCCCGTTCAGCAACGGCCTCATGACACCGCCGACCATCGCCTTGCCGAGCGAGCGCATGCCGAAGTAGCCGGTCACGACGTCCCCGCCGGCCAGCGTGACGCGCAGGTCGTAGAGGAACGGGTCGTCCGGCGACCACAACCTGGCGTTGGGCACCGGGATCCGCAGGTGGCCGCCGGTCGTACCGGTGCGCGAGCCGACGACGGTGCCGTTCATCAGGACCTCGGCTGTGACGCTCTGGCCGGCGGTGCCTGCACGACCAGGTCGAGCACGCCCGCACCGACGTCCGGGGTGGTGTCGAGGCGCGTGATGTGTGCGCTTCGCACCGGTTCCAGCCAGACGGTCTGCCAGATGCCGGATGCCGCGGTGTAGAAGATTCCGCTCGGGTCGCGGCGCTGTTTCCCGATCGGATAACGGCTGCCGTCGATCGGCGAGTGAACGCCGACGACGATCTCGTTCGTTCCCGCCTGGAGCGCGGGCGTGATGTCGAACGAGAACGCGTCGAAGCCACCGGTGTGCGTGCCGACCTGCCTGCCGTTGACCCAGACCCTCGTCTCCCAGGTGACGGCGCCGAAGTTGAGCTTCACGCTCCGTCCGTTCCAAGTGGACGGAACGGTGAAGGTGCGGCGGTAGAACATGTTGTCCTCGTGCCGTTTGATCCCCGACAGCGCGGACTCGATCGGGTACGGCACGAGCACGCCTTCGGCCAGCGGCCTGCCGAAGGGCGGGTTGTTCAGGTTCGGTGCTCCGGCGAACTCCCAGACCCCGTTGAGGTTCTGCCACTCGGTGCGCACGAGCTGCGGGCGTGGATACTCGGGCAGGGCGTTGGCCGGCGACACCTGGGCGGTCCAGGGTGTCGTCAGCGGAGGGGTTTTCGGGACCCACTCCACCGCGTGCGCGGCGGGGGTGATGAAAGTGGCTGTGATCAGGATTCCGACCAACACGCCCAGGACGCGTCTGGTCATGGCTCTCCTATCTTCGAAGTATTCGTTGCAGGACAACGACGACGAGCAGGAAGACGCCGCTGACCACCGACTGGTAGTTGCTGTCGAGCGTGCCGATCTGGTTGATGACGTTCTGGATGACCTTGATCAGGCCGACACCGATCACGGTGCCGAGGACCGTGCCCATGCCACCGGTCAGCAGGGTTCCGCCGATGACGACGACCGAGATGGCGTCGAGTTCGGTGCCGACGCCGATGACCGTGACGCCCGATTGCAGATAGGCGGCGGTCAGGGCGCCGGCGAGGCCCGCCAGCGTGCCGCTCATCGTGTAGACGAGGATCTTGGTCTTCGCGACGGGAACACCCATCAGGATCGCGGACTGCTCGGCGCCGCCTGCTGCGAACACGTTCTGGCCGAAGCTCGTTCGGTTCAGGATCATCCCGCCCAGGACGCACAGCACGGCCGCGATGAAGATCGGATAGCCGAAGCCGAACACCGTGCCGCGGCCCAGTTCGACGAACGCGCTGTCCGGCGGGATCTGGTAGGTGTTGGCGCCCTCGTCGGTGATGGCGAGCAGGAGTCCGCGTGCGAACAGCAGGGACGCCAGCGTGACGATGAACGGCGCCATGTTCGTGCGGGCGATCAGCAGGCCGTTGATCAACCCGATGAGCCCGCACACCAGCAGCGGCAGTGCCAGCGCCACCAGGAAGCCGTACTGCGAGCCCCAGGCCGCGAGCACGCCGCCGAGGGCGTAGAGCGAGCCGACGGACAGGTCGATGCCACCGGTGATGATCACGAACGTCATGCCGAGCGCGATCACCGCGAGGAACGAGCCCTGCAGGGCCAGATCGCGCAGGTTGTCGAGGCTGCCGAAGCGCGGGAAGACCAGCCAGGACACCGCGACCATCAGCACCAGCGCGACAGCGGCGCCCTGGCGTTGCAGGACCTTGGTTCTGGTTGCCGCGGTCAGGGTGGTCATCGGGGTGGTCATCGGCGCTCCCGTGCCACGTACACGGCGGCGATGATGATCGCGGCCTGGATCATCTGCGCGATCGAGTCAGGCAGGTTGTGCTTGATCAGGGTGGCACGGACGAGCTGCATCAGGACCACGCCCATCACCGTGCCGAGCACGCGCACTTTGCCGCCGGTGAGCGGAGTTCCGCCGACGACCACCGCGGTGATCGCGGACAGTTCCATGAGCAGGCCCATGTCCGCGGGGTCGCTGGCGGCGAGCCTGGAGGTGGCCAGGACGCCGGCGACCGCGGCGAGCACGCCGCAGATGGCGTAGACGCCGACCAGCACCCGGTTGACCGGGAGTCCGGCCAGCGTGGCGGCCTTGCGGTTGCCGCCGATCGCGACGAGCTGACGGCCGAACGTCGTGCGGTTGGTGAGACCGGCGACCACCACCGCGAGCAGGACCGCGATCAGCACGCTGATCGGGATTCCGAGCACGTCGCCGGTGCCGAGTGCGAGGAACGCCGGGTCGTGCAGCTGCACGAGCTGGCCCTCCGCGATGACCAGCGCCAAGCCGCGTCCGCCTACCAGCAGCGCGAGGGTGGCGACGATCGGCTGGATGCCGACTTCGGCGACGAGGAAGCCGTTGAAGGCGCCCGCTGCCAGGCCGACGACGAGCGCCATCGTGATCGCGACGAGCGGGCCGGCGCCGAGGTAGAGCGGGATGATCGCGGCGGCCAGCGCCATGACGGCGCCGACGCTCAGGTCGACACCTTCGGTGCCGATCACCAGCGCCATGCCGAGCGCGACGATCAGGACGGGCGCGGCCTGGACGAGCTGCGTGGTGAAGTTGCCGAGCGTCAGGAAGTTGGCCGTGAAGAGTGCGTTGAACAGCAGCAGCGCGACAACGGCGACGTAGACACCGTTGTCCTGGAGCCAGCGTGTTCTAGTTGCTGTCAGCGTCATCCATCACCTCCGCCGCGATCGCCCCGAGCACGTGCTCGCGGGTGAGCTGGGCTCCCTCCAGCTCACCCGCGACGGCCCCGTCCCGCAGCACGATGAGCCGGTCCGCGCCGTCGAGCAGCTCGTCCAGCTCGGAACTGATCAGCAACACCGCCAGGCCTTCCCGCGCGAGCTCGTCGATCAGCGCCTGGACCTCCGCCTTGGCACCGACGTCGATGCCGCGCGTGGGTTCGTCGAGGAGCAGGATCTTGGGTTCCGTGCACAACCATCTGGCCAGCAACACCTTCTGCTGGTTGCCGCCGGACAGCTCCGCGACCTTCTGCTCGGGGCTGGAGACCTTGATGCGCAGGCGGGTGATGAACGTGTCGACGATCCGGTCCTGCCTCGCCCTGCTGATCACGCCGAACCTGCTCAGCCTCGGCAGCGCGGCAAGCACGATGTTCTCGCGCACGGACAGGTTCGGGATGATCCCCTCCGTCTTGCGGTCTTCCGCGAGCATGCTGATGCCCGCCTTGGTGGCCGCTTTCACGTTGTGCGGCACCGGTTTGCCCGCGACGAGCACGGTGCCGTCGTCGAGCGGGAGGGCGCCGATGATCGCTTTCGCGGTCTCCGTGCGGCCCGACCCGAGCAGGCCGGCGAGGCCCACGACCTCACCCGGCCGGATCGCCACGTTGACGGCGTTGATGCGGGGTTTGCTGGTGAGACCGGTTGCTTCGAGAACCGGCTCTCTGCCGGCGTAGTGATCCTCGCCGAACGCCGTGGTGCCGTGTTTCTGGATCTCGTTGACCGATCTGCCCAGCATCAGCGACACCAGCTCGATGCGCGGAAGTTCCTTGAGCGGCCCGCTGTGCACGCTCCGCCCGTCTCTCAGGACCGTGACCGTGTCGCAGATCCGGTACAGCTCGTCCATGCGGTGGCTGACGTAGATGATCGCGATCCCTGCCTCGTGGAGTTTTCGCACCACTTCGAGCAATGTCTCGACTTCGCGTGGTTCCAGCGATGACGTGGGTTCGTCCATGATCACGACATCGGCGTCGGCCTCGACAGCTCTGGCCAGCGCGACCATTTGCTGCTCGCCGACCGCGAGTGTCCCGAGTGGACTGCTCACGTCCGCCGTGATGCCGTAGCCCGTGAGCAGTTCGGCGGCGTCGGCGCTGCGGCGGGCGCGGTCGATCAGGCCGAGCCGGTTGCGCGGCTCGCGGCCGAGGAACAGGTTGGCGGCCACGCTCATCAGCGGGACGAGGTTGACCTCCTGGTAGATCGTGGAGATGTGGCCTTTGCGGGTGATGCGACCGGCATCCGGGGTGTGGATGCCGGTCAGCACCTTGATCAGCGTCGACTTGCCTGCGCCGTTCTCCCCGACCAGCGCGTGGATCTCGCCCCGGTTGAGCGTGAAGTCCACGTCGTCGAGCGCCCGCACGCCGGCGAAGGTCTTCGTGACGCCGGCGACCTCGATGACCGGATCAGTAGGCATTGCTCAGCTTCTGCGCCGCGTTCGTGGTGTCGTACTCGTCGTCGGAGATCACGATGTTCTGCGGGATCTCGTCGCCCTTGCCGAACTTCTCCAGCGTGTCGAACGCGAGCGGACCGAACCGCGGGTTCGACTCGATCACCGCGGTGTAGCTGCCGTCCGCGACCAGCTGCACGGCGTTGCGCGTGCCGTCGACGGACACGATCTTGACGTCCTTGCCCGGCGACTTGCCTGCGGCTTTGAGAGCGGTGACGGCGCCGACGCCCATCTCGTCGTTCTCGGCGTAGACGGCGGTGATGTCCGGGTTGCTCTGGATCAGCTGCTCCATCACGGCCTGGCCCTTGGACCTGTCGAACTCGCCGGTCTGCTCGGCCACCACCGTGAGGCCGGTGCCGGCGATCCCGTCCTTGAAGCCCTTGGTCCTGTCGACCGTGACGTTGTTGCCCGACGCGCCGAGCAGGATCGCGACCTTGCCGCTGCCGCCGGTCGCCTTGACCATCTGCTGGGCGGCGCGCTTGCCCTGCTCCACGAAGTCCGAGCCGATGAACGTGAGGTAGTCCGTGCAGGGTTGCGAGGTCACCTTGCGGTCGATGGTGATCACCGGGACCTGCTTGGCCTTGGCCGCGTCGAACGCGGGCTGCAGGCCGTCGGAGTTGAGCGGTGCCACGATCAGCAGCTTCGCCCCGCGATCGAGCAACGACTTGATGTCGCTGATCTGCTTGTTCAGGTCGCTCTGCGCGTTCGTGACCAGCAGGTTCACACCTCGTTTGGCGGCCTCGTCCTTGATCGACTGCGTCTCGGCGACGCGGAACGGGTTCGCTTCCTTCTCCGACTGGGAGAAGCCGACCGTCGCCCCCTTGACATCCACTTGGGGATATCCGGTCTTGGCCCGCGAACAGCCAGGACCCGAGGTTTGTTGCTGCGCGGCGCTCGCTGCGGGCCCGCCACTGTTCGTGGTCTGCGGGCTCTCTCTGGCGGTGCAGCTCGTGACGAGCAGTGCGGTGACGGCGATGAGCAGGGTGCGAGACATCGTTGGCTCCTACACGGGCTGTGCGTGGACGCGCTCTCACCGCTAGATTTGCATCGTTGTTCCAACGATGTAAAGACTGAGGCCTTCCCGGTACTTTTCCCGGTACGAGTCCCGGTTCCCTTTCGGCTAGGAGGCTGTGTGGCCACGCTCAAGGACGTCGCCCGCCTGGCGGGCGTCTCGGTGAAGACCGTGTCGAACGTGGTCAACGGCTACTCGTTCGTCAAACCCGACAACCGCCGCCGCGTCGAGGAGGCACTGGAGGCGACCGGCTACCGCCCCAACCTCGGCGCCCGCAACCTGCGCCGCGGCCGCACCGGCTTCATCGCCCTGGTCCTGCCGGAGCTCTCCATCCCCTACTTCGCCGAGCTGACGGGCCTCGTCATCGCCGCGGCCCAGGAACACGAGTGGAACGTGCTCATCGAGCAGACCTTCGGCACCCTGTCCGGCGAACGCTCGGCCTTGGCGTCGCTCGGCCCGCACCTGGTGGATGCCGCGATCTTGAGCCCGGAAGCGTTGCAGGTGGACGACTTCCAGCTGACCGTCCCCTCCGTGATGCTGGGCGAGCACGCCGTGGACGTCCCGATCTCGCGCGTCGGCATCGACAACGTGGCAGCGGCCCAGGCCGCGGTCCGCCACCTGATTTCGTTGGGCCGCAAGCGAATCGCCGCGATCGGCGCCCACCCTCACCGCGGCACCGCCGCCCTGCGCCTGGAGGGCTACCGCGCGGCACTGGCCGAAGCCGGTCTGCCGTTCGTTGAGGAGCTGGTCGTACCGGCTCTGAACTACCACCGCGCCGACGGTGCCGCCGCGATGAAGTCGTTGCTGGACCTGCGCACCCCGCCCGACGCCGTGTTCTGCTTCAACGACCTGCTGGCCATCGGCGCGATGCGAACAGCCGCCGAACGTTTCGTGCGAGTGCCCCACGACCTTGCCGTGGTGGGCTTCGACAACAACGAGGAAAGCGTCTACAGCTCCCCGTCCCTGACTTCGATCGCCCCCGACAAGGCCGCCATCGCCTCCGCCGCCGTGGACCTGCTGCAACGCCGCGCCGGCCAGCCGGACCTGGCGCTCGAGGACGTGCAGACCCCGTTCTCTTTGCAGGTGAGGGAAAGTACCGTGGCCCGATGACGGTGACGTTCGGTCCGGACCACATCGTTTTCGCCGGCTACGAGTTCCCGTGGGCCAGCGTGCACCCGCACGGTGTCCTCACCGCCTCTCGCATCCGCGACTGCTACGTGGAGGTGGGCCCGCTGGAGATCCGCACCGTGTCGGGCGAGACGTTGTTCCTGTCGTGGGACGACAAGCCAGGCCTGGCCGAGTTCTGCCGGCGTCACGACATCCCGGTGGTGAGTCGGCTCGACGTCTGGGGCAACCTGTTCGAGCCGTTCCTCGACACCGAGTTCTCCTCCTCCGAGCAGTCGGCGACGGACGCGCGGTTGCGGGCCGTTGGGCTGTCTCAATCGTCGATCGACACCATTCGTCAACGGCTCACGCCGTTGATGCACTCGTACAACTTCGACAGCATGCTGTGGGAGTGGGGTCATCTCGGCCTGTACGAACTGCTCAAGGCGTTGAACGGTCACCTCGTCGATCCCGCTTTGCCTGCGGCGTTGGGGGATTTGGGCGAGGTCTATCGGTGGGCTATGGAGATCGCTGACTACGGGCGTGCGAAGGCGTTGTAGGTCACGACAACGGGCACGTGGCCACGTCATTTGGCCTGGGCAAGGTCGCCGACTCCGGCGGCGCCACCCCGTCCAGCCACCGCTCCAGAGCAACGAACGCCGAACGATGACAAGGCGCCAACGGCCGCAACCGATCCGGATAGGCGTCCACGAGCCCGTCGACGTGCGTGCCCTGCTCGATCCGGTAGTACCGGTGCAACCGGTCAGGCGTCATCGCGGCGTACACGTCCGAATCCTGGCTGATCGGGAGCAGCACGTCGTACGTCCCGTGCACCGTGATCAGCGGCCGTTTCACCTTGCCCGTCAAGTCGATCCGCGAAACCAACGGACCGGCTATGCGACGTCGCTCGGCATAGGAGTAGTCCGCGTCGCAGGCGGGCGTTCCCGAAGCGCAGAACGGCACGCCGGCTTCCAAGGCGCCGTCGAACGCCGGATCGAACTCCTCGCGGTAGATCCGCTGGGTGAGGTCCCAGTAGTAGCGGTAGTGGTAGTCCCACAAGAATTCCGTGCCGCCAGGAAAGCCTGCCGCGACCATCGCCGCGTGAGCCCCAGGATCGCCGGCGAGATGAGCCGGGTACGCGCGGAGCACGGGAGGCAGGAACGTCAACGGGTTCGGGCCGTCGACCGTCCACAGTGTCCCTTCCCAGTCGACGCCGCCGTCGTAGAGGTGCGGGCGGTTCTCCAGCTGCCATCGCACGAGGTAGCCGCCGTTGGAGATGCCGGTGGCGATCGTCCGGCGCGGGGCGCGGCCGTAGCGTTGGGCGGCAACGGAACGGGCCGCGACGGTGAGCTGCGTGAAGCGGTGGTTCCACTCCTCCATCGCGCGGCCGTCGCGGTAGAACTGGACGCCGGTGTTGCCCTTGTCGGTGGACGCGAAGGCGTAGCCGCGGGAGAGGACCCAGTCGGAGATGGCGCGGTCGTTGGCGTACTGCTCGCGCACGCCCGGCGCGCCGGTCACGACCAGGCCGCCGTTCCAGTGGTCCGGCAGCCTGAGCACGAACTGCGAGTCGTGCCAGCCGTGATTGGTGTTGGTGCGGGACGTGTCCGGGAAGTAGCCGTCGATCTGGATTCCGGGAACGGCGGCGGGCACGGGCAACGCGGCGCTCGTGAGGCCCGCCCAGTCGGCCGGGTCGGTGTGGCCGGTGGCCACGAGGCCGGTCGTGGTGAGGTCGGCCAGGCGGGCGACCTGCTGATGTTCGGCGCCGGGCACCGTCACCCCCGACGTCGGCGGGGTCAGCGAGAGTACGAGTACCAGCGGGAGCAACATAGCTGGTCAAGCTAGTGACGGCGGCCCCTCGGCGACATGGTCGCGTCCCACACAAGGCCGGCTTTGAAGGTGGTGAAGCCGAACAGGTCCAGGACGCGGCGCACCTGGGGCTGGAGGCGGTGCAGGTCGAACGACTTGCCGTTGTAGTGCGCGGCGCACAGCAGGAGCAGGAGGCTGCGCAGGCCGCTCGCGGACAGGAAGGTCACCTCGGCCAGGTCGATGGACACGCGGTCGGTGGCGGTGTCGGTGACGCCGGGCAGCACCGCGGCGAAGAACAGGTCGCAGGTCGTCACGTCCATCTCGCCCCGGCAGGTGGCCACGAAGCGGGTGCCCGAACGCTGCGTCCGCACGGCGAACGGGCTGGACTCACAGGCGGTCATAGGACCTCACATCGGAGAACGGGACTTCACCTCACCGCACCGCGACACCGAGCGATAGCAGCGGAAGCGAACGCGCTACCGGGAAAGCGAAGCGCCTCAGCCTGACCGCAGGGTCTGCGACGGCAACACCCCGTAGGCCGCGCGGTAATGCGCGGCGAATACACCCGGACGGGCGTAACCCCACCGGGCGGCGATCGCCGTGACTGACCCGTTCGCAGTACGCAGGTCGGCATCAGCGCAGGAGAGTCGCACGCGTCGGAGATACGCCATCGGCGTCATGTCGAGGTGACGGCGGAACGCGAGCTGTATCGCGCGGATGGACACGTGCGCGGCGTGCGCGATGTCGGCGGCGGTGACGTCCTTCGCGGCGTTGTCCTCTATGAACGCGATAGCGCGCCGCACGGTCTGAGGATGCGCATCACGACGATCCGCAACCGCTTCGTTGAGAGTGTTGTTCGGGAACGCAGCGAGCGTGGTGGCCACGAGCAGGCGCGTCGCATTCGCCACTACCAGCGGATGCTCCTCGAACAGAGGAAGTACCTCGTCACGCAGGTGCAGACACGTCGATCGCCACGCAGCAGCAGCACGCGGTGAGATCGGGCGACAACCCTCGAACCGGACGTTGTCGGCAACTTCGTCCACCACCGCCTGGCTCAACACGATCGCCGACGCCTCGGGGTCCTCGATCGCCGCCACCAACGGCCGATCAGGCGGCGCGCTGAGAAACACGTCCCCAGGCAACCAGACCCGGTCCTCACCGTCAGAACTGTGGCGGACCCGCCCGGACTCCACGTACCCGAACACGTAGTTGTGCAACGGCTCAGCAGTGGCCTTGAACCCGATGCGCCCGCCGACCCGGTCGAACCGGACCCGCCCGAACATCCGCGAGGTCATCCTCATCAGCGACCGGTCACGGCCGCCGTCGAGGCGAATCCGGCCGTAAGCCGCGCTGAGCACCTCGTGTGCCGCGGCCAAGTCAGTCACTTCGACGACCTGCTCCACGTGCTGCACGATCCTCGCCCGTTCCGGCGATGTCCATCGCCAGGACGGTCGTTTCCTCTGACACGGTCCAGCGCCCGGAGGACGTCTTGGCCGGGAAGGCGTTGCAGGCAGGCGGAACGTTCTCGAACCCTGCAGAGCGTTCCGCCGCCATCAACTCACTAGGCCCGGACGAGCGAAGCCAGTGCCGTCTGACCCTGCTGGTTCGGGTGGAACACGGCCTCCGGCCCCTCCTGGCCCGGTGCCAGCGCGTCGAACCCACGCAGGAACGGGGTTCCCGCCTCGCACAGGGCGTGGCCCTCGAACGTGCCGGGGCGGGAGAACGGGCTGGTGTAGGTGGCGAAGACGCCCTTGCGGAACGCCGCGGTCACGGCGGAGCGAAGCGTGGCGTCGAGGCCGTCGGCCACCCTGTTGCCCTCGCGGCGTTCCGCGGTGGTGAGGATGCCTTCGCCGCAGATCGGGTCGAGGGTCGCACCGGGAGGGTTGTCCGAAGTGGACACCTGGCGGCCGTAGCCCACGAGGACGATGCGCGCGTTCGGGCTGCGCTTGTCGATCTCGGTGAGCAGGGCCGTGACGTTGCGGCCCATCTGCGGCAGCTTCGCCAGAATCGCCTCGGTCGGGGCGCCGGTGCAGTCCGCCTGGATGCACGTGCCGCCGTAGGCCGCGTAGTCGATGTCGTTGGTGCCGACGGTGAGCAGCACGAGGCTGGTGTCGCGCTTCAACGCGTCGAGCTGGGCAGGGCGGTCCTTGAACGGGACGGCGAAGTCGGCGGTGGCGGCGCCGCTGCAGCTCACGTTCGCGAACGAGCCGAGCCTGCCCGCGGCGCGCAGGCGGGCGGCCACCTGTTCGCCGTAGGAGTTGTTGCTGCGCCAGCAGTTGCCGGCGGTTCCGTCCTGATAGGCGCCCGCTCCCGTGCCGGACGCGTAGGAGTCGCCGAGCACCACGAGCGACGTGGAAGCCGTGGCGTTCGCCGTGGGAGCGATGCCAAGAGCAGCCAGCACTGCGGTGAGGACAACGATCGTTCTTTTCACAGAACCCCCAATGTTGATGTTGTTCCGTCACCATCCTGCACCAAGCACCACATCGCGCGCCGCCAAACGAGATACCGTGGCCGGATGAAGGCGGCACTGGTGATCGTCGACGTGCAAGAGGTGCTGATCCCGGTCGTGTGGCGGGGAACAGAGCTCGCGGACCGGATCGCCGTGCTCGCGACCAAAGCGCGTGACCGTGGAGTGCCGGTCGTCGCGCTGCAACAGGTCGGCGGCGAGATGTTCGACCCTGCGAAGCCGGGAACGCGGCTCGCCGGGCGTCTCCGGCTCCAGCCCTCGGACACCGTGATCCAGAAGACCGCGACGGACGGTTTCTACCGCAGCGACCTCGAAGCCTTCCTCAGGAGCCAGAACGTCGACACCATCGTGCTGACCGGAGTGGCCACCGACTACTGCGTCGACGCGACCGCGCGGTCAGCCGTGAGCCACGGGTTCGACGTGGTGCTGGTCGAGGACGGGCACGCGCCGGTCCGCCACGGCGATGAGGAGGCCGGGCTCAGCGCCGAGCAGATCATCGCGCGGCACAACCGGCTCCTCCGCACCGCCGTCCACCCTGGAGGAACGATCCAGTTGCGACCGGCGACCCAAGTATTTGACTGAAAGTCAACAAAACCCCCTGACGTGACGTTCGATGGATGACACGATCCGCCGAACGGTTCGTCTCTTAGGGGGAATATGGGAACCTCAGGCAGACCCTGGCGTAGCGCCGGGGCACTCGTCGCTGCGCTCGTCGCAGGTCTCGCGGTGGTACCTGGCACCGCGAACGCCGCCCAGCAACCGAGCAGGGCCACGCTCACGCCTGCTGAATGGGTCACCACGGACTCCAAGCAGCCGTACAAGTCGATCACGACCGGAGACGCCCGCGTAGGGGCCTGGCGTGACGACAAGCACCACATCGGCAAGTCCTACTTCACGTTCGACATCACACGGTTCAAGAGCACGCAGCTGTTCACGGCATCGCTGCGCACGCCGGAGAAGGCCGCGAACGACTGCACGAAGCCGCGTTCGACGCAGCTGTGGGTCGTGAAGCCGCAGGACAACATCACCTGGGCGCACCAGCCGTGGGAGATCACGAACGTCGCCCCCACCGCGAACGAGGACTGCGTCTCGCCGTGGGTCACCTGGAACGTCGCCGAGCCGATCAAGAAGGCGCTCGAGCGAGGCAAGACGGAGATCACGTTCGCGCTCCGGATCGCCGAGCAGTTCCAAGGCAAGGTCGAGTACGGCCGCACCTACGACTCCGCGGCGGTGCTGAGCACGACGTTCAACACGCCGCCCGGTGTCCCGACCGATCTGAAGGTCGGGAACGGAACCTGTGACGCCGCAACGAACTTCCACTACGAAGCGCAGCCGGCGGTGTCGGCGATCGTGCACGACGCCGACGGCACGTACGGACTGGAAGGACGGCTCGCGTTCTGGCCCGTCGCCACACCGGAGCAGCGCGTCGAGACCGGACCGCTGTTGGCAGGCAACGGTTCCGTGAGCGGCTGGTTCCCCGCCGGCATGGTCGTGGACGGTGGCGTCTACGCGTTCGCCGCTCGCACCGAGGACGGCTTCGTCAACTCCGCGTGGTCCGCGCCGTGCCAGTTCACCGCCGACTTCACCCCGCCCGCCACGACGCCGGCGATCTCGTCGACGACCTACCGCGAGAACGGTGGCCCGCCCGGTGACGGCGGTCAGGGTCTTGCGGGTGACTTCACCTTCGACGCCAAGGGCGACAAGGACATCATCGCGTTCGAGTACAGCGGGCTGGGCATCGGCAGCGGCCGGGTCAACGCGGACGCGCCCGGCGGCAAGGCCACGATCACCGTCACGCCGGCCACGGACGGGCCGGTGGTCCATCTCGGTGAAGGGCATCGACAGGGCCGGTCACCGTTCGCCTGGCGCGGACTACCGGTACTGGGTGCGCACGACCGCGCCGTCCGTGCAGCTTCCGCTCTTCGAGATCGGCTTGCCGCGCGAGATCGTGTTCACCGCCAACCAGGACGGCGCATCGCAGTTCGTCTACAAGATCGACGACGGCGCGGAGCAGACCGTGCCCGTCGGCGAGGACCGCACGGGACGCAAGACGCTGTCCTTCCTCGAACCGGGCCAGGACAGGCACGACCTCAAGGTCTGGACCGTCAACGCCGCCGGAGCGAAGTCCGGCACCTCGCAGCGATCCTTCACGGTCAACCAACTGCGGCCGTGGGTGGACGTCGACCCGTGGGACGGGCTCGTCGGCGAGAAGCGCACGTTCACCGTGACGCCGAACCGGACCGGTGTCGTGTCCTACGTGTACAAGGTCGGTGACGAAGCCGAGAAGCAGCTGCCCGCCAACGCGGACGGGTCGCTGACGTTCGAGTACACGCCCACGAGGAAGGGCGACTTCATCGTGCGGGTGGCCAGCCTCAACGCCGCCGGCGTGCGCTCGGGCTGGGGCGAGACCGAGATCCTCGCCGAGGCTCCGGCACCGGAAGTGACGAGCAACGACTACAAGTACGAACCGGGCGGCGCACCTGGCCAGGCCGGCACGTTCACGTTCTCGTCGCCGCGGCTGCCGGTCGTGTCGTACAAGTACAACTTCGACGACGAGCCGTGGCAGACCACCACGGGCACGCAGGTCCAGTGGACGCCCAAGAAGCCGGGTCACCACTACCTGCACGTGCGCGGTGTGACCGCGGACGGTGAGGAAACCGACGAACGGTCGTACCTTTTTCAGGTGAAGCCTGCGCTTCCCACCGTGACGAGCCCGCAGTTCCCGGACGGCGGCCCCGTGACGGCACGGCCGGGTGAACCGATCGAGTTCGTGGTGACGCCGACGTTGCCGGGTTCGCACGAGGTCCTGTGGAGCATTTCGTGGGGCCAGACGCAGGTCGCACCTGTCGGTGAGGACGGCAAGGCCCGATTCACACACACGGTGTCGTCCAGCTCGTCGTTCTACCTGACCGTGTCGAGCAGGACGCCTGATGGCGTCGTGTCCGGCACCGTCGAGCGTTCGTACTTCGTGCCGCAGCAGTGAGGTGACGGTGGCCCGCCGGCGAACACCGGCGGGCCACCGGTCTCACACCGCCGCGAGAACCGCCGCGATCTCCTCCAGCAACGGGGTCTTGCGGGGGTTGGGCAGGAACGAGGCCAGCACGGCGTTCTCCGCCAGCCTCGCCACATCGGCGTGTCCGAGATCGAGCGCCGTGGCCACCGCCAGGTACTCACCTTCCAGCGTGGCACCGAAGAACGGCGGGTCGTCGGTGTTCAAGGTGACCACCACACCGCCGTCGAGCATCTGGCGCACGGGATGCGCCCCGATCGACGCCACCTGCTGCGTGCGGACGTTCGACGTCGGGCACACCTCCAGCGGAATCCCTTTCAGCGCAAGGTGTTCCAGCAGGGCCGGATCCTCTACGCAGCTCGTGCCGTGCCCGATCCGCTCAGCCTTGAGATCCCGCAGCGCGGACCAGATGGTCTCAGGGCCGCTGGTCTCCCCCGCGTGCGGCACGCAATGAAGTCCCGCATCCCTTGCGGCGTCGAAGAAGGGCGCGAACTGGGCGCGGCCGACGCCGGCCTCGGGACCGCCGAGACCGAAAGAGACCAAGCCCTCCGGACGGTTCAACGCGAACGCCAGTGTCTCTCGCGCAGCGGGAAGACCTTTCTCGCCCGGAATGTCGAAGCACCAGGCCAGCTCGACGCCGATGCCCGCAGCGATCGCCCGGCCGGATTCGAGCCCCGCAAGGACTTCGTCCCCCGGCATACCGTCGGTCATGTGGTTGTAGGGCGTCACGGTGACCTCGGCGTACCGGACGTTCTGCCGGGCCAGCTCGCGAGCCAGGCCGACGACGAGGGTGTGGATGTCGTCGCGGCCCTTCAGCATCGACTGCACCGCCCAGTACACCTTCAGGAAGTGGTCGAAGTCCCGGAACGTGTAGAAGCGCTCCAGCTCGTCCCGGTCGGCCGGCACCCCGGCCTCCGGGTGACGGCGAGCGAGCTCCAGAACGGTGTCGATGCCGGCCGAGCCGACGAGGTGGACGTGCAGCTCCACCTTGGGCAGTGCGCGGATGAACGAGTGCATGGCAAAGCTCCCTGAGAAAGCGGTGAAGGGTGTCGGGAAGAGAACAGGCGACTCAGGGAGCGAGGTCGCCGCGTTCGGTGTCAGCGCCGTAGAGCGGCAGCTTGAAGTCCGGCACGAACGTCAACGTAGCAGTGGGCGGACGGACCAGCACAGCGAATTCACGAGTCCAGGACGTCGGCGACGCACGCCAGGTAGAGCTTCAAGGCGACCCGCGCGTCGCGCACCTTCAACCCGGCCTCCTCGATCTTGCCCAGCCGGTAGATCAACGTGTTGCGGTGGATGCTCAACGCCGCCGCGGCCCGCACCAGGTTGAACCCGCTCTCGCACCACTCCACGATCGTCAGCCGCAGCACCGGCCAGTCGGGCTGCTCCCGCAACGACCCGATCAACGCCCGCACCAGCCGTGAACGTGCACCGGAAGCCGCGACGAGCTCGTGCACCCGCAGATCGTCGATGTGCACGACCCGTGGCGAGCCCGGCAACCTGGCCGCGAGGTACCGCGCGGTCGAGGCGTCCACATAGGAATCGTGCAGCGCTGGCACTCCGCAGGCACGCCCGCCCACGCCGACCGAGCACTCCGGATCGATCGGCGGAATCGAGCCGTTGTCCTTGTGCAGAACCACAAAACGCCCGGAGCCACCTCGCCCGATCACGTCCTGCGGATCGTCGAAGGCCTTCCGCAACCGTCGCAGCACCGACGCGGGTTCGGCCGAGGTCTCCACGACCACCGCGACGCGCGGCAGCCGCAGATCGTAGCCGAGATCGTCGCCGCGCAACGTCAGCATCCCCGGATCCGCCGTCGCCGGGTCGAAGTGCGCCACGTCGCGCAGCAGGTCCTCGACGGCCTTCTCGCGGAACAGCCGGGACGACAGGAGAACGGACTCGCGCAGCAGGATCTCGGTCTGGTTGCGCACCAACCGGCCGAAGCGTTCGACCTGGTCCGGCGAACCGGTGATGCCGACGGTGCCGACCGCCTCGCCGTTCAGAACGAGCGGCAGGGTGATGCCGGGTTCGACGCCCGACAGGCGGCGCGCGGCCTCCGGGTCGTGGCTCATCGCCCGCACCTGCCGCACGACCTCGACGGACGCCTCGTGGAACGACCCGACGCGGCCGGGATCGCCGCTGCCGATCACGACACCGTCGCGATCCGTGATCAGCACGTTGAACCCGATGATCGCGCTCGTGTCGGCCGCGATCTCCTGAGCGATCGATCCGGTCAGCACGTACGAATCGTACGACCACAGCAGGTCAATTGCGGCTAAGTTCCGGTCAAGGCGTCCAGTGACCTTAGGCCAATGCGGGCTTACGGTGTGTCCCACCTCATAGCCAGTAAGGACGTGTGCCATGACGAGAACCGCTGTGCTCGCCCTGGTCGCCGGACTCGCGTTGGCCGCGTGCTCGTCCGGCGCGGCCACGAACTCGGAGCTGGGCACCATCGAACCGGGCGTGCTGAAGGTCGCCATCCAGCCCTACGCGCCCTACACCGACTACAAGGACCGCCAGCTGACCGGGCTGGACAGCGAGATCCTCACCGCTGTCGCGGCCAGGCTGAACCTGAAGGTGCAGCCCGAGGTCACCGACTTCGCGGGCATGCTCGCCGGCGTCCAGTCGCAACGGGTCGACATCACCATCGGCGGCGTCGCGTGGTCGGCGGACCGGCAGAAACAGGGCCTGTTCACCGACCCGCCCTACTACTCGCCGCCGGCGATGGCGGTGAAGTCCGGCAAGACCTACCGGACCGTGCCCGACCTCGAGGGGCTGCGGCTCGGCACGGTCGAGGGCTATGTGTGGGTGAAGTCGATCCAGGCGGTGCCGGGCGCGAAGCTGCAGGCCTACCCGGACGGCAACGGCGTGATCGACGACCTCGGCGCAGGACGGGCGGACGTCGGGTTCCTCGATCCGCTGATCATCATCGCCGCCCAGAAGGCACGGCCGGACCTCGGGCTCCAGACGCAGTACCTGACGCCGCCGACCGATGCCGACGTCAAGGCCAAGCCGGAGTACGAGTACTTCCGCTCCTACATGACGAGCTTCTACCTGCCCAAGCAGGCGACCGCACTGGAAGCGGCCATCTCCAAGGAGATCCGCGCCATGTACGCGAGCGGCGAGATGACCAAGCTCGTGCAGAAGTACGGCGGCGAACCGGAGCAGTTCCTCAAGCCTGCCGCGCACATCGCACCGCTGCGCCGCGGCGTCGACCGGCCAGCGGACTGGGCTCCGCCGACCATCTGAGGGGACGCACATGTTCGAGGTGCCGTGGTCGGAGTACTCCGCCGACCTCTGGGAAGGCTTGCTGAAGACGTTGTCCTACACCGTCGCGGGGTTCGCCGGGGCCGCGCTGCTCGGGCTCGCGGTGGCGCTGCTGCGGCTGAGTGCGGTGAAGGCCTTGAGGATTCCCGCGCTGATCTACACCGAGCTGTTCAAGAACGTACCCCTGCTCGCGGTCATCTTCCTGACCTACTTCGGGCTGGGCTCTGTCGGGTTGAAGCTCGACGCGTTCCAGGCCGGCACGCTCAGCCTGATCCTGTTCTACGCGGCCTACCTGTCGGAGATCTTCCGGTCGGCCATCAACGGCGTCCACAACGGACAGCAGGAGGCGGCGTCGGCGCTGGGACTCAGCCGGCTGTCGACGTTCCGCAAGGTCGTGTTCCCGCAGGCGATGCGGCTGGCGTTACCCGGCACGAACACGATGCTGGTCGACCTGCTGAAGTCGACGTCGCTGCTGGTCACGATCTCCGCGGCCGAGTTGATGTCGCAGGGCAGGCTGATCACCTCGGCGACGTTCCGGGCGCTGGAGGTCTACCTGGTGATCGCGGTGATCTATTTCGTGCTCTGCTACCCGCTCTCGCAGGGGTTGCTGTGGCTGGAACGGCGGATCCACGCGGGCGTGCCGCTCTCCCCCACCCGTCGGCGCCGGTTGCGTGAGGCGCGCAAGTTGCTGGAGGTCCAGGTATGACCCCAAAAGGAGACTTCACAGTTCTCGCCGCTGATGTGGTGAGGGTGGACGGCCTGAGCAAGTCGTTCCACGGCCGGCTGGTGCTCGACGACGTGTCGCTGGCGGTGCGGCAGGCGACGATCACCGCGATCATCGGCTCGTCCGGTGGCGGCAAGACGACCCTGTTGCGTTGCCTGAACCTGCTGGAACGACCGGACTCCGGCACGATCGCGGTCGACGGCGTGCCGATCTTCGCGGACGGCGCGGTGTGCACGGACCTGCCCCGGTTGCGGCGGTCGGTCGGGATGGTGTTCCAGCGGTTCAACCTGTTCCCGCACCGCACGGCGCTGGAGAACGTCATGGCTGGCGCCGCTCGACGCCGGGGTGCCTGAGCAGGAGGCGTTGGAGCGCGCCGTCACGTTGCTGCGGCGGGTGCGGCTGGTGCATCGGGCGACGGCGTACCCCGAGCAGATGTCCGGCGGTGAGCAGCAACGGGTGGCGATCGCGCGGGCGCTGGCGTTGCGGCCGTCGGTGCTGCTGTTCGACGAGCCGACCTCGTCACTGGACCCCGAGTCGACCGGCGAGGTGCTGCTGGTGATGCGCGAGCTCGCGGCGACCGGCATCACGATGGTGCTGGTGACGCACGAACTGGCGTTCGCGCGGGAGGTCGCGGACCACGTGGTGTTCGTGGACGCGGGCAGGATCGCCGAGGAGGGCCCGCCGTCGCAGGTGCTGGTGCAGCCGCAGTCGGCGAGGACGCGGGAGTTCCTGACGCACTTCACCCGTGAAGGCCGATCATGAGCTCCGATCCGGTGGTCGTCGTCGGGGGCGGCGTCGTCGGTCTGTGCGTGGCGCACTACCTGGCCTCGGCCGGCGTCGCGGTGGAGGTGGTGGAACGGTCCGCGCTCGGTTCCGGTGCCTCGTGGGGCAACGCGGGCTGGGTGTGCCGATCGCACTCCGCACCGGTTCCCGCGCCCGGCGTGACGCGCTTCGCGTTGCGGTCGCTGGGAAAACCGGACTCCCCGCTGTACCTGCGGCCGCCGCTCGACTCGAGCTTCCTGGTGTGGCTCTGGCGGATGTGGCGCAGCAGCACGCGGGCCGGGTTCCGGCGCGGGTACGAGGCCGTGACGGCGTTGAACGCGCCGACGTTCGACCTGTTCGACGGGTTGGCCGCGGCCGGAGTGGAGACGACCTTGCACAGACCGGGGATGGTGCACGCGTTTCTGTCGGCCACGGAGGCGCGGCACCACCTGGAGGTGCAGCGGTCGATGGCGGACGGCAACTACGCGATGCCTTCCGCCGTGACGCTCGGACCGGACGCGGCCCTGCTGGATCCTGCTCTGTCGCCACGGGTTCAGGCCGCGTACCTGGTGGAAGGTGAGGGGGTGGTCGACCCTGTCGGACTGGTGGGGTCGCTGGCTCAGGCCGTGAAGAACGCGGGCGGACAGGTGCGGGAGAACGTTGCGGTGACCGGGTTCTCCGGCGGTGACCGGGTTCGGGTCGTGCACACGTCCGAAGGTGATCTGCGGTGTTCGGGTGTGGTCGTGGCTGCCGGGATGTGGTCGCAGCAGCTGCTGGCGGCATTGGGTGTGCGGCTGTCGATGCAGGCGGGCAAGGGGTACAGCTTCACGGTGGACCTGGACCCGGCACCGCGGCACGCATTGTACCTCGGGGATCGGCGGGTGGTGGCGTCGCCGATGAACGGGGCGACGCGGATCGCGGGGACGATGGAGCTGAGCGGCAACAACCGGAACCTGGACTGGCGGCGGGTGGTCGCGATCGCCAAGGCCAGCAGGCACTACCTCGGGGCGTGGTTCGACGATCCGGACGATCTGCCGCGGCGGATCCGCGATCCGTGGGTGGGTGGACGGCCGTTCCTGGCCGACGGGCTGCCGGTGATCGACCAGGCGCCGCAGCACGACAACGTGTTCGTGGCGACCGGGCACGGGATGCTCGGGGTGACGCTGGGACCGGCGACCGGGAAGGCGCTCGCCGAGTTCTACCTGAGCGGGCGGCGGCCAAAAGTGCTGGACCCGTTCCGGTTCAGGTGATCTTCTGAACCGGTGACCGGTGAGGACGTGCTGGAGATCTTGGCGGCGCTGGACGGCTTCGGCGTCTGGATCGGCGGTGGCTGGGGCATCGACGCGTTGGCCGGCAGGCAAACGCGTCCCCACGACGACCTCGACCTCATGCATCGCGAGGAACAGGAACCGTCGGTCCTCGCCGCCCTGGCCGCGCTCGGCTTCGCCGAAACCCTCTCGTGGCGGCCGGTGCGGTTCGTGCTCACGGACCCCGCAGGCCGCGAGATCGACCTGCACCCGCTGCGGTTCGCGCCGGACGGCAGCGCCGAGCAGTCCTCGCTGACGCCAGGCGAACCGTTCCACTACCCGGCGAAGTGCTTCGTCACCGGCACGATCCTCGGCACCACCGTGCCGTGCCTGTCCGCCGAACAGCAGATCCACTTCCACCAGGGCTACGAGCCGCGTGAACGGGACCTTCACGACCTGGCACTACTGGCCTCGATCGTCACCCGACGGTCGTAGGCCAACAGCAGGCGGACAACTGCACCAAATGCTCCCATGGGCGATTCGAAATACTAATGGAGATGGGCCGCCCAAAAGGGCAGAGTTCCCCTCAATCCATTCCTGTTGACAGAAGAAGTCACTCCCATGTCAACCCCGTATGCGCTGCTCAAAGCATCATTCGACCAACGTCGGTTGGACGCGAACCATTCCTGACACTTCCGGAACGCGCATCGGTTCAGTTCTTTCCCCAGTTTCTCGCGGCTTAGAACTCGCACATTCCTCACTTCCCGCCGACCGAACAATCTCCCGGAAGAGGATCGCGATGACCACAGCCTCGAAGCCGGACGCCGCGCTGGACGCCATGAGACCGGTGTTGCCGCCCGACCTCATGCAGCGCGCGAGCACCTTCGACCCCGCGACGCGCCTGGCCGGGCTCAGCGTGGCCGGTCCGATCCACCGCATCGAGCACAACGACGAACCGCTCTGGCTGGTCACGAGCCAGGAGGCCGCCCGCACCCTGC
Organism: Lentzea indica; assembly: GCF_012184385.1. GTDB lineage: Bacteria > Actinomycetota > Actinomycetes > Mycobacteriales > Pseudonocardiaceae > Lentzea > Lentzea indica. The sequence continues at coordinate 40,025 of NZ_VSRL01000037.1, forward strand.
TGTCCGACCCGCGGATGAGCGCGGACCGGTTCAAGGTCAAGCGGTTGCGGGACAAGCTCGACCCGGAGATGCGTGACAAGTTCGCCGCCGCCGAGAGCCGAGCGGGGTCGTTCATCACCACCGACCCGCCCGAGCACACCCGCTACCGCAGGCTGCTCGCCCGGCAGTTCACGATGCGCCGGATGCGCGCGCTGACCGAGCAGATCGAGCAGATCATCACCGGCCGCATCGACGCGATGATCGCCGCGGGCCCGCCGTCGGACCTGATCCGCGACTTCGCGCTTCCCGTGCCGTCACTGGTGATCTGCGAGCTGCTCGGCGTGCCGGTGGCCGACCGCGGCCACTTCCAGGACGACACGATCGAGCTGCTCGACATGGCCACGGACCTGGAGGGCCTGATCGAGGTAGGCACCCGCATGCATCGCTACATGTGGGGTCTGGTGCAGCAAAAACGCGCCGACCGCGCGGACGACCTGCTGTCCGAACTAGTACACACCAGCGACATGTCCGACGACGAGATGGTCGGCCTGGCGAACCTGCTGCTGATCGCCGGCCACGAGACCACGACGAACATGCTCGGCCTCGGCGTGCTCGCGTTGCTGGATCATCCCGAACAGCTCAAGGCTCTGCGCGATGATCCCGGCGGCCTGATGGACACCGCGGTCGAGGAGATGCTGCGCTATCTGTCCATTGTCGACACCGGGATCGTGCGCTATGCGTTGGAGGACGTACGAATCGGCGACGTCACGATCCGGGAAGGCGACACCGTGATGTGCTCGGTGATCGCCACCAACCGCGACCCCGCGGAGTGCCCGGCCCCGGACGAGTTCCGCATCGACCGCCCGCGCAGCAGGCACCTCTCGTTCGGCCACGGCGTGCACCAGTGCCTGGGCAACGAGCTCGCCCGCATCGAGATGTCCGTCAGCTTCCGCGAGCTCCTGCGGCGCCTGCCCGCCCTCCGCCTCGCCGTGCCCGCCGAGGACGTGCACGTCCGCACCACGTCCACGATCTTCGGCGTCAAACATCTGCCGATCACCTGGGACGACTAGAGGAGAAAAACTCGGTGGCCGCGGGGGCTAGCGTGGAAGTCGTGAAGGGATTCAATCCGAGCTTCAGTCCCGAAACAGCGAAAACCTACGACAACTCACCCCGCGGCGACGAGGCGGACACCGTGCGGTTCCTCGCCGGGTTCGGCAGATCCGCGCTGGAGTTCGCGATCGGCACCGGCCGCATCGCGTTGCCGTTGAAGGAAACCGGTGTCGCGGTCGACGGCATCGAGCTCTCCCCCGCCATGGTGGCGCGCATGCGGGAGAAGCCCGGCGGCGAGAGCATCGACGTGACCATGGGCGACATGTCGAAGGAAGGCACCGGCCGCACCTACGAGCTGGTGTACCTGGTCTTCAACACGATCTGCAACCTGCTCACCCAGGACGACCAGGTGCGCTGCTTCGAGAACGCCGCACGCCACCTCGAACCCGGCGGCGTGTTCGTGATCGAGTCCGGTCTGCCGAGCTGGGCCGCGCGGCCACGGCACCAGTTCATCGACGTGGAGACGCTGGAGGTCGACCGCGTCGGGTTCGACGTCAACCGCTACGACCCGGTCACGCAGATGCTCGACGAGAACCACGTGGAGATCAGCGCGGACGGCATCCGGTTCGGCCCGATCCGGCAGCGGCTCACCTACCCGGCCGAGTTCGACCTGATGGCACGCATCGCCGGACTGCGGCTGCGCGACCGGTGGGGAGGCTGGAACGGCGAGCCGTTCACGGCGGACAGCACGCGGCACGTGAGCGTGTACGAGGTCGCCGCGTAACGTTCTTCGGCGCGAGCCACACCACTAGGCGTTGAACGCCTCCAGCGCCTCGGCCCTGATCTGCTCGAACTGCGCAGCCATCGCCTCGGACAACGCCTGCGCGCCGGACAACGGCCGCACCATCACGGTGAACTCGTCGATCAGCCCGTCGGCGTCGAGGTGCAGGAAGTCGCAGCCCTGGATCTCCTTGCCGTTGACCTCGGCACGGAACACCAGCGCGTGGTTCGGGCCGTCGACGATCTCGCGCTCGTAGCGGAAGTTCTCGAACACCCGCATCACGCCGCGCAGGATCGCGGCGGTCAGCGGCTTGCCGGGGTACGGCGCGAACGCGACCGGGCTGGTGAACACCACGTCGTCGGCCAGGCAGGCCGCCATGGCGTCGGTGTCGCGTGCCTCGACTGCCTTGCGGAATGCGTTCACAGCGGGCCCTCGCATACTCAACTTGTTGACTAGGTCGGGGCACCGTAACCTGCGGGTATGTCGCTGCGCAACGCTGTGATGGCCGCTTTGCTCGACGGGGAGGCGTCCGGCTACGACCTCGCCAAGGCCTTCGACGCGTCCGTCGCCAACTTCTGGATGTGCACGCCGCAGCAGCTCTACCGGGAGCTGGACCGGATGGAGGCCGACGGGCTGATCGAGGCGCGCACGGTCGAGCAGGAGCGCCGGCCCACCAAACGGCTGTTCTCCCTCACCGCAGCAGGTTTCGAGGCTTTGGCGGCGTTCACAGCCGAACCACGCAAGCCCACCGCCATCCGCGACGAGCTGCTGGTCGCGGTGATGGCCGCGGACTCCGGTGACGTCGAGGCGGTGAAGGCCTCGATCAGGGAACGCAAGCAGTGGGCCGAGGCGAAGATCGTGCGATACGAACGCCTCAGGGCCAAACTGCTCGGCGGCCGCACCGAAGAAGAGTTCCTGACCACGGCCGAACGGGTCGGGCCGTACCTGACGTTGTTGCGCGGCTTGTCGTTCGAGCGGGACAACGTGCGGTGGTGCGCGCGCTGCCTCACTGTTCTGGAGCGGCGTGGTGCACGGCTCGATGCGCCCACGTGAGGTTGAATCGGCTTCATGAACGGCATTTCGTTGTTGCAGGAGGCACTCAGTGCGCCCGCGGAAGAGGCGCGCAACCGGTTCGCGGGGCGGCTCAACGGCTACCTCGAGGGATCCGATGTCGTGCACGCCGTGCGGATGCAGGGCTGGCTCGGGCTGGACGTGCCCGGCCCCGGCTGTCACGTCGGCACCGGCAGCTGGGACTTCACCCGCTTCAAGGCGACGACCTCACCCGTGACGTGCGGGCGGTGCCGCAGCGCGGGGCTGCTCACCAGCTCGTTCACCGGCGGCCCTCACCAGCAGACCCTTGACCTGGAAGGGATCTAACCCGCACAGGCGTCTCGGTTGCGCAGCCCCATGCCGGTCAGCGCGGCCATGCCGAGGCGCTCGTAGTAGGGCCGCAACGACTCGTCACACGTGAGATCCACCGAGTAGAGGTGCCCTGCCTCGGCCAGGATCCGTCTCATCAGCTCGGATCCGATGCCCCTGCCCTGGAACTCCGGCCGCACCTCCAGCCACGGGATGAACGCGGTCAGCACACCGTCGCTGATCATGTTCACGAACCCGGCGACCTCGCTGCCAGAGCGTGCGATCACCACGCGGTAGCTCCCGCGCAGCACGGCCAGGTGCTGGGCCGGCGACGGCGGTGTGGGCCAGCCCACGAAGAACCCCGCGAGATCGCCCTCGGCGAGGTCGCTGACATCGGTGTTGTACGAGATCACAGCGGTATTGAACCGCTCCTGCAGATCTTTCGTAGCGCTGGTTTCGACCAATTTGCCAGCTAAGCTCCGCAGCGTGACCCTGCCGACAGCTCCGCTGCGCCGTGCGCGCTGTGCTGCTGTTGGTGTTGTCACCGGGGCACTCGCCGTTCTCGCACACACGAGTGCGGACGGCCACTTGCCGGACGCCGGGCTGGTCTTCTCGCTCGTCGGGTTGCTCACGTGGGCGACCACCGGGTTCGCCCGGCACGAGCTGACCCCGTTCCGGCTGCTGGTGCTGATCGGCGGCGGACAGCTGGCGATGCACCTGATGATGTCCCTCGCCGTGTCTCGTCACGAGCACGAGCCCGACCCGTCGCGCATGGTCGCCTCGCACGTCGTGGCCACCGCGCTGACCATCGTCGTCCTCGCCGTCGCCGAACGCACGGTGCTGACAGTCGCCCGCGCCATCGCGTCGGTCCTTCCCCGCAAGCACACTCCCCTGCCCGCCACGGCACCCCTGATCGTCGCCACGCCTGCCCGTGTGCCGGTCACGATCGACTTCCTGGACGTGCTGTCGTGGCGCGGTCCTCCGGCTGAACAGGTCTGAATCCCCTTTCACAGGGCCGCCCATCGGCGGTCCTGCACCTGTTCACGCCACTTTGGAGTGCCACCCTGATGACCACCACAGCCGCTCCGCCACGCACATCGTTCGCGTGGCGAGGGCTCTTCCTGCGCCTGCACTTCTACGCCGGCGTGCTCGTCGGCCCGTTCGTTCTCATCGCCGCGCTGACCGGCGTGCTCTACGCCCTCACCCCGCAACTGGAGTCCTGGGTCTACTCCGACCAGCTCCGCGTTCCCGTTTCCTCCCAGCAACTTCCGCTCAAGGACCAGGTCGACGCCGCGCTCGCGTCCTCACCTCAGGGCTCACTGGTCGCGGTGCGCCCGGCCCCCGAACCCGGCGCCACGACCCGTGTCCTGTTCGCCGAGGAAGGACTCGGCGAGTCCGAACGCCGAGCCGTCTTCGTCGATCCCGGCACCGGACGCGTCACCGGTGATCTCGTCGTCTACGGGACGAGCGGTGTGCTGCCGTTGCGCACGGCGCTGGACCAGCTGCACCGCAACCTGATGCTCGGCGAACCCGGCCGCCTCTACAGCGAGCTCGCCGCCTCCTGGCTGTGGGTCGTCGCGCTGGCCGGCCTGGTTCTGTGGATCACCAGGCCCCGCAACAGCAAGCGCATCCGCACGCACGGGTTGATCGGTGTGTGGGTGTTGGGAGGCGCGCTGTTCCTGTCCGCGACAGGTCTCACGTGGTCCGCCTACGCGGGCGAGAACATCTCCACGCTCCGCCAGGCCTTCGGCTGGACCACGCCGTCGTTGAAGATGCCCGGTGCCGGCGAGCACGGTGAGCACAGCTCGGGCACCTCGTCCGGCAGTGGTCACAGCGACATCGACAGCGTGGTCGGTATCGCGCGGTTGGCGGGCGTTGATGCTCGCAACGTCGAGGTCGGCCTGCCGGCCACTCCTGGTGGTGCCTGGAAGGTCGCGGAGATCGAGCGTGGCTGGCCCACCCAGGTCGACTCCGTCGCGGTGCACGGCGGTGAGGTGGTCAGCTCGGTGAAGTTCGCCGACTACCCGTTCGCCGCGAAGCTGACCCGGTGGGGCATCGACGCGCACATGGGCGTGCTGTTCGGTTGGCCCAACCAGCTGGTGCTGTTGCTGCTGGGCGGCGGGCTCGTCGCGTTGGTGGTGCTCGGCTACCGGATGTGGTGGAAGCGCAGGCCGACCAGCGGCTTCGGACGTCCGACGCCGCGCGGCCAGTGGCGCAAGGCCCCGCCGGTCGCCCTGGTCGGGCTCGGCGTCGGCACGCTGGTCGTCGGGTGGTTCGTGCCGTTGCTCGGGGTCAGCCTGGTGGTGTTCCTGGTGATCGATCTGCTGCTCGGGCGGCGCGCGAAAACGGCCTGACACAACGGAACGGTGGTGGCGCACGGTCATGCGTCACCACTGTCCACTGTGGACAAGGCTTGCCTGATCAGGACATTTACGGCATATTTACGCCCAGGAGCGCCGGGAAGCCTGGTCGGCCCGCACGTCACACGTCGTGACGGCGGAGAGCTGACGAGGGGCGCGCAGATGACGTTACTTCCCCACGCCATTCCTCTCACCAACGATCCGCAGGTCGTGCACGCCCTGGCTGCCCGCTGGCAGCGCGCCAGGACGTTGCTGCTGCTCTCCGCCGGTGTGCTGCCCGTCGCGATCGGTCTCGTCTGCATCGTGCTCGCCGCGATGACGTCGGCCGGGCAGCGGATCATGCCGTGGTGGTCGGCGATTCCGGCCGTGGCGGCCGCAGCCTGCGCGTGGGCGCTGCTGTCGTGGTTGCGCCGCAACGGGTTGAGCGACCCGCACTCGTGGCTGCCCGCCACCACGCTATGAGCCGGCGCGCAGCTCGTTCTCGGCGTGCTGCCGGGCTCTGGCATCGCGTTGCGGCTCAGCCCCGGCGCGGCGATCGCGGTGAAAGCCCTGTGCGCGGCCGGAGTGCTCGGCGCGGGCTCCGCCTGCTCACTGGCCGGGCTGGCCCGGCGCTCGCTGCTCGCGGCTCCGGTGCTCGAACTCGGCTCGACGGCGTTCTCCCTCGTCCTGGTCGGCCAGGGCTCGCGCGTGGTGATCGGCACCGACCGCGTCGACTGGACCACACGCCACGGCGGGCGGATCGACGCCGGGGTCTCGTTCGCCCGCATCCGCCGCGTGACCGCTCACGCGAACGCGATCGTCCTGCACACCGCGTCCGGCTCGTGGACGGTCCCGGTGTCCGATCCGGCGACCGCACAGGAGTTGCTGCTTCGCAGGCTCACGTGGTGGGAGGAGCGCCGCAATGCCATCGAGGAGCGCGAGCGCCGCCGCTACCTCGACCTCGTGCAGCTGCTCGCGGCGGTCAGCGGCAAGGCCACGCGCGGCGGCGTCACCGTGACCGTGGACTCGAACGGCGTCACGACGGGCATCGAACTCGGTCCCGCGGCGCGCGACCTGGATCCGGAGGCCCTCGCCGCGCAACTGATGGCCTGCGTCCAGAGAGCGCGGTCCGACGCACGCAGGCAGGTGCAGGACCTCGTCCTCGATCACGCCGAGAAAGCCAGCCACTAGTCGCTTGTCCCGCGCCTCCTGGCCTGCCTAGTGTCGCGACCGTCAGCCTTCGCCCCGTATTCCGACGTTCAGACGGGTGCATCGTGGTGCCGCCCCCGCGTCCTCGTACTGGTTGTACGGGGGCGCGGGGCCGGTGCCGCGAGGTGCCCTGCTGAGCGCCGGAAGACGCGGCGATTGTTGGCGGTCGCGGCACTGGGTTGTGGAACATCGGACGATGGGGGACGAGATGCGCAGACGTGACTTCCTCGCCGCGGCGGCCGGTGTCGCCGCCGTCGTGGCCGACCCCGCGAGCGCGCTCGCGGCGACAGGGCAACGGCGGGTGCCGCGAACCCGCCGGATCTCAACCTCAGCGACTTCCCCGTCGTGGCAAGGGTTCGGGCGCGCAAGGCGCTCGAACACCTCAAGGTGCTCAGCGACGGGATCGGGCCGCGGATCGGCGGTACCTCGTCCGAGCACCGGGCCCGCGACTACCTCGTCCGCGAGCTCAAGGCGCTGCGGTACCAGGTGACGACGCAGCCCTTCACCGTTGCGGACAAGTACCTCGCCGACGTCAACGGCAAGTGGCAGGCCGGCGCTTCACGTTTCGGGACTCTCGGCGTCACGGTCAAGGCACCGTTCGTCGAGGTGGTCGACGGTCAGCTGCCCGACCTCACGGGCAAGATCGCGTTCTACGTCAACGCTCCCGCCGGATCGGCGCCGACGCACGCGGCGATCGAACGCGGTGCGGTGGCGGTGATCCTCGGCCGGATCTCCACGACGGCCAACAGGTCCAGCGCGTTCTCACCCACGCTCGACCGCAACGTCACGGTGCCGGTCATCGGCCTCGCCCAGGTGCACACGGAGAAGCTGCGCGCGCAGGCGTCCGGTGAGCTGACGATCAGCACCACGCACCACCCGAACCTCACGTCCTACAACGTGATCGCGGACCGGCCGGCGACGTTCCCGTGGCACGACAACGGGGTCGTGATGGTGACCGCGCACTACGACAGCGTGCCGGGATCACCGGGCGCCAACGACGACGGCAGCGGAACCGTGCTGTGCCTGGAACTGGCGCGGGTGTTGCGGTATCTGCCGACGCACAAGGCGATCCGGTTCGCGTTGTGGGGTTCGGAGGAGCAGGGGCTGCTCGGCTCGCGGCACTACGTCTCGCAACTCGCGCCAGAGGAGATCGCCCGGATCAAGGGCGTCTTCCAGAACGACATGGTCGCCACGAGCCACGACCCGGCGACGGCGTACTGGTTGCTGTCCGTGGACGGCGCCGACAACACGACGACCGCCGAGGTACGTGCGGCGGCGCAACGGCTCGGGTACGACCCGCGGGTGCACGGACCGGTGGCGCGCGGGTCGAGCGACCACGTGCCGTTCCACGAGAAGGGCATGGCGGCGGCGAACTTCAGCTGGCGCGGCGAGGGCGGACCGGCGCAGCTGGAGCCGATCTACCACACGCCGGAGGACACGATCCGGGACAACATCAGCCTGGAACGCCTGCAAGTGTCGCTGGAGCTGATCGGCGCGGCGGCCTATCGGCTCGCCAGTCGGCGATGAGCAGCAACTGAACAGACACACGGTCACGGGGTCGGCGCGGTCAGCTCGTCGAGCCGCCGATCCCGCAACCACACGGCGAACTCGTCCGCGGGCAACGGCTTGCTCAAGCAGTACCCCTGCACGATGTCGCACCCCAACGCCGCCAGCGCGGACCAGGTCTCCTCGTCCTCGACCCCCTCGGCCACGACCTCCAGCTCGAGGTTGTGCGCGAGCCCGAGCAACGACCGGGTGATCGCCGCGCTGGACGAGTCCGACCGCATGTTCGTCGTGAACGACCGGTCGATCTTCATCTCGTGCACGGGCATGGTTCGCAGGTAGGCGATCGACGAGTACCCGGTGCCGAAGTCGTCGATCGACAGCCGCACTCCCAGCTCCCGCAACCGTTCCAGCACATCGCCTGCCCTGTGTGGATCGGCGATGATCGCCGACTCGGTGATCTCCAGCGTCAGGGCCTCCGCGGGCCGGTCGTGCTCCTTCAGCAGCCGCGAGACCTGGTCGGGGAACGTGGGATCGTGCAGGCACTGGGCACCGACGTTGACCGAGATCGGCACGTCCCGCCCGCCGGCGTGCCATTCACGGCACTGCGCCAGCGCGTGGTCGAGCACGTACCGCGTGAGCGGCTCGATCAGCCCGGTCTCCTCGGCCGCGGGGATGAAGCGGTCCGGCCCGAGCAGTCCCAGCCGCGGATGCTGCCACCGGCACAGCACCTCGGCCCCGCACACGGTTCCGCTGCGCAGGTCGGCCTTGGGCTGGTAGTGCAGCACCAGTTCGCCGTGGTCGATGGCCCGGCGCAAGTCGCTGATCACGGTCAGCTGAGCCTCGCCGTGCTGGTCGAGCCCCGGTTCGTAGACCGACGTGCCGAGGCGGGCGCGCTTGGCCGCGTACATCGCGATGTCGGCGTGCTTCAGGAGCTCGTGAGCATCCGAGGAGTCCGTCGGATACATCGCCACACCGATGCTGCAGCCGACGTCGACGGACAGGCCGTCGATGTCCACGGCCTCTTCCAGCGCCCGGTGCACCCGGTCCGCGACGATCAGAGCGTTCGCGGCAGTCCGCACCGAGGGCAGCAGGACCGCGAACTCGTCGCCACCCAGCCTGGCCACGGTGTCGACGTCGCGGACGGCGCCGGTCAGGCGGTTGGCGACGTGTTGGAGCAGGCGGTCACCGAACGCGTGGCCGAGCGTGTCGTTGATCGGCTTGAAGCGGTTGAGGTCGATCAGGAACAGGCCGAGAGGCTCGCCGGACCGGTTCGAGCGTTCGATCGCCTGTCCGGTGCGCTGGGTGAGCAGCGTGCGGTTGGCCAGGCCGGTCAACGCGTCGTGCATGGCCTCGTGCTCGCTCTTCGCGGCCTGGCGGAGGATCTTGCGACGGTGGCCCAGCAGCACGACGCCGCAGAGCGCCACCAGGCCGAGATCGATCACGAACGCGACGACGGCGGCCAGCCTCAACCGGCCGTTCTGCCTCTCGGCGGCCCGCAGGTAGTCGGTGGTTTCAAGGCGTTTGAGCTGGACGACGGTGGAGAGCTGTTTGCGCAGTGAGACAAGGGTGAGCTCAGCCTGGTCGGCTTTCTGCCGGGCGGCCGTGCCGTCGCCGCTGTCGCCGGCCGCAACGGTTTCGCGCAGCAAGGTCGTGTAGTCGCCGTAGAGGTCGCCGACGATCACGGCGGCACGGACGTCGGCATTGGCGCCGTGCTCACGCAGCCAGCGCAGGCTTTCACCTGCGGCACCCGCGGCGTTGGCGACCGGTTGGCCCATGACGGGGGTGCCGGAGCGGAGGTAGTCGACGAGGGCGTGGTCGGCGACGTCGACGTTCTGCACGACGCGGCCCCAGCGGTCGCTGATCTCGTTGAGTTCGTGCAGGTGGATGGCGGCGCGTTGCATGCTCAGGCTGGTCCACAGCGCGAGGCCCGCCAACGCTGCGAGACCGATCGTCAGACTGATGACGGTCGTCCGCGCGGTTGTGCGGGCCTCGATCCAGTTGGACAGCATCCAAGCCGCCTGCCTTCAGCTCACCGGCCGGACATCGCTTTCCGGCGAAGTGGTAATTGGTACGCAGCCAAAGGATGGCACGCAAGCCCGACACATCGGGGCGCTGTGGTCTACCCTCGTGCGCTTCTAGCGATCAACTGATTGGGCATCCCCATGGTTGGCCTGACCCGTACGTTCTTACCTGCGCTTTTACTGGCGGTGGCGGGGGTGAGCGGATGCGGCGACGGGAAGACGTCCGATGACCCGCCCACGATCGGATTCGTGTCCCAGAACAACAGCCGCGACTTCTCCAAGGAGATGAGCGAGGGCTTCCGGGCGGGCGCGACCATCGCCGGCGGGATCAAGGCCGAGGTCACCGGGCCGGACACGCACGACGGGCTCAAGCAGGTCGAGCTGCTGCGTGACCTCGCGACGCGTGCGAAGGGCGGCATCGGGCTGTCGGCGGTGGCGCCGGAACTGGTGGCGGAGCCGATGGCACAGGTGACCGCGCAGGGCATCCCGATGATCGCGGTGGCCGGCGGGCAGGTCGCTCCGGGCTCCGGGGTCAGGCTGCTGATCGAGAACGACAACTACGAACTGGGCAGGATGCTTGCCGACGTGACGGCCGACAAGGTGCCGCCGGACAGCGCGGGCAAGATCGTCATCGGCAGCAACTCCCCCGCGATGCCCGCGCTGGACCAGCGCGCCGCCGGCCTGAGGGCACGGCTCGTGGAACGGTTGCCGAAGCTGCAGGTGATCGGGCCGCTGGACACCGGTCGCGACCTTCCCGCGAACCTCGCGACGTGGCAGCGCCTGGCCGAGGCCAACCCGGACGCGCTCGCGTTGCTGGGCACCGGTGACGTCGACGCGATCAACCTCGCCGCCGTGCACGCGGCCAGGAACGCGAAGTGGCTGGCAGGCGCGTTCAGCCTGGACCCCAGGGCGTTGCAGGGCGTCAAGGAGGGCCACCTGTTCGCGTCGGTGTCCGCGGAGCACTTCCTCAAGGGCGCGGTGGCTGGGTGGCTGCTGGCCGAGCACGCCAAGACCGGCCGCGCGCTCCCACAAGGCTGGTTCGTCGCGCCGGGACTGACGGTCCAGGCGTCCAACGTGGACGAAATCATCCGCCGCCAATCCAACGAGACCAACCGTCTCGAGGCCGCCCGGCCGAAGATCGACGTCCTCATCGCCGATCCGTCGCAACACCTGCGTCCACTCGATCAGGCGCGTTGACCCGTTTTGCGCATTGGATCTCCCACGCCGGTGACAGACAGCCGACCTTGAGCAAGCATGCATGCTCCCTGTCTTGGAGGGCCGCATGATCAATCGAAGGACACTCGCCAAAACCGTTGGTGCCGCGCTGGCGGTGTCGGCCACCACGGGTGTCGCCACCGCTGACACCGAACACACGCGGCGCGGCCGGTACCTCATCCGCAACGGCGCGGTCGTCACCGTCGACAAGGCGCTCGGGGTGTTGCCGCGCGCGGACGTCCTCGTCGACGACGGCAAGATCGAAGCGGTCGGGCGTGACCTGAGCGCGCACGGCGCCAAGATCGTCGACGCGACCGACATGATCGTCATGCCGGGCTTCGTCAACACCCATCACCACATGTGGAGCGCGATCGGCCGCAACTACGTGGCCGACGGCTTCCCCTACTTCGCGGCGAAGCGGGCCACGTCGACGCTGTACGAGGCGAAGGACGTCTACCGCAGCGTCCTGCTCGGGCTGGCCGAGCTCGCCAACGCCGGGGTGACCACCGTGCACAACTGGTCGAACAACACCCGCTCCCCCGCGCACGCCGACGCCGAACTTCAAGCGCACCGCGACGGGTTGCTGCGCGCGAGGTTCTCCTACGGTCACGTGGACCAGATGCCGCGTGACGTGCCGATGGATCTCACCGACGTGGACCGCGTGCGCCAGCAGTACTTCTCTCAAGGAAGCGCGTTCGACGGACTGGTGCACCTGGGCATCAACCTGCGAGGGCTGTCGCAGAGCACCGAGCCGGCGTTCTTCGCGGACATGGAGGCGGCGCTGCGACGCGGCCTGCCGATCGCGATCCACGCGGGCCAGGCGCCGCCGCGGATCGTGGACGCCGCCGACTACGAACGACGCGGCTGGCTCGGCCCCAAGACGTTGCTGACGCACTACGTCACGGCGCTGGACAGCGACATGGAGGTCCTGGTGCGGACCGGCACGCCGTTGAGCTGGTCACCGCACTCGGAGTTCCGGCTGGGCACGGCGGGCGATCCGCGGGACACGCTGCTGCGGTTCCGCAAGGCGGGCGTGCCGGTGTCGCTGTCGTCGGACGCCACGTCCATCGCGCCGTCGGACATGTTCGAGACGATGCGGCTCGTCTGGAACACCGGCATTCCGTGGCAGGGCACGCCGTCCGCGGGTTTGCCGGAGGTCGGTTTCCGTGACGTGCTGGAGATGGCGACGATCAACGGTGCCCGCGCGCTGGGGCTGGGCGACGTCACCGGGTCGATCACCGTCGGCAAGCGGGCGGACGTCGTCCTCGTGCGCACCAACGACATCAACCTCGCGCCGGGCGGGTTGTTCGAGACGACACTGGTGCAGGCGGCGACTCCCTCGAACGTCGACACGGTGTTCTCGGACGGCCGGATCGTCAAGCGCGGCGGCAGGCTGGTGGCCTACGACGTGGACCGGATCGTGCGTGATGCCAAGGCTTCCTCGCTTCGAATCCGCACGGCTGCGGGAGGGATTCTGACTCCTCCCGCGAGCTGAGGGCTGCCGGTGGCGTTCAGCGGCTGACGTCGAGCACGGCACGGGTGAACGCCTCCGGGGCTTCCTGCGGAACGTTGTGCCCGATGCCGTCGAGAATCCTGTGTTCGTAGCGCCCGGTGAACCGGTCGCGGTAGCCGGCGCCGCTCTTGTTGGGGCCGTCGAAGTCGCTGGCGATCGTGATCGTCGGCACGCTGATCACGGGCCTGCTCTGCAGCTTGCGCTCCAGCCCGTCGTAGCGGTGCTCACCCTCAGCGAGCTGGAGCCGCCAGCGATAGTTGTGGATGACGATCGCGACGTGGTCGGGGTTCTTCCAAGCCGTGGCGCTCTGGGCGTAGGTGGCCTCGTCGAAGTTCCACTGCGGCGAGGCGAGCTTCCAGATCAGCTTGTTGAACTCGTAGGTGTTCTGCGTGTAGCCCTTCTCACCGCGTTCGGTGGCGAAGTAGAACTGGTACCACCAGCCCAGCTCGGCCTGCGGGCTCAGCGGCTCCTGGTTCGCCGCGAGACTGATGATCAGGTACCCGCTGACCGACACCAGCGCCCTGACCCGCTCCGGCCACAGCGCCGCGGTGACGCACGCCGTCCGCGCGCCCCAGTCGAACCCGGCGAGGGTCGCCTGGCGGATCTTGAGCGCGTCCATGAACGCGATCAGGTCGCTCGCCACCGCCGCCGGCTGCCCGTTGCGCTTCGTCCTGGCGTGCAGGAACCGCGTCGGGCCGTAGCCCCTCAGGTACGGGATGAGGACCCGGTGGCCCTGCGCGGCCAGCCTGGGAGCGACGTCAACGAAGCTGTGGATGTCGTACGGCCAGCCGTGCAGAAGGATCGTGACCGGACCGTCCGCCGGACCCATCTCGGCGTACCCGACGTCCAGCAGTCCTGCCCTGACCTGCTTGATCGGTCCCCACGCAGGCTTCGACGTCTGTGCGGTCGCGGTGGCCGTGACGAGGGGCGCCGCCACGCCCGCCACCGCCAGTGCCTGGGAGAACTGTCGCCTGCTGATCATGACGTCGACCGTAAGCGCGGGTCTTGGTAGCTCGCGAGCGTCAGGTGACGGTCTCCGAGTACGTCATCAACGCGGTCTTGAGCTCGGCGCGGGCCGTCACGCCGAGCTTGGGAAAAATCCGGTGCAGATGTGTGCTGACCGTCCGGTGCGACAGGTGCAGCCGCTCCCCGATCTCCTTGTTCGTCAGCCCGTCCGCCGCCATCCGCGCGATGGTCAGCTCGTGCTCGGTCAGCTCGCCGTTGCCGTTGCGCGACTCCCCGGACGCCCTCAGCTCCTCGCGCGCCCGTTCCGCCCAGTCCTTGGTGCCGAACGCCTCGAACGCCTCCGCGGCCGCCTTGAGGTGCGGCCTCGCCTGGGCGGCTCTGCGTTGCCTGCGCAGCCAGGCCCCGAAGGCCAGCTGCGTCCGCGCCCGGTCCCACGGCGAGCTTCCGGCGTCGAGCGCGGCAGTGAAGAGGGCCTCGGCTTCTTCGTCTCGCGCCAGCAGAGCGCGCGCGTACCTCAGGCCTGTCGCCAATGCGGGCGAGCTGGTGGCGGTGCCGAACTCCTCCACGATCTTGCCGGCGTCGTCGGAGTTGCCGCTGCGGGTGGCGGCCTCGACCAGTTCTGGCAGCACGTACCTGCGCAGCGCCAGCTGGTAGGCGGGGTCCGCCGGGTCGTGGACGCGGCGGACGGCGGCGAACGCGTCCGCGTACCGGCCCTCGCCCAGCGCGGCAAGGCTTCTGGCCAGTTGGACGGTGGCCAGGACGGGTCGCGCGCCTGCTGCGAGCCCGATCCGTTCGGCCTCAGCGGCCAGTTCCGCGGACTGCTCGTAGTCGCCGCGCAGGGCGGCGATCTCGGCTCGCACGGCCGCGGCCAGCCCGCGCATGTACGGCTGGCGGGTCTCCTCGGCCAGCCTGGCGGCTTCGCAGGCGGCGGGTTCGGCGGCGGTGATGTCGCCGAGACGGGTTCGGCTCCACGCTTCGACGGCGAGGGCGCGCGCCAGGAGGCCGAACTGGCCTTGCGCACGCAGACCTCGTTGTGCGGCAAGGGAAAACCGCACGGACTCTTCGAACGCGCCCACCTGGAGGGCGGCGCTGCCGAGCAGGCGGAACGTGGCGGGGTCGTCTCCCCCGCCACGGACCGCGCGCAGTCCCGCCACCACCGCGTCGCCCTGCTCGACCGGACTCACGTACGCCGACATCGCCAGCATCCGCGGATCCTGCGGGTCGATCGGCAACCGGCGTGCCACCGCGGCGATCCGCTCACGGACAGCGGCTCCCGGCTCCACCCAAAAGCAGCGCATCGCGACGCTCCAGAAGATCCGCATCCCCAGCTCGACGTCGCCGTCGCCCACCACGGCCTCGGCCAGCACAGCCAGTTCACCCGGCCCTGCCGCGCCCTCCCCCACGCCGTCGTCGAACGCGCTGGGCAGCCACGTCACCAGCGCCCGCTCCCGTGCCGTGAGGTCACGGTCAGGGACGGCTACGACGAGGTTCCGTCGCTGGAAAAGGCACGTCCTGGCATCGAGAACGCACTGGCGAACGAGCCGTCGCTGTTGCTGCT
>NZ_VSRL01000380.1 GCF_012184385.1 Lentzea indica
TTGGACAGCAGCTCGCGGTCGTGGCTGACGACCAGCACGGCCTTGTCGGTGGCTTTCAGCCGTTCTTCCAGCCAGCGCTTGCCGGGGACGTCGAGGTAGTTGTCCGGCTCGTCGAGCAGCAGAACCTGCTCGTGGCCGCGCAGCAGCGTCTCCAGGACCAGGCGTTTCTGCTCGCCGCCTGACAGGGTGCGGACCTCGCGGAACCGTGCCCGGTCGTAGGGCAGGCCGAGCGCGGCGACGGTGACGGTGTCCCAGAGGACCTCGATGTCGTACCCGCCGGCCTCGCCGTAGCCGGTGAGGGCGTTCGCGTAACGCATCTGGGCGGCTTCGTCGTCGGTGTCCATCAACGCGAGCTCGGCGTCGTCGAGCTCCTCGGCGGCGGTTCGCAGCGCTGGTGGTGCGACGGAGAGCAGCAGGTCACGGACCAGGCTTTCGTCGCGGACCGAGCCGATGAACTGCGGCATCACCGCGAGCCCGCCCTGCACGTGCACGCTGCCCTGCTTCGGGGTGAGCTCGCCCGACAAGATCCGTTGCAGCGTCGTCTTACCGACGCCGTTCGCGCCCACGAGCGCGACAACGGTCCCGCCGCTCACCTTGAACGAGACGTCGCGGAACAGCTCCCGGCCGTCCGGCAGCGCGTACGCGAGCCCGTTCGCTTCCAGATACCCCACTCCGGAGATGGTCGGGGTCGCTCGCGGTGAACGCCAGCGAGTTTCCGGTCAGCTCAGGCGGATCGGGTACCTGCGCAGCACCAGCGCGGTGGTCGTGACGAGCAGGCACTGGAAGGCGGGGCCGAACGCGCCGATCATCGTCAGCAGCACGGTGAGACCGCCGAAGACGAACAGGAAGAGGTAGAACAACCACGGCCTCACCTGACGGTTCATGGTGCGGGCGAGCCGGGGTTCGTCGGCTAGCAACCGCTGCTCGATCTCCTCGAGCGAGCGGCGTTCGGCTTCACTCAGCATCGGTGCCTCCGGAAGACGTCGGGACGTCATCATTCCCGCTCGTCATCCAGTGGATACTCGAACGCGGCCGGAGTCAAACTCGGTCTTGGTCCTACGCGTACCCATTTCTGGCGGGCTGCGGGATCAGCGGCTCAGCGCGACCAGCCGGGAGACCGCGCGGAGGTATTTCTTGCGGTATCCGCCGCGCAGCATCTCCTCCGTGAACAGCTCCGACAGCGGCTGCCCCGACACCGCGACCGGGATGTCGCGGTCGTAGAGCCTGTCGCCGAACGCGACGAGCCGCAGCGCGACCGACTGGTCCGGCGCCGGCTTGACGTCCTTGAGATGCACCGCGGAGACGCCATCGACGAGCCGGCCGTACTTCGACGGGTGGATGCGGGCGAGCGCCTTGCACAGGTCGTCGTAGTCGTCGATGGTTGAGCCCTCGGTGTTCGCGGCCTTGGTCAGCAGCTCGGAGTCGGACATCGGCGCCGGGGCGTCGGGCAGGCCGCGGTGGCGGTAGTCAGGGCCGTCGACGCGCACGACGTCGAACTTCGAGGACATCGACTGGATCTCGCGCAGGAAGTCGGCGGCGGCGAACCTGCCCTCGCCGAGCTTGTCCGGCAGCGTGTTCGAGGTGGCGGCGATGAACACGCCAGCCGCGATCAGTTCCTTGATCAGGCGGGTGACCAGCATGGTGTCGCCGGGGTCGTCGAGCTCGAACTCGTCGATGGCGAGCAGCTTGTGGCCGCTGAGTCGTTTGACGGCCTCGGGGAAGGTCAGGACACCGACGAGGTTCGTCAGCTCGACGAACGTCCCGTACGCCTTCGGACCTGGGACGGCGTGCCACAGCGACGCGAGCAGGTGGGTCTTGCCGACGCCGAAGCCGCCGTCGAGGTAGAGGCCGAACTTGCCCTCGTCCTCGGTGCGGGAGCCGAACAGCGACCACTTCTTGGGCTTCGCGCTGACCCGCGCGGCGAACAGGCGGCCGGCCTCGACCGCGGCGGCCTGGCTGGGCTCGTCCGGGTTGGGGATGTAGCTGTCGAAGCTGACGTGGTCGAACCTCGGTGGCGGCACCAGGCCCTCGATCAGTTCGTCGGCCCCGATCTGGGGATCCCGGTCAGCCAGGCGCATGCCCGCAGCTTATCGGCGTGATGGGATGAGTTCGTGCAGATGTTGTGGCCCTCACCGGGCGTTGAGATGACCGACACAGCCCTGGAGTCGCTCTACGCGTATCCCGGGGGACGCACCTGGGTGACCGCGAACTTCGTGTCCAGCGTGGACGGTGCGGTGTCGGTCGACGGGCGTTCCGAGGGGCTGGGTTCCGCTGCCGACAAGCAGATCTTCCTGCTCGGGCGCGAGCTCGCCGACGTCGTGATGGTGGGTGCCGGGACCGTGCTGATCGAGGGGTATCGGGGCGCGCGGCGTGAACGGCCGTTGCCGATCGCCGTCGTGACGGCGCGCGGGACGCTGACGGCGGACCTGCCGCTGTTCACCGACACCTCGGTGCCGCCGATCGTGATCACCTGCGCGGCCGCCCGGTTGCCTTCGCTGCCCGCCGACGTGATCGTCGCCGGCGACTCGGAGGTCGATCTGAAGGTGGCCGTCGCCGAGCTCGCGGCGCGGGGGCTGCACCGGATCAACCTCGAGGGCGGGCCGCGGTTGTTCGGGTCGATGATCTCCGAAGGCCTGGTGGACGCGCTGAACCTGACGGTGTCGCCACTGCTGGCGGTGGGTGACTCGTCGCGGATCGCTCACGGTCCGGTGATTGTGCCCGTGGATCTGGAGCTGGCGTCGGTCCTGCGCGCGGACGACGTGCTGTTGCTGCGGTATCAGCGGCGAAATTCCAGCTGAAGAGGCAGGATGAGCGCGTGGACCTACCGCTGACCCCGCCTCTGCAGCCGATGCTCGCCACCGCGGTGGACGGCATCCCCGACGACGCCAACCTGGTGTTCGAGCCCAAGTGGGACGGCTTCCGCTGCGTGGTCTTCCGCTCCGGCGACGAGGTCCTCCTGCAGTCCCGCAGCGGCAAGCCGCTCAACCGCTACTTCCCCGAGGTCGCCGCCTCGATGCTCGACGTGCTGCCGGATCTCGTTGTCATCGACGGTGAACTGGTCGTGGCGCGCAACGACGAGCTGGACTTCGACGCGTTGTCCGAGCGCATCCACCCGGCGGCATCACGCGTGACGATGCTGTCCGAGTCGTCGCCGGCCACGTTCGTCGCGTTCGACCTGCTGGCGCTGGGTTCCGAGGTGCTGCTGGAGTCGCCGACGGTCGCCCGGCGCGAGGCCCTGCTCACGTTGCCGGGTCTCAACATCACGCCCGCGACGACCTCGGTCGAGACGGCGCGCGAGTGGTTCACGCTGTTCGAGGGCGCCGGCTTGGACGGTGTGATGGGCAAGCCGTCGGACGGCCCGTACACGCCGGGCAAGCGCTCGATGATCAAGGTGAAGCACGCCCGCACCGCGGACGTCGTGCTCGCGGGCCTGCGCTGGCACAAGGACACCGAACCCGGCACCGCCGTCGGCTCACTGCTGCTCGGCGTCTACGACTCCAACGACCTGCTGCACCACATCGGGGTCTGCGGTTCGTTCAAGGCAGCCGAACGCCGTGAGCTCGCCACCGAGCTCGCGCCGTTGATCACCGAATCCGACTCGCACCCGTGGGCGAACCCTCAGCCGGGACAACGGATTCCCGGCGAGATCAACCGGTGGCGGGGCAAGCAGGCCGAGTACGTGGCGCTGCGTCCCGAGCGGGTGCTGGAGATCCACTACACGCAGACCGAGGGCGAGCACCCCGTGCGGCTGCGGCACAACGGCCAGTTCGCGCGGTGGCGCCCGGACCGCGAGCCGCTGTCGTGCCGCTACGACCAGCTGGAGATCCCGGCCCGTTACGACGTGGCTTCTGTGCTGAAAGGCGAGCTGCGGGCGCGGTAAGCTCCTGATCATGACGACCCGAAAGGCCCATGCCGCGTAGCAGGCCGGGCGCCCTGCGCGGCGCGCTCCTCGGACCGCTGTGGTCCGACCGAACTCCGGAGCCCGTTCGCGGGCTCTCCTCCGCCACGTCGCTGGCGATCTTCCGCGTCGAGCTGGCGCTCGGCGATTACCACGTCTACATCGGGTCGACCCGGCGCGCGCTCGTGGGCTACCGGGAGTTCACGTCCAGACGCGGGCCGCTGTACCCGATGCCGGTCGAGTGCGAGTGCTCCGGCTGCCCGTTCGACAGCGTCGTGCACGCGCGTGACGTGCTCGAACACGTCCTGGAGCGGCTGCCAGTGCGCGCGAAGGCCGAGCTCGGACGGGTGGTGCGGCGGCTCGACGCGGAGTTCCTGCGGCGGACGCTGCCCGATCCGTCCGGCCGCCGCCCCTTCTGGAACAGAATCGACCACAGCCCGGACCAGCCGGAGCCGTGGTGGTACGGCCGGTTGCCCGGTCCGCCCTGGTCCGAGGTCAGACGTCAGGACGCGCCGACCGGGTCGCGCCGACGGAGGCGATGACCACACAGCACACGGCGACCCACTGCGCCGGCTTGAGCTGCTCCCCGAGCAGCACCAGGCCGGCCAGTGCGGCCACCGCCGGTTCCATCGACATCAGGATCCCGAACACGCGCGGCGGCATGCGGCGCAGCGCCTCCAGCTCCAGCGAGTACGGGATCACCGACGACATCAGCGCGACCGCGGCCGCCGCCGCGAGCACGACGGGATCGAGCATCGCGGTGCCGGCCGACGAGATGCCGAACGGCAGCGCGATCAGCGAGCCCACGACCATCGCGAGCGCGAGGCCCTTGCCGTCGTTCGTCTTGCTGCCGAGCTTGGCCGCCAGCAGGATGTATCCCGCCCAGCAGGCGCCCGCGGCCAGCGCGAACAGCACGCCCGTCCACAGCAGACCGCCCTGCACGCGAGTCAGCAGCACCACGCCGGCACCCGCGAGCAGCACCCACACGCCGTCGAGCCAGCGCCGTGAACCTGCGACCGCCACCGCGAGCGGGCCGAGGAACTCGATGGTCACCGCCGCGCCGAGCGGGATGCGTTCGAGTGCCGCGTAGAAGAAGAGGTTCATCGCGCCGAGGACCACGCCGTAGCTCGCGACGACCACGAGCGTGCGGCGGTCCATCCGCAGCGACGGACGCCAGATCGCCACCAGCACGATCGCCGCCACGACGAGACGCAACGTCACGGTGCCCGCCGCGCCCGCGACCGTGAACAGCTGCTTCGCGAAGGCCGCGCCGACCTGCACGCTGACGATGCCGAGCAGCACGAGTGCCGTGGGCGGGATGCCACCCATGAGCCGGGCCACGGGAAGCCGATCAGCGTGAGCCATGGTTTCCATCCTGACTCACCGTGTTGGCTCAGGGGCGAGCTTCAGCGGTGAGCCGTGGCACAAGAGCGGTGTCCTGATTCGCTGCGTTCCCCCCGAACATCAGGCAAGCATCAGCGTTGAGCCACGGCACAAAAACGGTGCCCTGACTCACCGCGTTCTCACCTAGGGCGTGCGAGGCTCAACATCCCGGAGTGAGAACGAGAGTGAGGACATCTGTGCGTCGCGCTGCCTTGGCCCTACTGGCAGTGAGCGTGCTGACGGCGTGCAGCGCGGGACCCTCGACCAGGCCGGTGATCGCGGTCAAGGGCGAGGAGAACCAGCCCGTCGACCAGAGCACGCTCGCCGGGCCGCAGCCCGTGCCGCCGCTCAGCGAGTACAGGAAGGACTCGCTGGCCTGGTCGGCGTGCAACGAACAGATGAAGGACCGCCTCGGCGCCGACGCTCCCCAGGGTGACCAGACCTACGAATGCGCGCGCATGACCGCCGTGCTCGACCCGCCGGGACGTCCGGGACGCGGCACGCTCGGCATCGCGCTGATGCGGGTCGGCACGGGCAAGAGCGCGCTGGTCGTGGTCAACGACCCCGGCGGCGAGCCCGGCACCCTGAAGGCGGCGCGCCTCGCGGCGACGTTGCCGAAGGAGCTCCTCAGCACGTACACGATCATCGGCGTGGACCGGCGCGGCACGGGCCGTTCGGACGGCATGTCGTGCGTACCGCAGGCCACGCGCGCGCAGCTCGTCGAGTACGACCCCGCCGAGGCCGAGCAGTCGAACCTCGTCGTCGCCGCGGGCGAGGCGTCGCAGGAATGCGTGCTCGACCTTGAAGGCAGGCTGACCGCGTTCGACTCGTGGCGCGCGGCCGCCGACCTCGACCGCCTCCGCGACCACCTCGGCACCGACCGCCTCAACGCCATCGGTGTCGGCGAGGGCTCGCGCGTCATCACGACCTACGCCCAGCGCTACCCGAACCGCATCGGCCGCATCGTCCTCGACGGCGCCCCGGACCCGACGCTCGACCAGGTGGGCGTGCTCGAG
>NZ_VSRL01000381.1 GCF_012184385.1 Lentzea indica
CTCGCAAGGCGGCCGAGGAGACGACCGAGCAGGCGGTGCGGGCGGCGGAGGAAGCCGATGAGGCAGCTGACGCCGCGTTGACCGAGCGCGATGAAGCCAGGGAGGCGGCGCGGGCCGCCGGTGAGCGGGCTGAGGCGGAGATCGCCGAGGTCAGGGTGCAGGCGGCTGCCGTGATCGAGGAGATCAGGGCCGAGGCGGACGAGAAGGTGCGGCAGGCTCTGGAGGCGGCGGAGCAGGCGCGGGCTGACGCGGTGAAGCACGCTGAGCAGGCACGGCGGCAGGCGGCCAAGGAGATCGAGCAGGTCCGCGCCGAAGCGCGGACGGTGGTCGAGCAGGCGCGAGCGGAGGCCCAGGCGGAGATCGCGCAGGCTCGGGCCGAGACGGCGGCCGCCGTCCATGCCGCTGAGCAGGCCCGCGGTGATGCCGCTGCCCAGATCGAGAAGGTGCGTGAGGAGGCCGCCGAGACCGTTAGCCGTGCCGCCAAGGCTCGTGACCTGGCCGTCGTGCGCGCGGAACGGGCCGAGCAGACCGCCGCGGACGCCCGTGCGGAGCTGGAGCGGTCGCGTGGCGAGTTCGACTCCCGGCTCGCGCAGCTCCGGCAGGAGAGCGCCGAGCAGGTGGCGGCGGTGCGGCAGACCCTCGCGGTCGTCGAGGACGCGCGAACGCAGACGTTGACCCGTGCGGAACGTGCCGAGCGGCAGCTCGACGAGGCTGCGGCGGAGCTGCGTGCGTTGCGGGCGGGGGCGCCGAAGTAGGCTGATCGCGATGGACGAGCTGAAGGGCGACTGCGCCAACTGTTTCGGGTTGTGCTGCGTCGCGCTGCCGTTCGCGAAGTCGGCGGATTTCGCGGCCACCAAAGACGCGGGCACGCCGTGCCGCAACCTGCTGGCCGATCACCGGTGCGGCATCCACGACCAGTTGCGGCAGAAGGGTTATGCCGGCTGCACGGTCTACGACTGCTTCGGCGCGGGTCAGCGGGTGTCGCAGACGGTGTTCGGGGGCACCGACTGGCGCACCGGTGAGCGGCAGAAGATGTTCGCGGTGTTCCCCGTGGTCCGGCAGCTGCACGAACTGCTCTGGTACCTGGCCGAAGCGCGGCGGCTCGACCCGCACGACGACCTCGTCACGGCCTACGCCGAGGTCGAGCGGCACACCACCGCCGACCCGGACGACATCCTGCGGCTCGACGTCGCGGAGATCCGCGCCAAGGTGAACGTTCTGCTGCTGCGCACCAGCGAACGGCTGCGGACCAGCGCGAAGTCGTACCGGGGCGCGGATCTGATCGGTGCGCGCCTGCGGAACAAGAACCTCAGCAGCGCCGACTTCCGCGGCGCCTACCTGATCGGCGCGGACCTCACGAACGCCGACCTGTCGCGGGCGGACATGATCGGTGCGGACCTGCGGGGCGCCGATCTTTCGGGTGCGGACCTCGGCACCTGCCTGTTCCTGACTCAGCCGCAGGTCAACGCCGCGCGCGGCAACGCGAGGACGAAGCTGCCCGAGGCGTTGACCAGGCCGTCGCACTGGAACGCGAGCACCGGCAAACGTCGCTGACGACCGGGCCCAGGAAAGTTCTTCGAAGAATTCCGGGCGGCGGTGTCGGATCGGGGCGGTGGTGTTCGTAGCAGGGGTGAGGCCGCCCGCAGGGGGCGGCGCCGAGCTGAAGGAACCCCGATCATGAAGCTGACGACCATGACCCAGATCACCCTTGATGGAGTGACGCAGGGGAACGGCGGCGCGTCGGACGAGGACCGCAGGAACGGGTTCGAGCGCGGCGGATGGGCGCTCGGGAGGGGCGACGACGAGACCCACGCGTTCATCAAGGAGACCTACCAGCGTGCCGACGCGTTCCTGCTCGGCCGACGGACCTACGAGCTGTTCGCCGAGTCGTGGGGGTCCTGGACGGAACAGGACGTCCCTGGCTGGGAGCCCGTCAGGCTGGCGTTGAACACCCAGCCCAAGTACGTGGCGTCGACCACGCTCGCGGATCCGGCGTGGTCGGTCAGCACCGTTCTGGCCGACGACCTCGCGACCGCCATCGCAGACCTGAAGGCCAAGCCGGGAGGCGAGCTGCAGGTGCACGGCAGCGGCACCCTGGTCCGGTGGCTGCTGGAGAACGACCTGGTCGACGAGATGACTCTGATCGTGATGCCGGTGATTCTCGGCCAAGGCGCGCGCCTGTACCCGGAGACCGGCCCAGATCTCGCGCTCGACCTGGTGGAGTCACGAGTCGACTCGAAGGGCGTGACGATCCAGGTCTTCCGGCCGGCCGGGCGCCCGCAGTACCCGGGAAACTGACACGCGGTGCCTGACACCACAGGAGATGATCTTCAGATGCAGTATCTGGTTTCCGTGATCGACGACAAGAGCAATCCCGGCAGCACGGACAGGCGTCCTGCCATCAGCGCGTTCAATGAACGACTGATCGCCGAGGGCTACTGGGTTTTCGCGGGCGGACTCGCGGACACCGACACGGCCACGGTCATCGACAACCGGGGCGAGCAGGCGGTGTTCAGCGACGGGCCTTTCGTGGAGTCGAAGGAGTACCTCGCCGGGATCTGGGTGTGGGAGGCCCCCGATCTGGACGTGGCGCTCAAGCTCGCCACCGAGGCGTCGAAGGTCTGCGATCGGAAGATCGAGGTGCGGCCGTTCCTGTGAGCGATGTCGAGGAGGCGATCACCCAGGCCCACCACGAGGAGTGGGCACGGGTGGTCGCCACGCTGACCAGGCGCTTCGGCGACCTCGACATCGCAGAGGAGGCGGCTGCCGAGGCGTTCGCGACCGCCGTCGAACGGTGGCCCGCTGATGGCGTACCCCCCAACCCCGGTGCCTGGCTGACCACCACCGCCACCCGCAGGGCCATCGACCGGATCCGGCGCGAGAACAAGCGCGACGACAAGCACAAGGAGGCTCAGATGGTGTACGACTCGCCTGAGCCTCCTGGCGACATCGACGACGACCGGCTCCGGCTGATCTTCACCTGCTGTCACCCGGCGCTGGCGATGGAAGCCCGGCTGGCGTTGACACTGCGCATGGTCGGCGGTCTGACCATGCCCGAGATCGCCCGCGCCTTCCTGGTGGCCGAGAGTGCCATGGGGCAGCGGATCACCCGCGCGAAAGCCAAGATCAAGGCGGCCCGCATCCCCTATCGGGTGCCGTCCGCCGAGGATCTCCCCGCGCGCGTCACCGGCGTGCTCGCCGTCCTCTTCCTCATGTTCAACGAGGGCTACCTGGCCACCGGCCCCGACACCGATCCGGTCCGTCACGACCTGACCGCCGAGGCGATCCGGCTCACTCGCCTGATCCGTGCCCTCCTGCCGGACGACGGTGAGGTGGCCGGGTTGCTGGCGCTGATGCTGCTCACCGAGGCCCGCCGCACCGCCAGGGTGTCCGCGAGCGGTGAGCTCGTCGCTCTTGATGAGCAGGATCGCGGGGCCTGGGACGCGACGCTGATCGCCGAGGGCCACCGGCTGGTGCGTGAGCGCCTGGCCGCTGCCGCCGCCGGGGTGGCTCCTGGTCGCTACCAGATCCTGGCCGCGATCAACGCCGTGCACACCTCCGCTCGCGACATCCGTGACACCGACTGGTCGCAGGTGCTCGCCCTCTACGACCAGCTCGCCCGCCTCGACCCCTCGCCGATCATCGCCCTCAACCGGGCCATCGCGGTCGCCGAACTCGACGGCCCGGAGGTGGCACTGGCGGCTGTGGACCGTCTTGAGCACAGGTTGGCCGACTATCACCCCTACCACGCCACTCGCGCCGACCTGCTGCGCCGGCTGGGCCGCAGTCAGCAGTCGCGCGCTGCGTACGACAGAGCCATTGAGCTGGCGGGCAACACCGCCGAGACGGCCTATCTGACCCGCCGCCGCGATCAACTGCGGTAGCGCCCGTGTCAGGGCGGTGTCAGCGACCGCTGCCAGAGTGCTGATCATGAAGAAGGCACTACTGATCATCGCCGCCGCGGTGCGCGCTGCTCGCGCCCGGTGTCGCGCACGCCGAGACCCCGCCGGGCTGTGCGTCCGCCCAGCAGATCGGGTCGACCGCGTACGTGAAGTTCGCCAACGGCCAGACCGCCGCGTCGGTGAAGCAGTTCGCGGGTTGCGGCAAGAACTGGGGCTACGTCTTCGTGTGGGCGGACTGGGCTGCGAAGCACGACCTGTTCCACGTCACCACCGCCGTCACGACCAACGACAACAAGGACCACGGCAAGGTGATCGGCCGGCTCGACCAGCGCGAGGTGTGGTCGAAGGCAACGGACACGATCAACCGCTGCACGCGTGCGCTCGGCGTCGTGTCGCTGGGCGAAGACGGCTGGAGCGCCTACTCGAGCAAGGTCTGCTGACCGTCACCCCGAGCTGCTCGGCGGCGGTGAGCTGGTCCGGAACGGCTGGTCGCAGTGCTCCCAGTCGCGGAAGTCCCGGTGCCGGCTCCACGCCCGCCGCGCCGTCTGGATGTTCCACTCGGGGTCGTACGCCTGCCGCTGGGTACCGCCCAGCTCCGCCAGCAGCCTGTCGGAGAGCTGGAAGACACCCCAGTTGCGGGTCCCGTTGGTGTTGGTCAGCACGTGCAGCGGGTCGAGGAAGGACTGGCAGCGGGCGATGCCGACGGCCCGGTCCGGCTCCTCGGGGAAGACCTCCCGGATGCGTCGCTCGACTTGCTCCGGGGACCACCCGGCCATGCTGACCTTCCGGTCGTAGAGCGCCCGTTTCGTGGCTTCGTCGACCACGCCACGGGGTTGCAGGTCGGCGAGCACCTGGAACGCGGTGACCCGGCGCAGTGTCGCCGGACCGAAGTCGCCGTCGATCTCGATCTTGGCTCCGGCACGGGACAGCAGCGTCTGAACCTCCCGCACGCATTCGTCGTGCTGGCCCATGCTGACCACGGGTGGGCACGCGGAGGACAACAGCATCGGGCCGTCCACCGCAGGCGGCCCGGCCTGCCTGCCGGCGCTGACGAGCAACACCGTCATCCCGCCCGCCACGAGAACGAGCGCCGTCGCACCGATCACCGCGAGCCGGCGCCGGAGGAACCGGGAGCGAGGCGGCTCCTGCGCGGGCGGGCCGGCAGCGGGTGGGGAGTCGGCGGGCGCGGGGTCGGCGGGTTCGGGTTGTCCTCGCCGCACGGCGTCCGCCAGCACCCACAGCCGGTGGAGCTCACGCAGCTCCTCCTGGGTCGCGCCGCATTCTTTGGCAAATCGCTGAATGGAACCGAAGTCGGTTGGAATTTTCGTGCCGGTGCAATAGCGGTGCAGGCTCGAGCTGCTCACGCCGGTCCGGTTGGCCAAAGATTCATAACTGCGTTCCGTGCGGTTCTTGAACATCCGCAGGAACGCGGCGAGTCTCTCCACCTCAACGGTGTGCATGCGAGTTCCCCCACCCGGTCCACCGCGCGTCCCAGGCCCGTCCCACCAGGTCCCGCGCGTTCCCACCCCAGCGCTGCGGGGTGCGTCCCACCGTCCCAGGTTACCCCGGACCCTTGCCCGCCAACGATTCTTCGCTGAAGTCTCTGCGGGGCGGTCAGCCGACCGGCAGTAGATTTTCGATCAATCAATTGAGGGTGATCTCGATGAAACTCGCTCCCGCCCTGTTCGGGCGTCAGGCGATCATCGCAGCGGTCGCAGGGGCACTCATGCTCACCGCGCCGATCGCGGTGACCGCGGAACCGGCGGCGCCGAGGCCGGACAAGTCGGCCGAGGCCAGAACGGCGTCGCAGGGCGGCCCGGCGGTGGCCGGTGTCAACTGCCGCAACGGCTACCACTGCTTGTTCTACTCCGACGTGAACTCGTCGAAGTTCGAGTACTTCGACTCCGTCGACCACTTCAACGGCAACAGGTTCTCCGGCGGCGACGGATACGGCGCCGGCCAGCCTGTCGACAACAACTCGTGGGCGGCCAGCAACTCGTCCACCGGCAACCGCGAGAGCCACTGGTACGACGGGCAGTTCCACTCGGGCTTCCTGTTCTGCGTGAACCCTGGTGCGACCGTGCACGGGCTGCCGGAGAACCTGAAGGACAAGGTCAGCTCCCTGCGCCTGAGGCCCAGGACTTCCGTGCGATGCCTGAGCAACTGAACAACGACCGGGGCGGTTCCGGCGGCGTCTCGCCGCCGGAACGGCCGCGCCGTCTGATCGCGGCCGTGGTGACCGTCGTGCTGGCGGCGCTGGTGTCCGGCTCGGCGCCGCAGGTCACGGCCACCGGGCAGACCGG
>NZ_VSRL01000382.1 GCF_012184385.1 Lentzea indica
GGTGGCACGCCCTCCGCGTCCAGGTGCGCTTCCCACTGCGCCGCGACGTTGTCCGCGAGCCAGTCGAGCTCCTGCCTGATGTCCGCGTGCAGGGCCAGCCGCACGTCACCCGGCCCCGCCCCGCTGCGCGCGCGCAGTTCCTCGACGTCCAGCCCGGCTTCCCTCAGCGGCAACGACACCGCGTTCGCGAGCTCCAGCACCTCCGGCGGGTTGCGGAAACTGGTCAGCAGCCCGAACTTCCGCGTCGGAGGGAAGTCGTCCGCGAAGCGCGGCAGGTTCGCCGCGGACGCCCCGCGCCAGCCGTAGATCGCCTGCGCCGGGTCGCCCACCGACGTCACCGGCATCGGTTTGCCCTCGCCGAACAACGACCGCAGCAGCACGCGCTGCGCGTGCCCGGTGTCCTGGTACTCGTCCAGCAACACCGCGCCGTACCGTTCGCGTTCACCGGAAGCGACCTCGGTGAACCCGGCGAGCTGCGCGGCCAGCGACATCTGGTCCGCGAAGTCGAGCGCCGCCTCTTTGCGCTTGCGCTGCTGGTACGCGTCCAGCAACGGCAGCAGCGCGACACGCAACCGTTGCGCCGCAACGACTTCACGAAGCTTCTCCGGCAGGGCGTCCCGCTGCCGCGGTGCCTTCGGCGCGTTCTCGATCAACGCACACAGCTCCACGGCGTGCGCTTCCAACGCCTCCGGCGTCACCAGGTGCTCACCCAGCTCGCCCGCGAGCCTCAGCAGGTACCCGGTGATCGTCGCCGGCACCTTGTCCGTGTCGAGGTCCTTCGCCCACGTCGACACCACGCGGTGCGCGAGCTGCCACGAAGCCGTCTCGGTCAGCAGCCGCACGCCCGGTTCCACCGGCAGCCGGAGGCCGTGCTCGGTCACCAGCCGCCCGGCGTACGCGTGGTAAGTCAGCACCACGGGCTCACCGGTCAGCACGGCCATCTTGCGCTCGCCGCTGGGATCCAGGTCGTCCAGCAGCGACGACCCCGCCAGCCTCCGCAACCGTGCCCGCACCCGGTCCGCGAGCTGCCGCGCCGCCTTGCGCGTGAACGTGAGGCCGAGCACCCGATCCGGCAGCACGAGCCCATTGGCCACCAGCCACACCACGCGCGCGGCCATGGTCTCGGTCTTGCCGCGCCCGCACCTGCGATGACCAGCGCGGGCTGCGCTGGCGCGGCGATCACCTCGGCCTGCTCGGGGGTCGGCTTGTTCAGCCCGAGCGCCTCAGCGATCTCAAACGGGCTGACGGTCACCGCGACATCTTCCTACGCACGCCACGACGCCTACTCACTCACCTGCCGCCCGGACGGGTGGACCGGGCACGTCGTGCGCGCCGGGCAACGGTCGCAGTCCGCGTTCTCCTTCGCCGTGTACTCCGGTCCGAGCACCGACTCCGCGGCGTCCTGCACCACCGCGAGCCACGCCTGGACGCCCTGCTCATCCATCGGTGCTTGGGTGCGTTCGACCGCGCCGGTCTTCTTGTCCTCCTTCGCCACGTACAGCAGGCGAGCACCACCGGGGTCGGATCCCAGTCCGATGTGCGTGAAGCCGCCCAACGAGGTCGCCAGCTGGTACACCGCGAGCTGCGGGTGCTCCTGCGAGGCATCGCGGGACACCGGGTTCTTGCCCGTCTTGATGTCGATCACCACGGGACGGCCGTCCTCGTCGTGTTCCAGGCGGTCGACCCGGCCGCGGACCTGCATCCACGGGCCCCCGTCGCGCTTGGGAACCTCGACGACCATCTCCTCCTCGACGGCGACCTGGGTGAGCTGGCTGCGGCTCATGGTCAGCCAGGCGAGGAACGTGTCGAGCATGCGTTCGACGCGAAGACGTTCGCGGCGGGAGAACCACGGGGCACCGGCGTCGACCGCAGCCCACGCCTCGTCCAGTTTCACCCTGAGCGCAGCGGCATCCGCGCCGGAAGCGGCCGCCTGCGCCAGGGCGTGGACCAGGGTGCCGGTCACCGACGCGAGCTCCGCCGGGTCCTGGCCGCCGTGCCGCTCGACCACCCAGCGCAGTGGGCACTTCGTGATCACCTCGATGGTCGACGGCGTCACGCTGACCTTCTGCTCCTCCGTCCACAGTGGAGCATCGATCGAGACCTCCGCCAAGCCGTACCAGGACTCCGGGTGCGCACCGGGAACCCCGGCCTCTGCCAGCCTGGCGAGCTGAGCAGCTGCCCGCGAACGACGCCCCGGATCCTCCGAGTCGGAGCACACGACGCGGCGCAGTTCGCCGACGAGCTCGCCCAGCACGAGACCGCGCTGCGGCCGGTGCAGCTTCCGTTCGTCCTCCGCGGAGGACTCGATCTCGTCCAGGAACCGCGACGGCTGCTCGTCCTCGCCCCGCACCGCGCTGATCAGCAGCTTCGACCGCGCACGCGAAGCGGCGACCAGGAGCAGGCGTCGCTCCTCCGCGAGGATCGGCGCCACCGCCGACACCGACGGTTCGAGGCCTGCCAGCACGTCCACCATGCGTTCGACGCCCAGGACCGTGCCGCGCAGTCGCAGGTCGGGCCAGCTGCCCTCCTGAACGCCGGGCACCGCGACGACCTCCCACTCGCGGCCCGCCGCCGAGTGCGCGGTCAGCACCGACACCGCCTCGCCGGTCGGGGCAGCGGCGGCCAAGGTGTCGCCGACGATTCGTTGCGACTCCAGATAGTCCGCGAACCCGGCGACACCGGAGCCGGGCAGCCTGTCGACGTACTTCGCCGCCGCCTCGAACAGCGCCACGATCGCGTCGAGGTCGCGGTCAGCCTGCATGCCCGGCATGCCGCGCCGGGCCGACTGGGCCACCCAGCGGTCCTGCAGGCCGGTGGCCGTCCACAGGTCCCACAGCACGACCTCGACCGACTTGCCGGCCTCGATCGCCTTGCGCGCCAACGCCAGCAGGTGCGCGATCCGCCGCGCGGGCAGGGACTCGGCGTCCTCCAGCGCCGCCAGCCTGTCGGAGGTCTCCACGACCTCGACGAGCAGCTCACCGCTCGGCCTGTCGCCGCCCGCGGCCATCTCCAGGCGCCGCAGACCACGCCGCAACCGACGCAGTGCCAACGGATCAGCGCCGCCGTAGGACGACGACAGCAGCATCGCCGCCGTGTCCTCGTCGAGCGAACCCGGCGAAGCGGCGGCGCGAACGAGAGCCAGCAGCGGGCGCACGGCAGGCTGCTGCGCCAACGGCAACTCGTCCGATGCAACCGCCACCGGTACACCGGCCGCGAGCAACGCCCGTTGCAGCACCGGCAAAGACAATGTCGCCGACCGCACCACGACGGCCATCTGCGACCACGGCACCTCGTCTGCCAGGTGCGAACGGCGCAGCTGGTCCGCCACCCACGTCGCCTCCTGCGCGGACGACGCGAGCAGCCGCACCTGCACGGAACCCTCGCCGTCGGCCGGCAACACCGTGCGCGAGGAGAGCGCCCGGCAGGCGAGCGGCCAGCCTGGCCACCGCGTCCCGGATCTCGGGCATCATCCGATGCGACTGCTTGAGCACCACCGTCTCGCCCGGCACGTCCCGCAGGATCTCCGGATCGGCGCCGCGGAACGTGAAGATCGCCTGGTCCGGATCACCCGCCAGCACGAACCGCGCCGCACCCGACCCGAGCGAGCTGATCAACGAGTACTGCATCGGGTCGAGGTGCTGCGCGTCGTCGACCAGCAGGTATCGCACCCGGCGCCGTTCGGTGAACAGCAGCTCCTCGTCGTTCACGAACGCGGCGTACGCGGACGACACCAGCTCGGCTGCGTCGTAGGCGGGCGCGAACGCCGTCGCGGAGTCCATTCCCGACAGCAGGTTCACCGCCTCGTACTGCGCACCGAACCGGCCGGCAGCCACCCACTCGTCCCGCCCGTGCTGCTCGCCGAGCTCGATCAGGTCCTCGGGGCCCAGGCCGCGTTCCGCCGCCCGCAACAGCAGATCGCGCAGCTCGTGCGCGAAACCCGGCAGCTCCAGGGCGGGACGCAACCGCTCCGGCCAGTTCAAGGCGCCCAGATCTGCGTCACCGGCGAGCAGCTCGCGCACCATCGCGTCCTGGTCGGGCCCGGACAGCAGCCGCGGCGGCGGCTCGCCGAGCAACACAGCCTGGTTGCGCAGCACCGCGAACGCGTACGAGTGCACGGTCCGCACCAACGGCTCGCGGATCGTCGACAACCGCCCCGTCAGCAACCGCGTGATGTGCGCGCGCAACGCCGCAGACGCGCGGCGGTTCGCCGTCAGCACCAGCACGTTCTCCGGGTCGGCGCCCTGCTCCAGCACGACGTGCGCGGCCAGCTCGGCCAGCAACGTCGTCTTGCCGGTGCCGGGACCACCGAGCACGCGCAGGAATCCGCCCTCGTGGTCGAAGACCCGCTGGGCAGCGGCGTCCCACCGGGGACGCGGGCGCGTCTCCGGCTTCCTGCGGACCAGCTGGGGTGGAAGTGCCACGCCTCGATTTCACCACGCTGCACCGACAAGATCAGTGATGCCCGCCGGACAGAGCAATACCCGGTTTTCGACTACCTTCTTGACAGATAGTGGTGGTCTAGTCCATTTTTGAACACGTTGTGAGCCCTCTCACTGCCAGCTCCGCCGCCCTGGACCGAGCAGTCTTGGAGGACTGATGAAGCGGTTCCTCGTCGGCGCTGTCGCTGCCGCGTGCGCGGCGATGTTGCTGCCCACGACCGCACAGGCGGCCGTCAACCCCGTGCTCGCGGCCCCGTACCTCTACCAGTGGGGCGGTCAGCCCAACCCCGCCACGGTGATGCAGCAGACGGGCATCAAGGCCTTCACCCTCGCGTTCATCCTCAGCGACGGCACCTGCAACCCGAAGTGGGACGGCAACCGCTCGCTGACCGGCTCCGACAAGACCCTGATCAACAACATCCGCGCGGCCGGCGGCGACGCGGTGCCGTCGATCGGCGGCTGGTCAGGCAACAAGCTCGGCCAGTTCTGCAGCTCCCCCAGCGCGCTCGCCGGCGCTTACCAGAAGGTGATCGACGCCTACCAGCTCAAGGCGATCGACATCGACATCGAGGCCGCCGAGTTCGAGAACAACACCACGCAGGACCGCGTGCTCGGCGCGTTGAAGATCGTCAAGCAGAAGAACCCCGGCGTGAAGACGGTCATCACGATGCCGACCGACCGCACCGGCCCGAACTCGTGGGGCAAGCGCCTGGTCACCCGCGCCAAGGAGCTCGGCGCGCCGATCGACACGTGGGCCGTCATGCCGTTCGACTGGGCAGCGGCGGCGACATGTTCGCCTACACCAAGAGCGCCGTCGACGGCCTGAAGAACCACGTCAAGTCGACGTTCGGTCTCACGGACGACGCGGCGTACCGGCGCAGCGGCCTCTCGTCGATGAACGGCAAGACCGACACCGGTGAGACCGTCACCCCGCAGAACTTCCGCGACATCGTGACGTGGGCGAACTCCAAGCACCTGGCCCGTGTGTCCTTCTGGGCCGTGAACCGGGACCGCGGCAACTGCGGGGGGATGAGCTCCTCGTGCAGCGGCATCAACCAGCAGACCTACGAGTTCACCAAGGCGCTGGCGAAGTTCACCGGGTAGCAGTCTCCTCCGGTGGCCGGACGCTGACCCCGACCCCGTCGCCACCGGGGTTCCAACTCCCTCAGGAAGTCGCCCGCATCCGGTCACCGGCTTTCCCACCTCTTCAAGAAGTCGCCCGGCGTTTCCGCCGCACCGAAGTGGGCGCCGGTGGCGAAGTCCGCGCCCGCCGCACGCCACCAGTGAGCCTGTTCCGCGCCGGCGATCCCGTCGACCGCGACCGCCAGGCCGGCCCCTCGCACCAGCGGCATCAGCGCTGTCACGTACGGCGATCGGCGCTCGACCAGACTGCGAGCCACCCGCACCGACTTCACCGGCAGGTCGGACACGATCGCCGGGTCCAGCGGCCCGAGACCGAAGTCGTCGAGTCCCACGTGGACACCCATCCCGGCGAGCACCGCGAGGTTGTCGGCCGCGTCGGTCACCGGCAGCACGTCGGCCGGCATGCTGACCGCCAGCTCGTCGACCGTCAGCCCGGTCTCCTCGAGCACGCCCACCACGCGTGAGACCAGGTCCGCGTCGGACGACTGGTGCGCGGTGAGCCGCACGACCAGCGGCAGGTCGAACTGATCGCGCTGCCGCCACCACGCCGACTGCCCGCCGCGACGCGCAGCAGCCAGCTCGCCGAGGCGCAGGATAAGCCCCGGGTC
>NZ_VSRL01000383.1 GCF_012184385.1 Lentzea indica
CCTGCCCGCTGAACGTCTCGCGTTCCTCCTGGCTGATGCGGGTGTGGTCGCCGCGGTCACGACCACGGCCTTGGCCGGCGAGCTGGTTGGCTTCGTCGGCGAAGTCCTGGCCCTGGACGACGCATCTCCGCTTTCGGACGTGCTGCCGGTGCGCATCGACCCCAACGCGTTGGCGTACATCGCCTACACGTCGGGGTCGACCGGCCGGCCCAAGGGCGTGGCCGTGACCCATGGCGCACTGTCGTCGTACGTGGCTGGATGGCGCGACGGGCTCGCCGAGCTGGGTGGGCCTGGTCCGGTGTTGTCGATGTCAGGTCCGGGCTTCGATGTGTCCATTGGGGACATGACGCGTGCTCTGGCGTTTGGTCAGACCGTGGTGTTCCTGCCGCACGACGAGCACGTGTCGGTGGAGTCGTTGCACCGCACGCTGTGCACGCATGACGTGGCGATCGCGGAGATCGTGCCCGGCATGCTCCTGCGCGATCTGGCGGCGCACTGCCGCACTGCCGGGCCGGTGGAGAGCCTGCGACTGGTGATCTCCGGTACCGACCTGTGGACCCACGACGCGCTCACCACCGCGGTGGCCGAAGTGGCCCCCAACGCCGTGCCGGGCAACGTGTTCGGTGTGACCGAGGCTGCGATCGACTCGATCTTCCACCCGGTCGGTGAGGACCATCCTGCCGCCGTGGTGCCGATCGGTACTCCGCTCGCGGGTGCTCAGGCGTTCGTGGTGGACGGGTCGTTGCGGCCGGTGCCGGTGGGTGTGCAGGGCGAGCTGCTGGTTGGCGGTCCTGGTCTGGCCCAAGGCTATGTGGATCGCCCGGACCTGACCGCTGAGCGGTTCGTGCCTGACGTGTTCGGCGAGGCTGGCGGTCGGCTCTACCGGACTGGTGACCGAGCCCGGTGGCGGGCAGACGGGACCATCGAGTTCCTCGGCCGGGTGGACGAGCAGGTCAAGATCCGTGGTTACCGGGTCGAGCCTGGTGAGGTCGAGGTCGTCATCGGCGACCACCCCGACGTCCGTGATGTCGTTGTGGTGGCTCGTGATGGTGGGCCGCACGGTGGCAAGCGCCTGGTTGCCTACGTGGTCGCCGAGGGCGAGGACGTCAGTGGTTCGGTGTTGCGGGCGTGGTTGCGTGAGCGTGTGCCGGATTACCTTGTGCCGTCGGTGTTCGTGGCGCTGGATCGGCTTCCGCTGACGCCGAACGGCAAGGTTGACCGTCGCGGCCTGCCCGACCCGGAGCCGGAGACGGTCGGTGAGGCTTATGTCGCGCCCCGTACTGCTGTCGAGGAGACCCTCGCGGCGGTGTGGAGTGGCGTGCTGGGTGTCGAGCGCGTTGGCGTGCACGACAACTTCTTCGAGCTCGGTGGCGACTCCATCCTGAGCTTGCAGATCGTGGCTCGGGCTCGCGCCGCCGGTCTCGGTATCGATGTGGCGGATGTGTTCGCCCATCAGTCGGTGGCCGAGTTGGCCCCGGCCGTGCGTGACGCCCCGGCGGCGACGCTTGCCGAGCAGGGTGTGGTGACCGGTCCGGTTCCGCTGACGCCGATTCAGCGTTGGTTCTTGGCTGAGGACATTCCGGATCGGGATCACTGGAACTGGTCGGGCATGTTCGAGCTGGCACCCGGCACTGATCCGGACCGGCTTGGACAGGCACTTGACGCCCTCGTGGCGCACCACGACGCGCTCCGGATCCGGTTCAGTGCGGACAGCCAGTACAACGCGCCGGTCGACGACGGCGGGTTCATGCGCGTCGTCGAAGTGGCCGATGACGAGGCTGTGGTCGCACACATGACTGAGGCGCAGAAGTCGTTGCGTCTGGCGGATGGTCCGCTCGTGGCGGCTGTCTACTTCGACCGTGGTGATCGGCCTGCGTGGCTGGGTTTGACTGTGCATCACCTGGTGATGGATGGCGTGTCGTGGAACGTGTTGCTGGAGGACCTCGACACCGCCTACCACGGTGGATCGCTCGCACCGAAGACGACGTCGTTCCAGCAGTGGGCGTTGCAGCTGCGGGATGACGACGCCAGTGGCGAACGTGACCACTGGATCAGCGCGACCGCGGACGTGGTCCCGCTCCCGGCTGACGGCAACGGCCCGAACACGGACGCGTCCGAGTCGATCGTGCAGTCGTGGCTGGATGCGGACACGACTGCGACGTTGCTCGGCGAGGCGCACAAGGCGTATCGCACGCAGGGCAACGACCTGTTGCTGGCGGCCTTGGCCCAGGCGTTGGGTGAGTGGGCCGGCAGTGACCACGTCACGGTCGACTTGGAGAGCCACGGTCGTGAGGGTGCGGACTTGTCGCGCACCGTCGGGTGGTTCACGTCGATCTTCCCGGTGCGCCTCACGAACCAGCGTGATCCGGCGGCGGCGATCAAGGCGGTGAAGGAGCAACTCCGTGCGGTGCCGCGTCGTGGTGTGGGCTATGGCGTGCTGCGGTGGTTGCAGGACGATTTGGCCGGTGCGCCGGATCGGCCGGTGTTGTTCAACTATCTCGGTGCGTATGACGCCGCGGGTGATGACTCGGGCGGGTTGATCCGTCGTGAGTTGGACGGCGACCTTGCCGGGCCGAGCGAGGGTGAGGGCGGAACGCGCTCGCACTTGTTGCAGCTTGAGGTGCAGCAGACTGCTGATGGGCGGTTGTCGATCGAGTGGTTCCACTCGACCAACTGCCACGACACCGCCACTGTTGAACGGGTTGCGGCTCGGTATGTCGAGGCCTTGCGCGGGCTGGTCGCGCATTGCCGGTCGGCTGCCGGTGGGTTCACGCCGTCGGACTTCCCGTTGGCATCGCTGACGCAGGACGAGGTCGATGGGCTCGCCGAGCGCTGTCCGTCGCTTGTGGACGTTTATCGGTTGGCGCCGGTGCAGTCGGGCATGTTGTTCGGCGTTGTGGGTTCACCTGTCGATGGCTTGTACTGGGGTCAGAGCGTCTATGACCTGGCTGGTCCGATCGATGTGGAGCGGTTCGCGGCGGCGTGGCGTGAGGTGATCGCCCGGCACGCATCGCTGCGCAGTGGCTTTGTGTGGGAGGGCGTGGCCGAGCCGGTTCAGATTGTGCTGGCCGACGTTGATGTGCCGTTGACGGCCCATGACTGGTCGGGTCTCGATGAGGCGGCTCAACAGGTGCGGTTGCAGGAGTTGCTGGAGGAGGACCGCTCACTTGGGTTCGACCTCGCCCGGCCGCCGTTGATGCGCCTGTACGTCGTCGACAGGGGCGACGGGCAGAACTGGCTCGTTTGGGGCCTGTACCAGGGTTTGTGCGACGGGTGGAGTCTGCCCGTGGTGATGGACGAGGTGTCCGTCGCCTACCAGCGGCAGTCGTTGCCGCCGTCGCGTCCGTACCGCGACTACATTGCCTGGCTGGATCAGCGCGATCCCGCTGACACCGAAGGGTTCTGGCGCACCTACCTGGACGGCTTCGAGGCGCCTACTCCGCTTCCTGCTGATCGGTTGGCGGCGAGCCATTACGACCAGGACCGGCGGCGCACGCATCTGGACGACGGCGTGACGGCCAGGCTGGTGGAGCTGGCTCGGCGCGAGCGCGTCACGTTGTCGACGGTCGTGCAGGCGGCGTGGGCCAAGGTCCTCTCCGCGAGCTCGGGCGAGGACGACGTGGTGTTCGGTCTGACGGTTTCTGGCCGTCCGGCTGATTTGGCCGGCGTGGAGTCGATGGTCGGGTTGTTCATCAACACGCTGCCGATCCGGGCGGTCGTGCCTGAGGACGTGCCGTTCACCTCATGGCTGCACGACTTGCGGGGCAACCAGGTTGCGGTGCAACGGTTCGAGTTCACCCCGCTGGTCGACGTGCAGCGGTGGTCCGCCGTGCCGCACGGCCGCGCGTTGTTCGACAGCATCGTCGTGTTCGGCAACTACCCGCAGGAGGAAGCACCCGCCGACACCGGCGAGGAGTGGGCCGACGCCGTCGAGTCGGTGGAGCAGGGCAACTACCCGCTCACCTTCGCGGTCGACCTGGAGACCACGCTCAAGATCGAGGCCGAGTTCTCCACGGCCGCGTTCGACGCGGTCACCGTCGAACGCGTTCTCGACCAGCTCACGGTCGTGTTGACCGCGGTGGCCGAGCGGCCGGACTTGCCGGTCCAGGACATTCCGCTGCACCGCCCGGCTCAGGCCGTCCAGATCGTCGAGTGGGGCAGCACGACCCCGCCAATAGTCGAGCGGCCGGTGCCGGACCTGATCGCCGGATGGGCCTCGTCTGAGGTCGCTGTGGTGTGCGGCGATGAGCAGCTCACGTTCGCCGAGCTGGGTGCTCGGGCCGATGCTGTGGCTGCTCGGCTCCAGCAGGCCGGTGTGACGGTGGAGTCGCCGGTCGCGGTGCTGGTGCCGCGTGGGATCGACCTGGCGGTGGCCTTCCAGGCTGTGTTGCGCGCTGGTGGCGTATACGTGCCGATCAACCCCGGCCTGCCCGCTGAACGTCTGGCATTCCTGCTGGCCGACGCGGGTGCGGTAGCCGCGGTCACGACCACGGCCCTGGCCAGCGATCTTTCCGGCTTCACCGGCGAAGTCCTGGCCCTGGACGACGCATCTTCGGTTTCCGACGCGCCGCCGGTGCGCATCGACCCCAACGCGTTGGCGTACATCGCCTACACGTCGGGATCGACCGGGCGGCCCAAGGGAGTCGCGGTGACCCATGCCGCGCTCTCGGCATACGTGGCCGGCTGGCGCGACGGGCTCGCCGTGTTGGGTGGTCCGGGCACGGTGTTGTCGATGTCGGGTCCGGGCTTTGACGTGTCGATCGGGGATATGACGCGTGCTCTGGCGTTCGGCCAGCGCGTGGTGTTCCTGCCGCACGACGAGCACGTGACCGTGGAGTCGTTGCACCGCACGTTGGTCGACCACGAGGTCGAGATCGCGGAGATCGTGCCCGGCATGTTGCTGCGCGACCTGGCCGCGCACTGCCGTGAGGCAGGTCCGGTCACGTCGCTGCGCCTGGTCATCTCGGGCACGGACATGTGGACTCACGATGCGCTCACGGGAGCGGTGGCTGAGGTGGCGCCGAATGCGGTGCCGGGCAACGTGTTCGGTGTGACCGAGGCGGCGATCGACTCGATCTTCCACCCGGTCGGCGAGGAGCATCCTGCCGCCGTGGTGCCTATCGGAACTCCGCTCGCGGGTGCTCAGGCGTTTGTGGTGGATGGTCGTTGCGGCCGGTGCCGGTTGGCGTGCCGGGTGAGCTGCTGGTCGGTGGTCCTGGTCTTGCTCAGGGTTATGTGGGGCGGCCGGATCTGACCGCCGAACGGTTCGTTCCCGATGTGTTCGGCGAGGCCGGTGGCCGGTTGTACCGCACTGGTGACCGGGCTCGGTGGCGTGCGGACGGGACGATCGAGTTCCTCGGCCGCGTCGACGAGCAGGTGAAGATCCGTGGTTACCGGGTCGAGCCGGGTGAGGTCGAGGTCGTCATCGGCGACCACCCGGACGTGCGTGATGTCGTTGTCGTCGCTCGTGATGGTGGTCCGCACGGCGGCAAGCGTCTCGTCGCGTACGTTGTCGCGGAAGGCGAGTTCAGCGCGACGGTGTTGCGGGCTTGGTTGCGTGAGCGGGTGCCGGATTACCTTGTGCCGTCGGTGTTCGTGGCGTTGGATCGGTTGCCTCTCACTCCCAATGGGAAGGTCGACCGTCGCGGGCTGCCCGACCCGGAGCCGGAGACGGTCGGTGAGGCTTATGTCGCGCCCCGAACCGCTGTCGAAGAAACGCTGGCGGCGGTGTGGAGCGGTGTGCTGGGTGTCGAGCGCGTCGGTGTGCACGACAACTTCTTCGAGCTCGGTGGCGACTCCATCCTGAGCTTGCAGATCGTGGCTCGGGCTCGCGCCGCCGGACTCGGTATCGATGTGGCCGACGTGTTCGCCCATCAGTCAGTAGCCGAGTTGGCGCCAGTGGTGCGTGACGCCCCTGCGGCGACGCTTGCCGAGCAGGGTGTCGTGACCGGCCCTGTGCCGCTGACGCCGATTCAGCGTTGGTTCCTGGCTCAGGACATTCCTGATCGCGATCACTGGAACTGGTCGGGCATGTTCGAGCTGGCGCCTGGCACCGATCCCGATCGCCTCGCGGTGGCGCTCGATGCCGTGGTGGCGCATCACGATGCGCTGCGCATCCGGTTCACACCGGAGAGCCAGCACAACGCCGGCATCGAGGCCACCGGTCTGCTGC
>NZ_VSRL01000384.1 GCF_012184385.1 Lentzea indica
TGAGCAATCTCACCGGCACCTACCGGGCGTATCTGGCCAACCGGTCGGAGAACACCGGCATCTACATCCACGACGCCGTCGCGGTGGCCGAGGCGATCGTCCCCGGCAGCCTGAAAACAACCACCCACCTGCTCGACGTCGACGACGAAGGGGCGCTCGTCGAAGGAAAGCACCAGGTAGAGGTCGCGGAAGACACCGATTGGCCCGCGCTGAGGGCCTTCATGGAGCAGCGGTTGTCCGTTTGACGACAACTTCGCGTCGCTCTCTGGGGTTGCACGGGCACGGTAAGTAGGGTCCGCGACCATGCAGCGAAGAGTCCTCATGACAGCTGCGGTGGCGGTGGCCATGACGTTCGGAGTGGTCCCTGCCTCCGCTCAGCCCCAGATTCAGGTGGTGCCGGATCCGGCGGCACATGTGAACCCGTTCATCGGCACGACCAACCTCGGGAACACGTTTCCCGGCGCGGTCGTGCCGTTCGGCATGTTCTCCTTCAGCCCCGAGGCGTCCCGCGGCAACACCCTGCGCGCCGCGGCTCCCGGCGGCTACCGGTACGACGCGACGAAGATCCGCGGCTTCAGCCTCACCCACATGTCCGGGACGGGATGCGCGGGCGGCAGTGGCGACATCCCGATCTTCCCGCACGTCGGCACCGTCACCACGTCGCCGACCACCGACGCGACCGACTCGGTCTACGCGAGCGAGTTCGCGCACGCGGACGAGGTGGCCAAGCCCGGCCGTTACGACGTGACGCTCAAGTCCGGTGCCAAGGCCGAGCTCAGCGCCACCGAACGCACCGGTGCGGCCCGCTTCAGCTTCCCCGCCGACAAGCCAGCGACGGTGCTGATCAACACGTCCAAGTCGCAGGTCGGCAGCAGTGACGCGCAGACCGTGATCGACAAGGACAAGCGGACGATCACCGGAAGTGTCACCGCCGGCAACTTCTGCGGCTACATCAACCAGGTCGGCCGCCGCAGCTACTACACGCTGCACTTCGTGGCGGAGTTCGACCAGGACTTCACCGAGGTCGGCACGTACCAGGACAACGTTGTCAGCCCCGGTTCGGTGAACTCCAAGGGCGGCACGACGTACGGCACCAATGGATGGCCGGTGCTGGGCAAGGGTTCCGGCGCCTATCTGGGGTTCGCGCCCGGTTCGCAGGTCGGGGTCAAGGTCGGCATCTCCTACGTCAGCCTCGACAACGCCAAGCAGAACCTGAAGGCGGAGAACAAGGGACAGTCCATTGAGGACATGAGGGACAACGCCTACATCGCGTGGCAGAAGCAGCTCAAGCGCATCGAGGTCGGCGGCGGCTCCGATGACGAGCGGACCAAGTTCTACACCGCGCTGTACCACTCCCTGTTGCACCCCAACCTGTTCAGCGACGTCAACGGCGAGTACGCCGGGTTCGACGGGAAGACACACAAGATCAACAAGAACCGGCAGAAGGCCCAGTACGGCACCTTCTCCGGCTGGGACGTCTACCGCTCGCAGCTGCAGCTCGTGACGCTGCTGGAGCCGCAGATCGGTTCTGACATCGCGCAGTCGCTGCTCAACCAGGCCGAGCAGAACAACGGCGTCTGGGACCGCTGGTCGCACAACAACGGCGGCACGCACGTGATGAACGGCGACCCCGCGCCCATCGCGCTGGCCGCCATCTCGGCGTTCGGCGGCGACAAGTACGACATCAGGTCTTCGCTTCGGAGTTTGGTCAAGGCCGCGACCGTGCCCACGGCCCTGGACCTGAGCAAGGACGGCTGGGCCGTGATGTCGGTCGGGCAGCGGCCGTCGCTCGACAAGTACCTGAAGCACAAGTACATGCCGTCCGTGTCGAACGCGTGGGGTGGCGCGGCGGAGACCTTGGAGATCTCCGCGGCGGACTTCGCGATCAGCCAGCTCGCGGCCCGCACCGGTGACCGGCAGATCGCCAAGACGTTCGCCGAACGCGCGCAGTGGTGGCAGAACAACTTCGACCCGGTCGCGCACAGCACCGGCGGTTACATCCGCAACCGCAACGCCGACGGCACGTGGGTCAAGGACTTCACACCGGACACCGGCAACGGGTTCGTCGAGGGCAGCAGCGCGCAGTACACGTGGATGGTCACGCACAACGTCGCCGGGCTCGTGGAGTCGCTGGGCGGTCGCGAGCGCGCCAACAAGCGGCTGGACGACTTCTTCCACAACGCCGACGGCAGCTGGGCTCTGACGGGCAAGGGCGGCGCGAAGTCCGAATTGGACAACGAGCCGTCGGTGAACGTGCCGTGGCTCTACAACTACACCGGCCAACCCGCCAAAACGCAGGAGACGCTGCGCGAGACGATCACCACGCTGTGGAAGAACGCCCCCGGCGGCATTCCCGGCAACGACGACCTCGGCGCGATGTCGTCGTGGTTCGTGTTCACGTCGATGGGCATCTACCCGCAGGTGCCGTCACGCGCCGAGCTGGCGCTGAGCAGCCCGCTGTTCACGTCGGTGAAGATCAACCGCGGTGGCGGCAAGGACATCACGATCAACGCGCCCCAGGCCAACACCGCCACGAAGTACGTGCAGTCGTTGAAGGTCAACGGCCGCTCGTCGTCGAAGACCTGGCTGCCCGAGTCGTTCGTGGAACGCGGCGGCAAGCTGGACTTCGTGCTGGGCAAGTCGCCTTCCACCTGGGGCACGGGTGCTTCGGATGCGCCACCGTCGTTCCGCGAGGGCGAGCAGCCGATCAAGCACAACCAGCCGTACTACCTGACGGTCGAGCCGCGTCAGCTCGTGGTCGAGCCCGGCAAGTCGCTCACGGCGAAGGTCAACTCGGTCAAGCTGTACGACGGCGACCCGAAGGCGACCTACACGATCACCGGACCGGAGGCGCTCAAGTTCACTCCCACCACCGGTGCCGTGCCGTCGGAGTTCACGATCTCGGCCGAAGCCGGTACCGCACAAGGCTTCTACGACTTCACCGTCACGGTGAACGTCGAGGGCGCCGCGAAGCCCGTCGTGCTGCCGCAGACGGTGAAGGTCGCGCCGGCGGGCAGCATGCTCGCCGCCGTGAACAACGTCGGTGCCTCCGCCGACGCCGACGGTGAGGGCGACTTCGACGGCGGCGGCTACAGCTACTCACGTGAAGCACTGGCCACGGCAGGCCTTCCGCCGGGTGGCACGAGCACCGTCGACGGCCTGACGTTCACGTGGCCTTCGTCGCCTCCCGGCAGGCCCGACAACGCCACCGCGGCGAAGCAAACGCTTGCCCTGTCCGGAACCCGGCTCGCCTTCGTGGGCTCGGCAGCCAACGGGGCGCGCACGAAGACCGCCACGGTGACGTTCACGGACGGCACCAGCGCACCTGTCGAGATCGGCCTCAGCGACTGGACGCTCGGCGGCGGCGGGCAGACACCGAGCTACGGCAACGTGGTCATCGCGACCACGCCGTACCGCAACCAGCTCGGCGGCGGCAACGAGAGGGTCGCCACGCACATCTTCGCCACGAAGACGTACGTGGCTCCGGAAGGCAAGACGCTCGCGAGCGTCGTGCTGCCGGACGATGTCAACATGCACATTTTCGCCGTCGCGCTCGGCTAGTTCGTCGAACGTGGGTGGTTCTCGTCGCGCTGGCGACGGGAACCACCCACGTCCTATCTTGTGACGTAAGCCCAAGTGCCGCCACCTCGCTGTGAGCGTGAGGCGCCATGCCCAAAAGCGTGCGATCAACGAGGATCGCAGTGCATTCATGGGAACGGCTCACCGCCGACGCCGTCGCGTGCTGGCTCGACGCGCTGCCCGGCTGGCTCGTCGTGGGCACCGCCTGCACTCTCGACGACCTCGTTCTGCTGTGCAGGCTCAGGCCACCTGACGTCGTTGTGGGTCAGCTGGAACCGGTCCTCGTACCGGAATTTCCACTCGTTCACCTCTGTCCCACCTGCGGACTCGCCTCGTTGCGGGCGGAGTTGGAGCGCGTTCCGCTGACCCCGCTGCGCCGTGTCGCGCCGGGCGCGCTGACCGACCGCGAAATGGAAGTCCTGACCTACGTCTGCTCCGGACTGTCCGCTGTGCTGGTCGCTTCCGCGCTGAAACTCTCGCCGCACACCGTCGTGAACCACAAGCGACGGATCTTCGCCAAGCTCGGCGTGCAGAGCCGGGTGCAGGCGGCCGCTGTGGTGGCGCGGCTCGGGCTCATCCGGGTTCCCTGTCGTGGCGCTGTGTTGCACGACGACGTTCCTGCGCTCACCCACCGGGAGCAGGACATCCTGGCGTCGATCGCTCGGGGTGAGTCGGTGCGGCAGA
This sequence comes from Lentzea indica, assembly GCF_012184385.1. Taxonomy (GTDB): domain Bacteria; phylum Actinomycetota; class Actinomycetes; order Mycobacteriales; family Pseudonocardiaceae; genus Lentzea; species Lentzea indica. The sequence goes on from NZ_VSRL01000384.1 coordinate 4,264, forward strand.
CCGCGCACGCTCTGGGGATCGCGGTGAAGACCGTGGAGTCGGAACAGCGTCAGCTGTTCTTCAAGCTCCGGGTGCACAACCGGGCCCAGGCACTTTCGGAAGCGCAGCGGCTCGGATTGCTAACGTAACGCCCTCACCAGGGGATTTACCAATGTGACCGAGTTCGAGAAGCGGCTCATCGAGTACGCCCAGCGCGGCGAGCTGCTGGTGTGCCCGGCCTCGGCTCCGGCGGTGCGCGCCGAACTGATCAGGGAGCTGCTGCTCGGCAGGCACGGCGAACTGGACCCCAGCGGCGTGCAGCTGCAGGGTGCGCGGATCAAAGGCGCGTTCGATCTCGACCGCGTGACTGCATCCGTCAGCCTGTACCTGCACGACTGCGTCATCGACGAACCGATCGAAGCCCGCTACGCCCACCTGCGGGCCCTGACGCTCCACGGCGGACAGTGCGTGGGGCTGCAGGCAGACGGCGTCCACATCGACGCCGACCTGTACCTGGAGGGCGGTCTGCAGGTCGAGGGCAGCCTCAAGGACGGCCTGATCAGGCTGGTCGGCAGCCACATCGAAGGAGACCTGAGTCTGAACGACGTGGCGTTCACCAACAAAGCCGGCAGTGCGTTCCACGCCGAGCGGATCCGCATCGGCGGTGCCGTGTTCATGCGAAAGAAGATCCGGATCACCGGGCACGGGGAGGACGGTGCGATCAACCTGAGCAGTGCCTCCATCGCCGGAGATCTCAGGCTGGACGACCACGTCCGGCTCACGAACCTCACCGGCCCCGCCCTGAACGCCGACGACATCCGCATCCAGGGCTCCGCAGTTCTGGAGAACGGTTTCCGAGCCGTTGGACACGGCGAAGGCTCCGCGGTCTCCTTGGGCAACGCCAACGTGGTCCTGAACATCAGCCTGAGCGACGCCGAGATCACCAACCGAAGCGGCTGCGGCTTCGACGTGGACAGCGCCCGCGTCGGCGGCAGCGTGTTTCTCGGGAAGGACGTCAAGATCAGCGGTCACGGCAAGAACGGCGCGATCGACGTGGCCGGCGCCCGCATCGGCGGGAACCTCGAGCTGGAGGCGGAGGTCTGCAACGATCTAGGTCCCGCGTTGAACGCGAACAGCGTCGATGTCGGCGAGAGCCTCTTCCTCCACAACGGGGGCCGGCTCACCGCGCGCGACACGACCGGCGCGATCGACCTGATCAGCGGCCACATCGCCGGAGCTCTGGACTTCCGGGACGTGGTGGTCACCAACTCGATCGGCCCCGCGGTCTGCGCCGAGCAAGTGCATGTCGACGGAGAGCTGGTCCTGCAGGACCCGACTCGTCTGATCGGGAACGGCAACAGCGGTGCCGTTGCGCTGAGCGGAGCGCGCATCAGCCGGCTCAACGGTTGGAGCGAGGTCGACGTGCAGGTGAAAGCGGGGCGCGGCCCGGTGTTCGACCTGCAGGAAGTGGTCGTCGGGACGTCCGTGACACTGCCGCCCGCCCTGATGTGCCTCAATCACGAGGTGCGCTGCTCACACCGGCGTCAGGTGCGGCTGGACGAATTCTCCTACGCCTCCCTCGGGCCGGGATGGGACTGGCAGCAGTGGCTGCACCTGATCCGCCGCCACACTCCCGCCTACCACGCCTCCGCCTACCAGCGCCTGGCCGCGGTGGAACGGGCTGCCGGGCACGATGGCACCGTCCGCCAGATCCTCATGGCACAGCAGACGGATCTCCGCCGCCGGAACCCCAAGGCCCTGGGCGGACCCCTGACCCAGTGGTTCCACTGGCTGTGGGGCGCGCTGGCCGGTTACGGCTACCGGGCCCGCCGCACCGCCGGCGCGCTGCTGCTGGTGCTGGCGATGGCGGGCTTCCTGGGCTGGGCGGCGGGCCAGGTCGCCACCCGTCCCGG
>NZ_VSRL01000385.1 GCF_012184385.1 Lentzea indica
GGCGCGCCCCCCGCCGCCCCGCCGCGCCCCAGGCCGTGGCGGGAACGGCCCGTCGTCTCCGAGCCGGCGGGGCCTCGACCTGCCGGCAGCACCGAAGCTGATGCCCGCGCCCGATGATCTGGCGGAACTGCGGGAGATCGCCGCGATGGAGCTGCAGCGCCTGGAGAAGGACGCGGGACGGCCAGACTGGGAACGCCGGGAGCTGCTCGCCGACCTGGCCAGCAGGCTCGGCACGCTCGTCGCTTCCAGGCAGGGCCCCGCGTACGAGCCGCTGCGCCGCCTGGTCGAGGAGCTCACCGCCGGGGGAGATGCCGACCAGCTGTGGGCACGGGCTCAGCAGGTGCTGCGCGAGTTCGGTGAAGTGAAGCGGGACCGTCGCCGGTCGTTTTGGCGCTGATCGGGCCTATCCGGCGCGCGGCACCTGACGGAACGCTTCTACGGGTGAGCGCGTTCGGGGAGTGGACGACGGCCGAGGGCCTGCCCGCGTTCGAGTACCGGGCGGGCCCCATGCCGTGGGATCCGATCATCGATCCGCCGGACTCGCGGCATCGGGTGCACGTGGGCAACCGCCGGATCACCTTGGTGGCCGACAGCGACGGACTCACCGGAGTGTGGGACGAGCACGTCGGATGCCGGTGGATCGCCGAGCACACCGGCGTCGGCCGGTTCGGTGCGCTGTCCACGGACTTGGCTGGAACGAAGCTGTTTGGTCCCACCTTCTGCCGGGTCGCGGTCGCCGATGAGGACGCCGAGGTCGAGCGGACGGTCCTGTGTCCGGAGGGCGCGGTGCCGTGGGTGCTGATCAGGGTCGACGTGGTCAACCGGGGTGAGGCGGTGCTGCGCCGGTCCTTGACCGAGGAGTGGGTGGTGCGGCCGCGTCTGGTGGATCTCGAGTTCGGTCCGTCGCGCGACGCCGCTCCGCCGGACGCGGCCCTCGTTGTGGCATTGGAGGAGTTCGGTGGCGAGCGGGTGGAGACCACCGCCGGGCCGTTGACGATCGCGGTCGTGCTGGAGCTGCCACCCGCCGGCCGAACGACGGTGTGGTTCCGGTTCGGGCTTCTTGACGAGCCCGCGGATCCGGCAGCGTTGTACGCCGAAAGCCTGGCGGGTGTGCGGGCACGGCTTCCGTCGGCGACTGCTGAGCGAGCACCGGAGGCGGCCACCGAGATCCCCTGGCACGCGGCCCTGCTCACCGGCGGCGCCTGCCTCGACGGCGTTCTCGGCGGCCACACCCTGGACCAGGGGTCCGCCTACTCGTTCCGGCACGGTTTCAACGGCGCGGCAAGGGATCCGTTGCAGCACGCGCTTCCGCTCGTCCACCTCGAACCGGACCTCGCGCTGTCGGTTCTGCGCAACACCTGCGCCTGGGGAAGCCCTGACGGCGACCTGCCGTACGCGCTCGACGGCCGCAAGCAGCCCTGGACCCAGCTCTTCCGGCCGTCCGACCAGAACCTGTGGGCGCTCTGGCTGGCCGCCGAGTACGCCGCGGCGACCGGTGACCTCGCCGCGTTCGACCGGCCAGTGCCGTACCACCCGTGTCACGGCGCCGATCCGGTTCCGCTGGCCGAGAACCTGCGGCGCCAGTTCCGGTTCTTCGTCGACGAGGTGGGCGTGGGGGAGCACGGCCACGTCCGCATCCTGAACGCCGACTGGAACGATCTCGCCGTCAGCGAGTCCGGAGTGGACCGTGACCTGATGATCGAACGCGGCGAGTCCGTGCTCAACTCGGCGATGGCCGCCTGGGTGCTCCCGGTGTACGCGGGTCTCGCCGAGCGACTCGGTGATCAGGCGACGGCGTCGGAGGCGCGGGAACGCGCGGCCGATCTTCGCGAACGGGTCGCGAACGAGTGGAACGGGCGATGGTTCCGGCGCGCTCACGCGCCTGGCGGCAGCCCGGTCGGTGATCACGACCTGTGGCTCGAGGTGCAGCCGTGGGCGATCCTCTGCGGTGCGGCCACACCCGAGCAGGCACGGGCGTTGCTGCGCACGATCGACGAAACGTGCCGAGCCGGATCGCCGCTCGGCGCGCGGCTGCGGTGGCCCGTCCCCGACGGCGCGTCCGGCCAGGTGTGGTTCTCGGTCAACATGACGCTGATCTGGGCGGCCTCCCGCTACGACCAAGATCTGGCGTGGGACGAGTGGCGGCGGATGACCTTGCACGCGCACTCCACCGCCTACCCCGGCACGTGGACGGGCACGCTGTCCGGCCCGGACTGCTACCTCGCGCCGGAGAGCGATCGTCCCGGCGAGACGTGGGCCCTGCCCGAACTCGGCGTCGCGATGCAGGCGTATCCCGTCGCCAACCTGCACAGCCATGCTCAGCCGTTGCTCGGCTACCTGCGGCTGCTCGGCGTGGAACCCACCGCTGACGGGAGGCTGCTGTGCCGTGGTGGTGCGGAATTCACGAGTCGCACGCTCGTCGTGAGGCAAACCGCTGACGGTTAGCGTGTCTGGTGAATGGTGGCGGGAGCGTGCCTCCCGCCACCGGAAGCGAGATGTGTCAGCCGTTGTGTTCGCTGACGACGTCAACGACCCAGACGACGCCGAAACGGTCCCGCAGCATCCCGTAGGCGGGAGCCCAGCCCGCCGGGCCCATCGGGACCACGACAGTCGCGCCGGCGGAGAGCTTCTCCCAGTAGCCGGTGACCTCTTCGACGGTCTCGCCGCGCACGGAGACGAAGAACGCGTTCTCGCCCTGGTCGTGGCCCATCCGCGCGGTCACGTCGTAGGCCATGACGTGGAAGCCGTTCTCAGCGAGCACCTGGCCCCACATCACCTGGTCGGCCTCGGACTCGTCCTGGACGTTCCCGGCGTCCTTGTACGTGACGACGGCGAGGTGACCGCCGAACACGGACTGGTAGAACTCCAGCGCCGCGAGTGCGTCGCCGCGGAAGTTCAGGTGGGTAGTGGTGGTGACGGACAAGATCGCTCCTCTATATGGGCTTGGTGCCTGATGTGAGGCAACAGTCGCAATAGAAGCGGCCAGGTTGTGTCCTCTTCTTCGGGCAGAATCAGAAACATGCCGAAGACCTCCGCACGGCTGTTGGCGCTTCTGTCGTTGCTGCAGGCGCGCAGGGACTGGCCAGGAATGCTGCTGGCGGAGCGGCTGGAGGTGAGTCCGCGAACGGTGCGCCGCGATGTCGACCGGCTGCGCGAGCTCGGCTATCCGATCGTGACGACCAAGGGCCCTGACGGCGGATATCGGCTCGGAGCCGGCACGCAACTGCCGCCGCTGCTGTTCGACGACGACCAGGCCGTCGCCATCGCCGTGGCTCTCCAACTCGCCACCACCACCGGTGCCGGCATCGAGGAAGCCGCCGTGCGGGCGCTGCACACGGTCCGGCAGGTCATGCCGGCCCGGCTGCGCCACCGCATCGGCACGCTTCAGGTCACCGCGGTCGAACGGCCTGTGGCCGCACAGGTCGGCAGCGATGTGCTGATGGCGTTGAGCGCCGCTGTCCACGCCCGTGAGGTGCTGCGCTTCGACTACCTGTCCGTCTCGCGGCTGGAAACGGACGACGGCCCACCGGCCCCGCCACGCCGGGCGGAGCCCCACCACCTCGTCACCGCGGGTGGACGCTGGTATCTCGTCGCATGGGACCTCGACCGCGACGACTGGCGCACGTTCCGCGCCGACCGGATCACCCCGCGCACCCCCACCGGCCCGCGCTTCACCCCGCGCGAACTGCCAGGGGGAGACGTGACCTCCTTCGTCACCAGCAGGTTCCGCGGCTCGCACGGCACCGGCGACTGGCCCTGCCGCGGCGAGGTGATCCTGCACCTCCCCGCCTCCGAGGCGTCGCCCTTCCTCCGCGACGGAGTCGTCGAGGCGCTCGGCCCCGACCGCTGCCGGCTCACGCTCGGCTCGTGGTCCTGGCCGGGTCTCGCCGCCGCCATCGGCAGGTTCGACGCCGACATCGAGGCGGTCGGTCCTGCCGAGCTCAGAGCCGCCTTCGCGCAGCTTGCCCACCGCTACACCAACGCCGCGACCGCCGAGCCCTCGTGAGGTCCGGCAGTCCGGTCAGGAATCGAGAAGCATCGGTCGCAGGGTGGCGCCTAGCGTTTCCGGCATGACCTCAATCGACGCCATCACCCTCGAAGTGGCCGACCTCGCGGCCGCCGAACGCTTCTACGCCAACGCTTTCGGGCTCGGCTCCCGGCTTCGCCTTCGTGCCGCGCAGGAACCGGCCACCGGCTTCCGCGGCTTCACCCTGTCTCTCACGGTGTCGCAGCCCGCCGACGTCAACGCGCTGATCGGCGCCGCCGTGGACGCCGGAGCGACGGTGCTCAAGCCCGCCGCGAAGTCCATGTGGGGCTACGGCGGCGTCGTGCAGGCCCCGGACGGCACCATCTGGAAGGTCGCGACCTCGGCGAAGAAGGACACCGGCCCTGCCACCGGCCGGATCGACGACATCGTGCTCCTGCTCGGCGCCACCGACGTCGCCGCGAGCAAGCAGTGCTACCTCGACCAGGGCTTCACCGTGGCGAAGAGCTTCGGCCGCATGTACGTCGAGTTCGCCTCGTCCGGCTCCGTGAAGCTGGCGCTGTACCGGCGGCGCGCCCTCGCCAAGGACGCCGGAGTGTCCCCCGAGGGTATTGGATCGCACCGGATCGTGGTGTGCGGCGCCGCTGAGCCGTTCACGGACCCGGACGGGTTCGCCTGGGAAGTTCTTGCGACGTCAAGGCAGTCGAGTGGCCAGCTCGGCGCGTGACCTGATCCCGAGCTTCGTGTAGACCTTGCGCAGGTGGTACTCGATGGTCTTCGGGCTCAGGAACAGGGCGGCGGCGACCTCTCGGGTGGTCTTGCCTTCCACGAGCAGGAGCGACACCTGTAACTCTTGTGGGGTAAGGGTTTCGCTCGGGGCGCGACGTTTGATCGTCTCACCCGTCGCGCCGAGCTCGACCGCGGCCAGGTCCGCCCACCGGGCCGCTCGCAGGTTCTCGAACGTCTCCAGCGCAGCGTACAGGTGGGGCCGGGCGTCCACCCGCCGCCGGACCCGGCGCAGGCGGGCGCCGTAGGCGAGCCGGGTGCGCGCGGTCTCGAAGTCGTCCAGCGTGCTTGCGTGGAACCTCAGGGACGCCCTGAAATGCGTGTCGATGTCGGAGTTCTCGCTGAGCATGCCCATCGCTCGCTCGGCGCGTCCCATCGCCCACGGCTGTCCTTTTGCCGCTGCCGCGGACAGAAAGCGTTGCGCGACCTGCCGGCCGTCCTCGCGCCTGCTCAGCCGGACCAGCGCGTCGGTGAGCTCGGGCGCCGGTGACAGGTCAGGGTCGGTGAGTCGCAGCTCGTCGAGCAGTCCGGCCAGTTCTTCGAGGTGTGCCAACGCCTTGTGCGCGTTGCCCAGGCCGAGTTCCAGCTCTCCCAGCGCGAACAGAGACCAGACCCGGCCGATGTGGATGTCGCGGGCGCGGCAGATCGGCAGCGCCTCCGCGACGAGCGCGCGGCACTGCTGTTCGTCGCCCAGACGCGCCCGCAGCCACGCCAGCCCGGCCAGGCACATCGCCAGGTCGGTGTCCTGCCCGGTCTCCCGCGCCAGCCGGGTCGCCTCGTCGTAGGTCGCCTCCGCGCGGACCCACTGGTTGGTGGTGGCCTCGTCCCTCGCGACGTGGAACAGCAACGACGGCAGCGTCCCCACGGCCGCTTCGGCACGTGCTTCGCCGACGATGCGCCGCAACTCCGCTCCCGAGGAGGCGTCGCGCAGGAACAGCGGGCCGATCATCAGCCACGACAGCCTGCGCCGGTCGTCGTGCAGCAGACCGGAGCCGGCGAGCAGGCCGGCCGCCGACCGGATCTGGTCGGCGCCACCGCGGTTGGCGAGGATCCTGGCCACACCGGCGGCCAGCTGACCGAGTCCCCGCGCTCGCCGGGAGGCCACGCGCCCGAGCAGGTCCTCGATCTCGTGGGCCAGTTCGACGCCGGTCGTGGTGTCGCCGAGGTAGAAGCAGGCGTGCACCGCGTCGGCCAGGAGCACGACGCCTTCGTCGGGATTGCCGGACCGGCGGGCGGCGGTCCGGCAGAGGTCGCGCGCCTCGGTCAGGGAACCGGT
>NZ_VSRL01000386.1 GCF_012184385.1 Lentzea indica
GCGGCGACCGCACCCCGGCCGCCGAGCTCGCCTGCTACGTGCTGTGGTCGGCCACCGTGCACCCGGCCGGGCTCGTCGGCCGCCCCGCCGTGCTGATGTCCAAGCACTGGATGGACAAGGTGTGGAGCTGGGACCACTGCTTCACCGCGCTGGCACTGGCCTCCGGCGCGCCCGAGCTGGCCTGGCAGCAGTTCCAGGTGGTGTTCGACCACCAGGACGCCGAGGGGGCGTTGCCGGACTCGGTCACCCACTCCGAGGTGCTGCGCAACTTCGTCAAACCCCCTGTTCATGGCTGGGCGCTTTCCCTTCTGAGCCAACGCCTGCCCGGCGGGTTGCCCGACGTTTCTGCGGCGTACCGGCAACTCTCGGCTTGGACGTCGTTCTGGCTCGACCACCGTCGCGCACCAGGCAGCCGGCTCGCGCACTACGAGCACGGCAACGACAGCGGCTGGGACAACGCCACGGTGTTCCGCGAGGAACGCCTCGTCCGCTCCGCCGACCTCGCCGCTTTTCTGGTGTTGCAGCTGAAAGAGCTCGCGGCACTCGCCTCGGCGGTGGGCGACACGTCCGCTCGGTGGGCGGAGCAGGCCGACGTGATGCTGGCCGCGATGCTGGAAGAACTGTGGCAGGGCAACGAGTTCGTCAGTCAGGGCGTGGCCACGGGGACCAGGCGCCGCAGTGCGAGCCTGCTCGACCTGATGCCCGTCGTGCTGGGGGAGCACCTGCCGCCGGAGGTGTTCGACCACCTCTGCGTCGGCATCGCCACGCACCTCACGTCCGTCGGCCTGGCCACCGAGCTGCCGAACTCGAGCCACTACGAACCGGACGGCTACTGGCGGGGACCGGTGTGGGCACCCGCCACCGTCCTGATCGAGGACGGCCTGCGCCGCGGTGGCGCGGTCGAGCTGGCCGACCAGGTGAGCGCGCGGTTCCGGGCCACGTGCGAGAAGTCGGGGTTCGCCGAGAACTTCGACGCCCTCACCGGGGAGGGACTGCGCGACCGCGCCTACACGTGGACGGCCGGCGCGTACCTCCTTCTCGCCGAGGACGCCGAACGCCGCCTCGGTTGAGAGAGAATGCCCTGTGCCTGAACCCTTTCACACTGAAGCACTGCTCATCGCGGGACGCTCCGGCGTGGGCAAGACCACCGTCGGCTGGGAGGTCTCCGCCCAGTTGCAGTCCGCCGGCGTCTCGCACTGCCTCGTCGAAGGCGACAACCTCGACCAGGCGTTTCCCGCGCCACCGGACGATCCGGCCCGCACGAAGATGACGGAGGCCAACCTCGCCGCCCTCTGGGGCAACTACTCCGCTCTCGGGTATCGCCGGCTCATCTACACCAACACCGTCTCGATCCTGGAACCCGACCTGATCGCCAGGGCCATGGGCGGCACGCCCCGCATCATCCCGGTGCTCCTCACCGCGCAGGACGCCACCGCTCGCGATCGCCTGAGCGCGCGGGAGATCGGCGGCCAGCTGGACGCGCATCTTCGTCGCAGCACCACCATGGCCGTGCACCTGGAGAGCGCCGCGCCACCGGACGCCGTTCGGATACCGACCGACGGACGCCCGGTGGACGTGATCGCTCGTGATGTCATCGCGGCGACCAACTGGCACTGACCTCAGACCCAGACGATCTGCCACTGTTGGTTGGCGACGCCGTTGGCGGGCCACTGGATCACCTTGGCGCCATCGGCCTGCGAGCTGCCGTCCACGTCGACGTACAGGCCATTGCGCACGTTGACGAGGTTGACGTACCCGCCGCCCGCGTCGACGACCTTCCACCACTGGTTGTCGCTGCTGGTGTCCGACCACTGGTCGAGCTGCTCGCCCTGGCTCGAACCGGGACTGCGGAGGAGACGTCCGCTGTGCCGGGCGGTGAGGCGGAACGAGCCGTCCGCGTTGGGCACGAGCTGCCACTGCTGGTTGACGCTCCCGGTCGAGGTCCACTGGATGACCTTGGCACCGTCGGCGGTGCCGGCGCCGTTGACGTCGAGCACCTTGCCGCTGTTGCGGTTGACGAGCCGGCACCAGCCGCCCTGCAGGGACACCGTGATGTCCGTGCGCTGCCCGGCGACCAGCGTGACCTGCCTGGCGTGCGGGCCGAGCGACGACGGGGCGACGGGCGCCGTGGTGGTCACGGACGCCATGCCGCGCCGGCTGATGAGCGTGACGGTCTGGTCGATGGCCGAGGTGACGGACACGGTGGTGGTCCGTGCCGGCAGGTCCCAGCTCAGGTTGTGCACACGGATCCGGCCTCGGGCCCGCATTCCGGTGATCGAGCCCTTGGCGAGCTGTCCTGGCAGGGCGGGGAGGAGCTCGAGCACGCCGGGCCGGGAGTAGAGCAACGCCTCCGCCAGCACGCCGGGGATCGCGTTGGCGGCGTCGGCGTTGTAGATGTCGAGGTTCGGGTTGTGGGACGTCATCAGCGACTTGAAGACCATGTTGTTGCCGATGATCTTGCGCAGGTTGCCGTAGACCTTGCCGCCGTCCTTGAGCCGGGCACCCGCCAGCGCGCGGTGCAGGCTGCCGTGGGCGGAGATGTTCTGGTCGCCGCGCACCTCCAGCGCCCGCAGCCCGGTGCGGACGAGGTCCGGAGTTTCCTCCGGGTTGATCTCGTGCAACGGCCAGGCGCCGTACAGCTGCTGCACGTGCCGGTGGTGGTACTGGTCGTCCAGGCCCGGCCACGACCACTCGGCGAGAGCGTTGTCGCTGTTGACGCGGTAGGCGGGCATCTTGGCCAGCAACGCTTTCCAGCGCTGCACGCCCTGGCCGCCGCCCTGTTCGACACCGAGCGCGTTGGCGGCGAAGATCGCGGCCTGCAGGGCGTGCTTGCCGGCCATGATCTCGCCGGTGGCGTTGATGCTCAGCATCACGCCGGTGTTGCTGGGCGCGTTCTCCGCGGAGAAGCACGGTACGAAGATGACCTTGCCGTTCGAGTCGGTGCGGGTCAGGAAGTCCTCGTAGAACAGGGCGAGCTCCATCAGCGCGGGGCCGAGCTTGTCGCGCAGGAACGCCTGGTCGCCGGTGACCTCGTAGTACTCGAGCAGTGGGTACAACAGCCAGTCGGCACCGCCGGTCCAGGTCTGGCCGGGGAAGCTGGGGTCGAAGTGCAGCATGTGGCCGTACTCGCCGTCGGTGCGGGTCGGGGCGATGAAACCGCGGGCGCCGTAGAAGTTTCGCGCGTTGGTGCGCCAGTGCGCCAACTGGCCGAGGATGAGGTTGAAGTAACCCTGCATGGCCTCGGTGGTGTCGAGGATGTTGCCGCCCGCGACCTGGAGGTTGACGTTGGCGTCGGTCGTGAAGTCGTCGGCCCAGGCACCCGACCACGTGCCGGTCCAGATACCGGTCAGCCGCGGCGGCAGGATGCCGCTGGAGCTGATGAAGAGGTAGCGGCCGTTGTCGTAGAGCCGTTCGAGCAACGCGAGGTCGATGACGTTCTTGTTGTTGTTCTGCCGGGTGATCAGCTCGCTGGTGGACAGCTTCCTGTCTGCGTCGGACACGTTCAGGTCCAGCCGCGAGCGGTCGTACATCTCGGTGTGGATCGCGGTGTGCCGCGAGCGCAGTGCGGCGTAGTCGGCGCCGATCGCGGCCAGCGCCGCGTGCAACGGCTTGGCGTCCCACGCGGCCGACTCGTACTGGTCGAGCTTCGTCAGCAGCAGCAACCTGCTCGCCCCGGCCACGACGATGGTGGCGCCGTTCGCGGTGACGGTGCCGCCGGTGGCCACGACCCTCGTGACGCCCTCGAAGCCGAATGCGCCCTGCCCCGACGGGTAGGTGCCGCGCAGGTTCAGGTAGCCGTTGCCGTTCGAGATGGTGGCCAGGGTGGTGTAGCTGACGCTCGACGGTGCTCCGTCCAGTGCGGTGCTGACGCTGAGCGTGGCGTCGACCGTGCGGCCGGTCGCGGGTACGAGCTCGTGGACGATCACCTTGTCGGCACGGGAGACGAACGCCCTGCGCGTCCACGTGCCGGCGCTGTCGGTCCAGCTGGAGGTGACCTCGCCGGTGCGGAAGTCGGTGACGCGGCCGTAGTTGTTGACCGTCAGGCCGGGAGTGGCGATCCGCAGCTCGTACGCCGGGTGGTAGGTCTGCGTCCAGCGCAGCGACCAGCCGGCCGCGAAGTCCTTGTTCGCACCGTCGTAGTCACCGGCGAGTGCCTTGTCCCGCACGGCGTTGAGCCGCCCGGAGAGCACGGGCGGGGTGAGGGAACGGGTGCCGTTGGGCAGCACGAGCCGGTGGTAGTTGAAGATCACGCGCTCGGCCGCGGGCGCGCCGTGCAGCACGGCGCCGTACTCGCCGTTGCCGGTGAGGAAACCGTCCACCCAGGACGATGCCGGGCTCGTGTCGTAGATGCCGCGGTCGGGCAACGTGATCTGCGGTGGCACCGCGGCCTTCGCCGGGCCACCGGGTAACGCCGCGGCTCCGGCCGTCAGTGCGGTGGCGGCGAGGAAGCGCCTGCGGTTGAAGGGGGTGTCCGTCACGCAAAACTCCTTGTCCCGTGAATGCAGAGTGGGGACTACTCCTGGACCTTGCCGCCGGTGACGCGCGACAGAGCCAGCGCGATGAGGATGATCGTGCCGTTGAGCGCGCCGATCCACTGGGCGGGGACGCCGGCGAGCGTGAGCACGTTCTGGATCATGAACAGCAGCAGGATGCCGGTGAAGGCGCCGAACATCGTGCCCTTGCCGCCGTTGAGGCTGATGCCACCGATCACGGCGGCGGCGAACACGGTGAAGATGTACCCGTTGCCCTGCGCGGAGGCGACGGAGGCGAGCCGTCCGGACAACAGCAGACCGCTGAGCGCCGCGAGCAGGCTCGCCGTCACGATCACGATCCACAGCACCCGGCCGGTGCGGATGCCCGCCGCCCTCGCCGCGTCGACGTTGCCGCCGATCGCGTAGAGGGATCGGCCGAAGCTCGTGAAGCCGAGCAGCACGATGCCCGCGGCGAACAGGATCAGGCACAGCCAGACCGATGCGGGCATGCCGAGCCACTCCGTCGTGCCGAGGTAGAGCATGGACGGAGGCAGCCGGAAGAACGTCTGGCCTCCCGAGATGCCGGTCAGGATGCCGCGCAGCACGATCAGCATGCCGAGCGTCACGATGAAACCGTTGAGCCCGAACCGGATGATGAACAACGCGTTGATCACGCCGACGAGCACGCCGACCGCCAGCGTGACCGGCACCGACCAGCCGCCGGGCAGCAGTCCGAGGCCGTGGCCCGCACCGACCGGCACGGTGAGCCAGGCAGCGACACCGGGCGCCAGCCCGACCGTGGACTCCAGCGACAGGTCCATCTTCTTGACGATCAGCACGAGCGTCTGCGCTAGCACCAAGATCGCGATCTCCGACATGGTCTGCAGCACGTTGATCAGGTTGTCGCCGCGCAGGAAGACAGGACTGACCAGCTGGCCGACGACCGCGATCGCGATGATCGCGGGAATCAGCGCCAGGTCGCGCAGCCGGGCGAAGGCGATCCGCCTGCCGGTCGCGGCCGTCGTCACGGCTGTCGTGTCAGCCATCGAGGTCGACTCCTTCCATCGCGGCCACGAGCTGGTGGTCGTGCCAGCCGCGGGGGATCTCGGCGACCACGCGGCCCTGGAACACCACCAGGACCCGGTCGCACCTGCGCAGGTCGTCGAGCTCGTCGGAGGCGACGAGCACGCCGGCGCCGGACTCGGCGATCTCCCCGACCTTGCCGAGGAGGAACTCCTTGGACCGCACGTCGACGCCGGCCGTCGGGTTGATCAGCACCAGCAGCTTCGGGTCGTTCGCCAGCGCACGGGCCATCACGACCTTCTGCTGGTTGCCGCCGGACAGCCCGGAGACCGGTAGCTCCGGTCCCGGTGTCTTGATCGCGAGATTGCCGATCATGGCGCGGGCGAGGCCGTCCCGGCGGCGGCCGTCGATGAAACCCGCGCGGCCCAGCCGGTCCGGGATGGTGAGGGTTCCGTTGTCCGCCACGGACATCTGCGCGACGTAACCCTGGTGGTGCCGGTCCTGCGGGACGAACCCGACGCCCG
>NZ_VSRL01000387.1 GCF_012184385.1 Lentzea indica
CCGACCGCGGCCCCGCGCCGCGACCGTGGGCGAACGTCCGAACCGGGCCCGTCGTTCCGGTGCCAGCGGCACCACCGCGACGAGCACCGAGGCCGGTCGTGCCGCAGCTGACGCTTCGGCGGCCAGCGAGGCTCCGGCTGCTGCAGAGAAGACGGAGAGCTGAGTCATGCTCATCCCGCGCAGGGTCAAGCACCGCAAGCAGCACCACCCCAAGCGGTCGGGTGCTGCCAAGGGCGGCACGAAGGTCACCTTCGGTGAGTACGGCATCCAGGCTCTGGAGCCGGCCTACGTGACGAACAGGCAGATCGAGTCCGCTCGTATCGCCATCACTCGCCACATCCGCCGTGGCGGCAAGGTCTGGATCAACATCTTCCCGGACCGTCCGCTCACGAAGAAGCCGGCCGAGACCCGCATGGGTTCCGGTAAGGGTTCGCCGGAGTGGTGGGTGGCCAACGTCAAGCCGGGTCGCGTCCTCTTCGAGATGGCCTTCCCGAACGAGCAGGTTGCTCGCGAGGCGCTCCGCCGCGCGATCCACAAGCTCCCGATGAAGTGCCGCATCGTTACGCGTGAGGGTGGTGAGTTCTGATGGCAGCGGGTACTACCGCTTCCGAGCTGCGTGAGCTCACCGAGGAAGAGCTCGTGCTGCGTCTGAAGGAGTCGAAGGAAGAGCTCTTCAACCTTCGCTTCCAGATGGCCACGGGCCAGCTCGACAACAACCGGCGGCTGCGCACGGTCCGGCACGAAATTGCCCGGATCTACACCGTGATGCGGGAGCGGGAGCTCGGGCTCTCCGCTTCGCCGGAATCCACTGGTGAGGGTGCGGCATGACCGAAAGCAACGAAGTCCAGACCGAGAAGCGCAACGACCGCAAGGTCCGTGAGGGCCTCGTCGTGTCCGACAAGATGGACAAGACGATCGTGGTTGCGCTGGAGGACCGCAAGAAGCACCCGCGTTACTCCAAGATCATGCGCTCCACCACCAAGGTGAAGGTGCACGACGAGGAGAACTCGGCCGGCGTCGGCGACCGCGTCCTGCTCATGGAGACCCGGCCTCTGTCGGCGACCAAGCGCTGGCGGCTCGTCGAGATCCTCGAGAAGGCCAAGTAAGTCCCCAAGGGGATTGAACACCGTAGACAGACCGAGCCCGTCGGGTCGGAAATCCGGCGGGCCAGGAATGGTCAGGAGCAAGTAAGTGATCCAGCAGGAGTCGCGGCTTCGTGTCGCCGACAACACTGGTGCGAAGGAGATCCTTTGCATCCGTGTTCTCGGTGGCTCAGGCCGTCGCTACGCGGGCATCGGTGACATCATCGTCGCGACCGTCAAGGACGCGATCCCCGGTGCCGGCGTGAAGAAGGGTGACGTCGTCAAGGCCGTCATCGTCCGCACCGTCAAGGAGCGCCGTCGTCCGGATGGCTCGTACATCCGCTTCGACGAGAACGCCGCCGTGCTCATCAAGAACGACAACGAGCCCCGTGGCACCCGCATCTTCGGCCCGGTCGGGCGCGAGCTGCGCGACAAGAAGTTCATGAAGATCATCTCGCTGGCTCCGGAGGTGCTCTGACCATGAAGGTGAAGAAGGGCGACACGGTCGTCGTCATCGCCGGCAAGGACAAGGGCGCGAAGGGCAAGGTCATCCAGGCCTACCCGGAGACCGGCAAGGTCCTGGTCGAGGGCGTCAACCGGATCAAGAAGCACACCAAGATCACGCAGACCCAGCGGGGCGCGCAGTCCGGTGGCATCGTGACCCAGGAAGCCCCGATCAACGTCTCCAACGTGATGGTGGTCGACTCGGACGGCAAGCCGACCCGTGTTGGTTACCGGACGAACGACGAGGGCAAGCGGGTCCGCATTTCCCGTCGTAACGGGAAGGACATCTGATCATGACCACCGCAGAGAAGATCATCCCGCGGCTCAAGACGCGCTACCGCGCCGAGATCACCGGCGAGCTGCAGAAGCAGTTCAACTACGCCAACGTGATGCAGATCCCGGGCGTCGTGAAGGTCGTTGTCAACATGGGTGTCGGCGACGCCGCCCGTGACGGCAAGCTGATCGAGGGTGCCGTCAGGGACCTCTCGATCATCACCGGCCAGCGTCCCGAGGTCCGCAAGGCCCGCAAGTCCATCGCGCAGTTCAAGCTGCGTGAGGGCATGCCGATCGGCGCGCGCGCCACGCTGCGCGGCGACCGCATGTGGGAGTTCCTCGACCGTCTGCTGACGATCGCGCTGCCCCGTATCCGCGACTTCCGCGGACTCTCGGGCAAGCAGTTCGACGGCAACGGCAACTACACGTTCGGTCTGAACGAGCAGTCGATGTTCCACGAGATCGACCCGGACGCTATCGACCGGCCTCGCGGCATGGACATCACCGTCGTCACCACCGCCACGAACGACGAGGAGGGCCGGGCGCTGCTGAAGCTCCTGGGCTTCCCGTTCAAGGAGAACTGAGTCGATGGCCAAGAAGGCGTTGATCAACAAGGCCGCGAAGAAGCCGAAGTTCAAGGTCCGGGGTTACACCCGGTGCCAGCGTTGCGGCCGCCCCCACGCGGTGTTCCGCAAGTTCGGCCTCTGCCGGATCTGCCTGCGCGAGATGGCTCACCGCGGTGAGCTGCCTGGCGTGAGCAAGTCCAGCTGGTAATTCAAAGCTCCATTACTTCGCTGTAGGCCCGCACACGACCGTCCTGTCCCTCCCTCGTTCTGGGGGAGGGCGGGTCTGGACCCTGAGCTGGGGAACCGCAGCGAGAAAGGTTGACCAGGTCACCATGACGATGACCGACCCGATCGCAGACATGCTCACTCGTCTGCGCAACGCGAACTCGGCTTACCACGACAAGGTCGTGATGCCGCACTCGAAGCTGAAGGCCAACATCGCCGAGATCCTCAAGCGCGAGGGCTACATCGCCTCGTACCGCGACGAGGAGGGCGAGGTCGCGAAGAACCTCGTCGTCGAGCTGAAGTACGGCCCGAACCGGGAGCGCAGCATCGCCGGCCTCCGCCGCGTGTCGAAGCCCGGCCTGCGCGTGTACGCGAAGTCCACCGGTCTGCCCCGAGTTCTCGGTGGCCTCGGTGTGGCGATCATTTCGACCTCTGGTGGTCTCATGACCGACCGCCAGGCCAACAAGGCAGGCGTGGGCGGAGAAGTCCTCGCCTACGTTTGGTAAGGGGGAGTAGACATGTCGCGCATCGGTAAGCAGCCGATCATTGTCCCCTCCGGGGTCGACGTGAACATCGCCGGCCAGGACGTCAGCGTCAAGGGCCCCAAGGGCCTCCTGACGCTCACGCTCGCTGAGCCGATCATCGTGGAGAAGGCCGAGGACGGCACTCTCGAGGTCAAGCGCCCGAACGACGAGCGCCGCAACCGCGCGCTCCACGGCTTGTCGCGCACGCTGGTGCACAACATGGTCGTCGGTGTGACCCAGGGTTACGAAAAGAAGATGGAAATCCACGGCGTCGGTTACCGCGTCGCGCTCAAGGGCTCTGAGCTCGAGTTCGCGCTCGGTTACTCCCACCCCGTCAAGGTCGAGGCCCCCGCGGGCATCACCTTCGCGGTGGAGACCCCGACCCGTTTCTCCGTCTCGGGTATCGACAAGCAGCTGGTCGGTGAGGTCGCCGCCAACATCCGCAAGCTGCGCAAGCCCGACCCGTACAAGGGCAAGGGCGTCCGGTACTCGGGCGAGAAGATCCGTCGCAAGGTCGGAAAGACGGGTAAGTGACATGAGCGAGTCGACTGTTACGAAGCGCAAGCCGGTGGGCAAGGACATCTCCACCAGGCGTCGTGTTGCGAAGGCCCGTCGCCACTTCCGCCTCCGCAAGAAGGTCAACGGCACCGCCGAGCGTCCGCGCCTGGTCGTGCACCGGTCGTCGAAGCACATCACCGTGCAGATCATCGACGATCTCAAGGGCCACACGGTCGCGTCCGCTTCCTCCATGGAGGCCGACGTCCGTGCCCTGGACGGCGACAAGAAGGCCCGTGCGGCCAAGGTCGGCCAGCTGGCCGCGGCCCGTGCCAAGGACGCCGGCATCACGACGGTCGTGTTCGACCGTGGTGGCAACGCGTACCACGGCCGGATCGCTGCTCTGGCGGATGCCGCTCGCGAGGCGGGGCTGGAGTTCTGACAATGATGATCACTGGAATTGAGAGGGACGCCTGATGCCAGGACGTACGCGTCGCGAAGGCGGCGGGGGCGAGCGCGGAGAGCGCCGCGACCGTCGTGACGGCGGCCGCGGCGGCGCGGCCCAGGAGAAGACCCCCCACCTCGAGCGCGTGGTTGCGATCAACCGCGTCTCCAAGGTGGTCAAGGGTGGTCGTCGCTTCAGCTTCACCGCCCTCGTGGTTGTCGGTGACGGCGACGGCATGGTCGGCGTCGGCTACGGCAAGGCCAAGGAAGTTCCCGCGGCCATCGCCAAGGGTGTCGAGGAAGCGAAGAAGAACTTCTTCCGCGTGCCTCGCATCGCCGGCACCATCCCCCACCCGATCCAGGGTGAGAAGGCCGCTGGTGTGGTCCTGCTGCGTCCGGCCTCGGCCGGTACCGGTGTCATCGCGGGTGGCGCTGTCCGCGCCGTCCTCGAGTGCGCCGGCGTGCACGACGTGCTGTCGAAGTCCCTGGGCTCCGACAACGCGATCAACATCGTGCACGCGACCGTGGCGGCCCTCAAGGGCCTGCAGCGTCCGGAAGAGGTCGCGGCCCGTCGTGGCCTGCCCCTCGAGGACGTGGCTCCCGCCGGCATGATCCGCGCTCGCGCGGGCCAGGGGGTGTGATCATGGCTCAGCTGAAGATCACCCAGGTGAAGAGCACCATTGGTACGAAGCACAACCACCGCGAGTCGATGCGCACCCTCGGGCTGCGCAAGATCCGCCAGTCGGTCGTGCGTGAGGACACCCCCCAGGTGCTCGGCTTGATCCACGCCGTGCGTCACCTGGTGGTTGTTGAGGAGGTCCAGTCGTGACCATCAAGATTCACGACCTGCGTCCCGCCCCCGGAGCCAAGACCGCCAAGACCCGCGTTGGTCGTGGTGAAGGCTCCAAGGGCAAGACCGCCGGCCGCGGTACGAAGGGCACGGGCGCTCGCAAGAACGTCTCGCCGCGCTTCGAAGGTGGCCAGATGCCGCTGCACATGCGGCTGCCGAAGCTCAAGGGCTTCAAGAACCCGTTCCGCACCGAGTACCAGGTCGTGAACGTCTCCGACATCGCCGCCTCGTTCCCCGAGGGTGGTTCGGTCGACGTTGCCGCGCTGGTGCTGGCCGGGCTGGTCCGCAAGGGCTCGCTCGTCAAGGTGCTGGGCAACGGTGATGTCAGCGTCAAGCTCGACGTCACCGCCAACAAGTTCTCCAAGACCGCTGTGGAGAAGTTGGCTGCTGCTGGTGGGTCTTCCACCGTGGCGTGACGTTCTGCTTGGAACGTGTCTGAAGGGCCCTGAGGCTTTGCCTCGGGGCCCTTTGGCCTTGTTTGCGGGTCCTGGGTGCGTTTGGTGTGTTGGCGTCTCTGTGTTGCTGGTGGCGTGTCTGGTGCGGTGGGGCGCCTTGGTTGGTTGGGCGCGTCTGGTACGTAGGCCGTCTCCCTGTTTCGTTGGCGGCTGCCGGTTTGTTGTTCGTAGGTGGGCGCGTTGCGTTGTTTGGCTGGCGGTTGTTTGCGTTTCCTGGGGCGCTGCCCCAGACCCCGCCAATCTGATCAAAGACCTGTCCAGCGCCGCGCGCGGGTAGATGGCACGCCGGTTGCGTTGGGCGGCTTTCTGTTGCGTAGGTGGG
Organism: Lentzea indica; assembly: GCF_012184385.1. Classification (GTDB taxonomy): domain Bacteria; phylum Actinomycetota; class Actinomycetes; order Mycobacteriales; family Pseudonocardiaceae; genus Lentzea; species Lentzea indica. The sequence goes on from NZ_VSRL01000387.1 coordinate 5,741, forward strand.
TTGCGTTTGGCGTGGGGTGGTCCCGTCACGAGTCGCACTCGAAGGCAGCCACACCCGAGGAGGAGGGTCAAGTCGACGAAAAGCGTGTCGACTTGACCCTCCTCCCTGGGCGCGGCAACAACCCCAGCACGACTCGTGACGGGACCACCCCACCCGCGTTGTGTGTGAAAAGCGGCTCGGCTAATGAGTGCTGAGCCGGCCGTTTCTGGCAGGCTCGGCCTGTGGCCGCTGGTGGGTGAGCACTCTGGCTCGGTGGAGTTGTGGAGTCCTTG
>NZ_VSRL01000388.1 GCF_012184385.1 Lentzea indica
CTGCAGCTTCACCCCGAGCTTGGCCGCGATCAGCCGCGCCATGTCCGGGTTGAACCCGATCGGGGTCTTGTTGTCCTTCGCCAGGAACGTCGTGGGCGGACTGGACAGGTCCATCGCCACCGAGATCTTGCCCTTGGCCTTCACCGACTCGGGCAGCAGCTTCACCGCCGCCGGGTCCGGCTGCACGCCGGCCGAGATGTCGTCGGTGTGCTCGGCCGCCTGGTCGGGCCTGCCGCTCTGGGTGGCGTCGACCGATCCGCACGCTACGAGGGCGAGTGTCACGGACGTCGCGGCGGTCACGGCACACAGAAGTCTTTTGAGTCGCATTTCGGCCACTCCTTCATCAAGAGAGAAGAATTGTGCGCACGGGGGGGCGCCGATGGGCCTCGCGGCGGGTAGCGCGAAGTTGTTCAACCCGTGGGGTGCGGGTCGGGAAATCCCGCACACCCGGGCGCGGCAAATCGGCCAGGAATCCGTCGGAACCGGTGGAGGTGAGCCGGCCGATGGTCAGCTAGCTGGTTTTCGGACGTATGTCGGACGAGTGGTCGCGGTCTTCACGGACACCCTTCCAGCCGACGTGGTGGGGTGACCTGACGCTAGGCCGCCCACTACGGACTGTCAACGCCTCAGCCAGGAAAAGTTTCAGGTTGGAACTGGAACGAAGTGTGGTACGGTCTGTCCAGCAGCGAGGCGCTCAGCTGAGTCGAGGCGGATGTCTCCTCGCTGGCCGACTCGCTACGCAGCGTCGACAGTGCCGAGCGCAGTACGTGAAGTGTCGTGCCCTCTCCGCATGCGGGACGGCCACCTCTTCTTCACCGCCGAGGCGTCCAGTCAAGAAAGAGAGAAACGCGAATGATCGACTTCGAGCCGAAATACATCACGTTCGACATGCACGGGACGCTGATCCGCTGGCAGCTCGCGGCGATGACGCGCGAGCTGCTCGCAGACGTGGTGCCGGCTGATCAGATGGACGACTTCATGAAAAGCTTCCAGTGGCAGCGTCTTGACGAAGTACTGGGGCCGTGGAAGCCCTTTTACGCCGTGATGCACGATTCGCTGCGAAAGACCCTGGCTCGCTTCGGCCTGCCGTACCGGGAGGCCGACGGACAGGCGATCGTGGACGCCCTGCCGACGTGGGGCCCGTACCCCGAGGTGCCCGAGGCGCTGCGGGCTCTGGCGTCCCGTTACCCCCTCGTCATCCTGAGCAACGCGGACGACAGTCAGGTGATGAGCAACGTGGAGAAGCTGGGCGCGCCCTTCCACGCGGTCTTCACCGCCGAGCAGGCCCAGGCCTACAAGCCGAGGTACCAGGCGTTCGAGTACATGTTCGACCAGCTCGGGTGCGGCCCCAAGGACGTCCTGCACGTCTCCGCCAGCCCGCGCTACGACCTGATGGTCTGCAACGACCTCGGCGTCACGCACAAGGTCCACGTCAACCGCGGGTTCGAGCCCAGCACCCCCGGCTACAGCTACCACGAAGTCACCGCCCTCTCCCAAGTGCCACCGCTGCTCGGCATCTGAGCCGCACCGGGATCGGGAGGCTCCACCAGCGGGGCCTCCCGGGGACCTTCTCGGCCGGCAACCACGGCCGTGCGCCGGGCCTGACCCCGCCTCCCGTCGTCGAGGCGTCGTTCCAGCGCAGGCCTGATCCCGTGCCCACCAGCGCACCAGCGCACCAGGGAGCAGGACATCCCGCTGCGCAGGCTCGCCACTGCGGAAGAAGTCGCTGACGCGATGCTCTTCATGGCCTGCAAGGAATCCTCGTACATCACCTGTGCCGTCCTCCCCGTGGACGACAGCTACACGGCGTCCTGACACCGGAAAGCCGCGCCCCACTTGGTGAGGCGCGGCTTTCCGGCGTCAGGGCTTCTCTCCGGGGTCGAGGAGCTCAGCCAGGTGCAGGGCGCCCCGGCCGCCGGCCAGATGCTCGACCTGGGTCGCGCAGCTGAAGCCGTCGGCGACGACCACCGCATCGGGTTCCTCGTCGAGGCGCGGCCGCAACGACCGGTCCGCGACGGCCATCGAGGTCTCGTAGTGCTCGGCCTCGAAGCCGAAGTTGCCGGCGAGCCCGCAGCAGCCCTCTGCCTCGGTCACCTTCCGCACGCCGATCTTGCGCAGCAGGTCGTGCGGACGTCGGCTGCCGAAGGTCGCGTACTCGTGGCAGTGCGTCTGCAGCACCACGGAGTCCGGCACGTCCGGCGCCCAGTCCGAAGTGGACAGATCGGTCAGTGCGCCGGTGAGGGTGTGCACGCGAGCGGCGACCCGGCGGGCGGCGTCGGTGCCCAGCAGTTCGGGCACGTCTCGTTTCAGAGCCGCCGCGCAACTGGGCTCAGCGACGACGATGGGCAGGTCGCGGTGCGGGCCGCGGTCCAGCCGCGCCACCGTCCTGGCCATCACCCGGCGCGCGACCGACAGCTGACCGGTGCTGACCCAGGTCAGACCACAGCACAGCCCGGTTTCCGGCACGCACGGGGTACCCGCGGCGTCGAGCACGCGAGAGGTGGCGGCGGCGACCTGGGGTCGGAAGGCCCTGGTGAAGCTGTCGACGAAGAACAGCACGACCGGCTTGTCGCTCTTGCGGCGCAAGGCCCTGCGCAGCGCACGGCGCGGCGCGAAGGAGGGGATGGCGCGGCGGGTGGTGACACCGCCCAGCCGGGCCGCGAGCTTGCCGAACGGTCCGCGCAGCACCGCGTTGAGGGGCCGCGCGAAATGTCCGGCGAGCACCGAGGTGAGCGGCAGCCAGCCCAGCGAGTAGTGGGAACGGGGCCGGAGCCGGCCGCGGTAGTGGTGGTGCAGGAACTCGGCCTTGTAGGTCGCCATGTCCACGCCCACCGGGCAGTCGGTCGAGCAGGCCTTGCACGACAGGCACAGATCCAGTGCGTCGCGGACTTCCGCCGACCGCCAGCCATCGCGGATCGTTTCACCGCGCAGCATCTCCTGCAGCAGCCGGGCGCGGCCGCGGGTGGAGTGGTTTTCCTCACCGGTGGCGCGGTAGCTGGGGCACATGACGCCGCCGGTGTGGCTGCGGCAGCGGCCGACCCCGACGCACCGCCGTGCGGCGCCGTCGAAACCGTCTTCGTCGTGCGGGTAGGTGAACAGCGTGGGACGGCCATCCGGCCGCGGTGCCTCGAGAGCCAGATCGGCGTCCAGCGGGGCAGGCGCCACGATCACGCCGGGGTTCAGCAGGCCGTCCGGGTCGAAGATCCGTTTGAAGGCCGCGAACGCGCGGAGAACCGGCTGGCTGTACATGACCTCCAGCAACTCGCCGCGGGCTCGCCCGTCGCCGTGCTCGCCGGACAGCGTGCCGCCGTGCCGCACGACGAGCTCAGCCGCCTCGCACAGGAACCGGCGAGCAGCCGCCCGGCCGGTGTCCGTCGCGAAGTCGAAGTCGATGCGCACGTGGACGCACCCGGCACCGAAATGTCCATAAAGGACACCGGTGAGCTGGTGGGCCGCGAGCAGCGCGCGGAAGTCACGCAGGTAGCCGGGAAGGCGCTCGGGCGCGACCGCCGCGTCCTCCCAGCCCGGCCACGACTCGCCGCCGTCGACGGAGACGGGCCGCCAGTCCGGCACCGTCCTCGCGGACTCGCCACAGCGACCGCAGCTGTGCCTCGGTGTCGACCACCCGGCCGTCGCGCAGCCGTCCAAGGGCTTTGAGCTTGTCGAGCAACTCGCCCGCGCGGCGTGGACGTCCGTCTCGTCCCCGCCGTCGAGCTCCACGTACAGCCACGCCCGCCCACCAGGCAGGCCGGTGACCGAGTCCGGGCCGCGGCGCGCTCGCATGGTGGCGACGATGGCCTCGTCCATGCCCTCCACCGTGGTGGGGGACCACGGGAGGATCTCCGGCACGTCCTCGGCGGCGTCCACGACGTCGTCATAGCCGAGCACCAGCAGCGCCGACGCCGGGGCCACGGTCACCAGGCGCACCGTCGCGCCCACGACGACCGCGCAGGTGCCCTCGGTTCCGACGAGTGCGCGGGCCAGGTCGAAGCCGTTCTCCGGCAACAGGTGGTGCAGCTGGTAGCCGGACACCTGGCGAGGGATGCGACCCAGCTCGGTGCGAATCGGCGCGAGGTTGTCCGCGATCAGACTGCGCACGCGTGCGGCGAGCTGGTCGATCAGGGCTTCGTCGCCGGGATCTACGGCGTGCAGTCCGCTGTGGTCGGCGACGGCGAGCACACCGTCGGCGGTGACGATCTCCAGCGCCTCGACGTGACGGCTGGTGCGGCCGTGCCGCACGGAGCGGTTGCCGCACGCGTCGTTGCCGATCATGCCGCCGATCGTGCAGCGGCTGTGCGACGAAGGGTCCGGGCCGAAGGTGAGCCCGTGCGGCGCGACGGTGTCCCGCAGGTCGTCGAGGACGACTCCGGCCTGCACCCGCGCCGTGCGGGACTCCACGTCGACATCGAGCACCTGATTCAGGTGGCGCGAAAGGTCGATCACAACACCCCGACCGACGGCATTGCCCGCCATGCTCGTGCCGCCGCCCCGTGCCGTGACAGGAACACCCAGCTCACGGCAGGCTCGCAGGATCGCGCGGACGTCCTCTGTGGACCTGGGGAAGGCCACGGCGACCGGCGGCACGCGGTAGTTGGAGGCGTCATACGCGTAGGCCGCGGTTCCACCGGCGCCGATCTCCAGCCGCATCCCCGGCGCGGTCTCGGCCAGAAGCTGCTCCAGGTCCGTCATCGTCGCCACACCTCGGCAGCCACGGCAGCGGCCCACGCGCGCAGCGCCTCGTCGACACCGGCCTCGTCGATCACCAGCTCCGGAGTCATCCGCACGACGTGGTTCCACGTACCGCACAGCTGCACGAGCAGTCCCTGCTCCAGCGCCGCGCGCTGCACGCGGGCGGCGGTCTCCCCGTCGGGGTGGCCGTCCGCGGTGACGAACTCGGTGGCGAGCATCAGCCCGAGGCCGCGCACATCCCCGATGGCGCGGACGGAGGCGCCGACGGCCTGCAGTCCCGCTCGCAGCCGGGCGCCCATCACCTCGGCGTTGCGCACCAGTTCCTCGGAGGCGGCGAGCCCTTCGCCGGTGACCAGAACGTCGGGCGTCACGCCGAAGTGCTCGTGACCCCAGAACCGCCCGGTGCGGCCGAAGCCGGTCCGCACCTCGTCGATGATCAGCAGGAAGCCGTGGCGGTCGGCGCGTTCGCGCAGCCCCTTCATGAAGGCGGTCGTGGCGGGCACGCAGCCGTCCTCGCTCAGCACCGGCTCCACGATGATCGCGGCCGTGTCCGAGGGGGAGGAGATCGTCCGCAGGACGCGGTCCAGTTCCCGCAACGCGAACCGGGTCGCCGTGTCGGTGTCCCTGCCGTGGTGGTGGGTCATCGGGAACGGGATGGCCACAACGCCGGTCACCAGGACGGAGCCGGCGGGCACATCTCCGCGGCAGGCCAGGACGTTCCGTCTGCCGGTGGCTTGCCTGGCGACCCGCAGGGCCGCCTCCACGTCCCTCGGGCGGTGGTGATCCGCGCCCGTGGAGAAGTCGAGGTAGCGCCTGCCGTTCTCGCCCTGGGCCGCCACGTCCGGCGTGGCCCGGCCAAGGGACGCCGTCACTTGATGTAGTCCTTGAACTTGTAGTAGGCGCCCGCGAACGGGAGGAACCAGGGCGGGCCGAAGTGGCCGGGGATCCGCTTGAAGGACAGGTCGCGCCAGGGGTTGGCGGCGGTCGTGCCGTTCATGTAGTCGGCCATCTGCTTGCCCATGTGCGTGGCCATCTGGACGCCGTGGCCGGAGTAGCCGACCGAGTAGAACAACCCGTCGTGCTCGCCCGCGTGCACCATCCGGTCCATGCTCATGTCGACCAGGCCGCCCCAGCAGTAGTCGACGTGCGTGCCGGCGAGCTGCGGGAAGACCTCGACCATCGCCTTC
>NZ_VSRL01000389.1 GCF_012184385.1 Lentzea indica
CACCACGCGAGACCGGCCGGCCAGAGCAGGTTCGCGGACGCCAGCTCGGGCGCCTCGCCACCCGTGGTGAGGACGAGCTGCGGCACGACCGCGCCGATGAGCATCGCAGCGGCGGCGAGCACGCTGAGGACACCTGCCGCCACGTGCATGCGCCGGACCGACGGCAACGTGAGGTCGCGCGTCTCGTCGCGCTTCCCGCGCAGCAGCCGCACCAACCTGGCGAGCAGGGGCAGGGCGGGCAGTGCCAGCGCGGCCAGCAAAGCGAGCACCGGGCCCACGGTGATGCCGAGACCGGAGGCGACGGTTCCCGCCACCAACCACGGCAGCACGACGCTGAGCAGGGCGAGCGACACGCCGAGAACGCCACCCTGGCGGGTGTCCGGGTCGGGCGAGCTGGCCGCGAGCGCGATCGCGAGCGCGCTGCGAGTGCCACCAGCAGCCCGCCGGTCAGCCCGAGCACCGGCAGGTCCCACGGCCCGCGGTCGAGCTGGAACGGGTCCGCCGACAGTGAACGGCTTGCCCAGGCAACCCGACCGTCGCCCAGGCGGCGGTGATCACGTGCAGGGCAACGAGGCCCGCAGGCTCCGACTCGTCCGCCGGCATGCCCGCGCGACCAGCCGCCAGCACACCGCCCGCGATCACCAGCACGTACCCGGCGATCAGCGACCACGCACCCGCCGCCGGGGTGACCGCGATGAGAGTGGACGGCCGGAACAGCTCAGGCCGTGCCACGGCCATCGCGTCGACGACGATCTGGAGGTCGCTGAGCAGGCGGCCGAAGGCGAACACGCCCACCGCGGCGATCAGCCCCGCGGCCACGAACGGCCTGCCGCGCATCAGCAGCACACCCGCGACCACCGGCGGCAACAGCGCCAGCAGGGCGAGCAGCGGCCACGACGTGTAGGCGGGTTCCGCTCCGTCGACCACGCCGAGCAGCGGGCCGGCCGCGAGAAGAAGGGAGCCTGCCGCGGCGAGGGCCCACGAGGTGCGCAGCCTGGCGGCCGCCGGGGTCTGGTTCTCGAGCTCGGTTCGAGTCATCGCGGGGGAACCTAGCAAGAGCGGTGGTGGGTTCCGTGTCACCAGTGATATCTGGTCGCACGGCGGTTGGGATATCCGGTCGCGCAGCGGTGACATCCGGTCGCGCGGCGATGGTGGAGCCGAACGGGCGCGACCTACTGAGACGAAATTCGTTCGCATGTGGAAAACATCTGCCGGGTACTGCTAGCCGGTGACTTCATCACTTACCGTCGCTGATGTGAGCGATAACAGCCGGTCGTGGATCACGCGTCTGACTGACGCAGTTCTCGACCGCGCCGGTTGGGGAGTGCACACCGCACGCGACGTCGCCGAAGAGGTCAAGGTCGCGTTGCGCGCCATGGCCACACCCGGCGGGATGCGCGGGGTCGCGATGGAAGCGGCCTGGTTGACGGCCCACACGGTGCTTTACCCGTGGGGGGCGATCACCGAGAAGCTGCGCCCGGACGGCCAGTTCCGGCACTACCGCACCGATGGCCTGCCACCACGCCAGCGCGGACTGGTGGTTTCGGCGATGGACGCGGCGGGCACCCCGATCGTGTTGGTGCATGGCATCGGGGACAACCGCTCCGCCTTCGCGGTGCTGTCGGGGGCACTGCGAAGGCGGGGCTTCGGGGTCGTACACGCCATCAACTACAGCGTGCTGACGGCGTTGACCGGGGACGTCCGCCGCTCGGCCGCGTTGCTGGGCGCACACATCGAGCGCATCTGCGAGCAGACCGGCGCGGATCAGGTGCACGTCGTCGGCCATTCGCTCGGCGGTCTCATCGCCAGGTACTACGTGCAACGGCTGCACGGCGACTCACGCGTCCGCACTCTCGTAACACTCGGAACGCCGCACAAAGGCACGCTCGCCGCTTATCTGCTGCCGACTCCGCTGACCAAGCAGCTGCGGCCCGGTTCCGAGCTCCTGGAAGAGCTCGCCGAGCCCTGCCGGCCGTGCGGCACGCGGTTCGTCGTCGTGTGGTCGGAGATGGATCAGATCATCGTCCCGCAGCGCAACGCCCGACTGGAGCACTCGTCATTACTCGTCGAGGAGCACCAGATACGTGATTCAGGTCACCTTTCTTTGCCGGTTGACACGAGGACGCTTCACGTAGTTGTGACTGCCATCACCCGATCGGATGACTCTTTGGGCCACCCCATCGCCGCTGGCGGCGAGGCGTGTCGGCCGCCCGAAGCTACCGACGGTCACAGTTGACAGTTGAAACCAGCTGGTTGCCGCCCGTTCGGACGACATAACGAACTGGGGTTTGCCCTCCGAGGCTCCCCGCCGTTACTGTCCCCCGGTCCGTTGTCACGGTCTGATCACAGAAGGACACCGAGTCAGAACCCCGAAATCTGACTCACCGGGAATCCCCCGCCCGGCGGTCCACAGATCAGGCTCCCCGAAGGCGGAAGGGCAAGCTTTGAGTCACCACCGCTCCCCCGGCGGCCATGAACGCAGTGCTGCGCTTGATGAGGCGGTCGACCGTGCCTCCACGCGCACCGTCAGCTCCCACAGGCTTCCCCCGCCACCGTCGGCGCTTCGCGGACGAATCGTCGTCGCCGCCGTCGCAGTAGGCGCTTTCGCCGCGGCAGGCGCAGGTCAGACCCTGCAGGCCGCCTCGGACGACAGCAAGAAGGACCTCCACCTCGCGAACCACTCCGACGGCGCCGCCACGTTCGACGGCGTTGGCGGTGACACCGCCTCCGCGCCGCAGATCCTCGCGGTCGCCAAGACGACGTCGGAAGGCTCCGCCGAGGCCGCCAAGCTCCTGCGCAGCCAGCAGCTCACCACCCAGCGCGAGGCCGCCGAGGCCGAGAAGAAGCGCCCGAAGTTCGTCCGCCCCGCCGCCGGTGACTTCACCTCCGGCTACGGCGGCCGCTGGGGCACCATGCACCTCGGCATCGACATCGCCGGCCCCATCGGCACCCCGATCCTCTCCGTCGCCGACGGAGAGGTGATCGAGGCGGGGCCCGCTTCCGGGTTCGGTCTCTGGGTTCGCGTGCAGCACGAGGACGGCACCATCACCGTCTACGGCCACGTCGACACGTTCAACGTCCGTGAGGGCCAGAAGGTCAAGGCGGGGCAGCAGATCGCCCGGATGGGCAACCGCGGTTTCTCCACCGGCCCTCACCTGCACTTCGAGGTCTGGAACCCGGGCGGCCAGAAGATCAACCCGCTGACGTGGCTCAACGCTCGTGGCGTGACCGTCTGATCTTCGGTTCTTCGGGGTTCTGGTTCGACCTTTGCTGAACTACGGCTCAGTAGCTTTCTGACGGCTTGTCTGCGGCTGACCCACCTCGCGGTGTGGGTCCGGGTGGTTCAGGGGCCTCACGTGGCTCAGGAGCCCCTGGCGTCGCTGTAGCGCTGCTCGTGCCGGATGAAGTAGTTGGCGGCTACCCGCCAGACCGAGCACATGTGTCTGCGCCATCGTGGGCCGCACGCCTTGCAGGCCCCGCTCTCTGTCGGCTCGTGCTGGCGGAGCAGAGTGCGCCATGCTGCGACCAGCCTTGCCGTTTCCGGAGATTCCAGCTGGTTGAGGATTGCGAACACACGTTCGTGCAGCACGTTCGCCAGTACGTGATCCATTTTGAGCTCTCCCGCGGGGTTGAAGGCCTCACGCGGTTGATGATGCTCTGGGGGTCTGACAATTTTTGACGCCTATGGGTCTGAGCTGCGTGGACCCAGGCTGAGTTGTGGGGCGGACAGTGCGGCCGGACCGCTCTCCCGTTCGGTCCGGCCGCACCTCGCCGCGAAGTTCGGCCCCCGCCGTCCCTTCGCTCCCCTTCGTCTGCAGGCTGCTCCCCCTTGCCTTGGGCCGCCCGAACGGTCCTTGGCTGTGCTGCTTGCGACACCCACATAGACGTACGAGTTGGCGCATCGTTGCGCTGGTTTTCGGGGATTTTTTTGGATTTGCCGGGTGGGGGTGAAGGTGCTGGTCAGGGCGGGGTGCTGTGTCTGGTTTGTGGTCTGTTGGGTGGTGTTGGGGGTGCCCTTTGGCGGGTCGCTTCAGTTCCGTAAGTCGTCCCCCGGTTGCGTCGGCGGTGGCGGTTTGTTGTCCGTTGGGGTGGTTGGGTTGCGTGCTGGTGTGCCGGTTGCTTTCTGGGGCTCCGCCCCAGACCCCGCCAATCTGATCAAAGACCTGTCCAGCGCCGTCGGCGGGTTGATGGCACGCCTGACGCTCCTATAGATGTCAAGCGGTGGCTGCGAGGTCTTTCATGATCGCGGTGTGGGCTTCGCGGAGGACGTAGCGTTTGAGGCAGCGGATGATGTCGCGTTTGGTGAGGCCTTGTTCGGTGCGTCGTTGCAGGTAGGCGTGGGTGCGTGGGCAGTAGCGGAGGCGGACGACGACGGCGACGTGCAGGACTCGGTTGGCTTGTCGTTCGCCGCCTTTGTTGAGGCGGTGCCGGTCGGTGCGTCCGGATGAGGCGGGTAGTGGTGCGACGCCGCAGAGTTTGGCGAAGGCTGCCTCGCTGTGGAGTCGTTCGGGGTTGTCGCCGGCAGTGACGAGGAGCTGGCCGGCGACGTCTGTGCCGATTCCGAGCAGGCTGACCAGGCTGGGGCGGTGGTCGCGACCAGGGGGTCGAGGTGTTTGTCGAGCTGGGTGATCTGCTGGTTGAGGTTGGTGATCCGCTCGGCCATGGCCTGTAGGGCGAGCATGGTGCCGTGGGTGGGGTTGGTGAGCCGGGCGAGGTCTGGGGTCAGGGCGGCGCAGGCGGTGAGTAGTGCCCTGCCTTTCTTGCCGCGCAAGGCTTCGCGGAGTGTGGCGGGCGCGGTGGTGATGAGGTTGGTGAGTTCGTTGCGGGCGGCGGTGCGGGCTTTGACCGCGCCGCCGCGGACGACTCGGAGTGCGCGGATGGACTCGACGGGTCCCGCGGCGGTTTTGGGTGTGGAGGTGTTGTCGCCGGACAGGGCGGTGCGGGCGGCGTTGATGGCGTCGATGACGTCGGATTTGCCGTGGTTGCGGCGTGTTCGGCGGTTGGGCCGGGAGACTTCGCGGACCTCGATGTTGTTGTGGCGCAGCAGGGTGGCGAGTTGTTTGCCGTAGGAGCCGGTGCCTTCGACGCCGACTTTGGTGACTGGGCCGAAGCCGGATAGCCAGTCGAACAGTTGTGTGCAGCCCTCGGGGGTGGCGGGGAACTCGGCGTCGCCCAGGACCTGGCCGTGGTGGTCCAGTGCGGCGGCGTGGTGGGTGTCGGTGTGGGTGTCGACCCCGCCGAACACCGTGATGTGGGTGCGGTCGTGCTGATGGGGCATTCTGAGACCTGTCGTCCTTGCTCGCTGAGACCTGGCTGGGACGGCACGCACCGGGCCGGGCGGGGCGGACAGAACAGAGATGGGTCCTGTGGCGACAGGCTCCTATCAGGTCACTTCCGCCCGCCTGGTGACGTGCAGCGAGACCACCCAGGCCGGACGACAGATCCGGCGAAGGACACCGCGGTCAGTTGCTTTGAGGGTCAGACCAGCCCAGGTGATCCCGCCACAACATCCTCTCTGTTGCTTTGGGCGGCTTGCGGCTGCGTAGGTGGTGCTGTTGGTGTGGGGTGGTCCCGTCACGAGTCGCACGGAGGCAGCCACACCCGAGGGGATAGGTCAAGTCGACGAAAAGCGTGTCGACTTGACCTATCCCCTCGGGCGCGGCACAACGCGTCAGCGCGACTCGTGACGGGACCACCCCACCCACGTTGTGTGTGAAGGACGGCTCGGCTTCGCCTTCGCGGTTGGCTCGGCTAATGAGTGCTGAGCCGGCCGTTTCTGGCAGGCTCGGCCTGTGGCCGCTGGTGGGTGAGCACTCTGGCTCGGTGGAGTTGTGGAGTCCTTG